>NZ_CP059404.1:2013090-2348605 GCF_014217255.1 Corynebacterium incognita
CGGGAACCCTTGCTTGGAGCGGAGGGGCGCTTGGTCACGGGCTTCGGCGCTCTTTTTTTAGGCGCGGCGCCGGGCAGGAAGGAATTGATGAAACGCGTGGCGTCAGCGGTGGCCTTCTCCACGGCGTAGGACGAGGACTGCAGGGGATCGATAGCGGCGGCCTGGGGGACGGACAGGGCGGTTGTGGTGGCGATGGCTACTGAAGTCAGGATGCGGCGAAAAGTAGGCATATTTCAAACATAATTGACTGGGGGCAGTGGCGCTAGGAGAGTGCAGAGGCCTGCCGAGAGGTGCGCGGAAAAGCTCGGCGAAAAACGCGCAGGAAAAATGAAAAGCTTCCCCACCAGGACTCGAACCTGGAATGACGGTACCAAAAACCGTAGTGTTGCCATTACACCATGGGGAATTGCGCGAGCGCCCGTCTATCTTAACCGACGAGAGCCCGCGAGTAATAAATGGGGCGGGTGCGGGTTAAACTGGCAGCCATGGTTCAAAAGCGGATGACCGGGCAGATGCGCCGCGAGCAGCTCATCGAAGTGGGGCGCGCGGCTTTTGCCGAGCTTGGCTTCGACGGCGCAGGCGTGGAGGAGATCGCGCACCGCGCAGGGGTATCCAAGCCTGTGGTGTACGAGCACTTCGGCGGCAAGGAAGGCCTGTACGCCGTGGTCATTGACCGGGAGATGCGGGCGCTGGAAGACGTGGTGATGGAAGCGCTCGTGAGCGGTTCCTGGAAGCAGCGCATCGAGAAAGCCGCGCTGGCCCTGCTGACCTACGTGGATGAGCAAACCGACGGTTTCGTCATCTTGGTGCGAGATTCCAAGCGGGGGACCGAGCGCAGCTACTCCACGTTGCTCAACGCTGCAGTCAACGAGGTGTCGTATATCCTCGCCGAGGCCTTTGAACACCGCGGGCTGGACGCGGCCTTGGCACCGCTGTACGCACAGGCGCTCGTCGGCATGGTGGCCAATACCGCGCAGTGGTGGCTGGACGTACGCAGCCCCGCCAAGGAAGAAGTAGCCGCACACATCGTGAACCTGTCGTGGCACGGACTACGGGGCCTGCAGCAGCAGCCGAAACTCAGCGCTTTCGACTCGGACACGTTGCCGGGAACGGCACCAGACAGCGCGCCGGAGGCTGAACCCGCTCCCGCACCGCCAGCAGCACCAGTAAAGGATGAAACGAACTAAGCATGGCTGACAAGATGGCCGATAAACAGGACTCCCGTACCACCGCACCGATGCTGGCGGGCCTGCTCAACATTGCCGCCACTGATCCGAAGCTTAAAGGCTTGCTCGCCAACGTGGGCGAGCCGGAGCTGCACATCACCGGCATCGACCAGGCGCGGCCGTGGGCGATTGGTGCGCTGGCACAGCGTGCGCCCGTCCTAGTGGTGACCGCCACCGGGCGCGAGGCCGAGGATCTCACCGCGGAGCTCCAAGCCATGGTGGGCGACAAGGCCGCGTTCTTCCCCTCGTGGGAGACGTTGCCGCACGAGCGGCTGAGCCCCGGCGTAGACATCGTGGGCCGCCGTGCGCAGGTGCTTGAGCGCCTGGAGCGTGACGACGTCCGCGTCATCGTCACCGCCGCGCGCGGTGTCGCGCAACCGCTATTGCGCGAGGTGCCGGGCCGTGAGCCGGTCGTCGTCCGCGAAGGCGGGGAGTACGACTTCACCGAGCTCGTAGAAGGGCTAAATTTCCGCGGCTACAAGCACGTGGACATGGTTGCCAAACGCGGCGAGTTTGCCACCCGCGGCGGCATCGTGGACGTTTTTCCCACCGCCATGGACTATCCGGTCCGCGTGGAGTTGTGGGGCGACGAGGTCACTGACATTCGTCAGTTCTCCGTCGCCGACCAACGTGCCATTGTGGAGGTTGCCATCTCGGAGGTGCGCTGCCACCCGGCACGCGAGCTCCCCATCACTGATTCCGTGGCCGCCCGCGCCGCGGAATTGACCACCAAACACCCGGGCAACGCGGCGCTTGTGGAGCTGCTCACCAAGGTTGCGGAGAAGATCCCTGCTGACGGCATGGAGGCGCTGCTGCCGGTCCTTGCGGATTCCCAGTTGGTGATGCTCACCGAGTTCTTGCCTGCCGACGCCCACGTGCTCCTCGTCGCCCCGGAAAAGATCCGGCGCCGCATCGACGACCTCGTGACCACCGACACCGAGTTCTTGGAGGCCGGCTGGGAGGCCGCCGCCATGGGGGCGGACGGTCCGCTTGCCGTCGAGGGCCTTGACGTGGAGGCGTCGAGCTACCGCTCCTATGACGCCCTCGAAGTAGGCGTCCGCAAGTCCGGGCATCCCTGGTGGACCTTCGCACCGCCCGGCATGATGCAGGGTGACGAGGACAAGTCCCTGCCGCTTGAGTTCGAGCCCGGCCCCACCCCGCGCGGTGATCTCAAGGAGATTGAGGTCATGATGGCCCAGCTCCTGGCGCACACCACGGCGGGCGGGCGCGCAGCGTTCATCGCCCCTAACCAGGGCGCCATCAAGCGCATGGTGGAACGCTTTGCTGAGCAGGGGATCCGCGCTAAGGTGGCCACCCCGGCCTGGGAGCCTTCGCCTGGCGAGGTCACCTTGTACCAGGCGTTGAGCCACGCGGGCTTGGTTTTTCCGAAGGTCCGCAAGCTGAAAGACGCCGACGCTCTGCCGCTCGTGGTCATCACCGAAACCGATCTCACCGGCAACCGTGTCTCAGACATCGCGGGCGCTAAACGCCGCCCCGCCAAGCGCCGCAACCGGGTGGATCCGCTCGCGCTCAAAACCGGTGACTTCGTGGTGCACGAAACCCATGGCATCGGGCGCTTCCTCAAGATGGCGGAGCGCACCATCCAGGCAGGTGATGAGACGTCGCGGCGCGAATACGTGGTGCTCGAATACGCCGCTAGCAAGCGCGGCCAGCCCGCCGACCAGCTCTGGGTTCCCATGGATTCGTTGGACTTGCTGTCCAAGTACACCGGCGGCGAGTCCCCGACGCTGTCCAAGATGGGCGGCTCGGACTGGAAGAACACCAAGAAGAAGGCGCGCGCCGCCGTGCGCGAAATCGCCGGCGAACTCGTGGAGCTCTACGCCAAGCGGCAGTCCGCGCCGGGGCACGCCTTCGCCTCCGATACTCCGTGGCAGGCGGAGATGGAGGACAACTTCCCCTTCGTCGAGACCGAGGACCAAATGCTGGCCATCGACGCGGTGAAACAAGACATGGAGTCCACCGTTCCCATGGACCGCGTCGTGGTTGGCGACGTCGGCTACGGCAAGACCGAAGTGGCGGTGCGCGCGGCCTTCAAGGCAGTGCAGGACGGCATGCAAGTGGCCGTGCTGGTGCCCACCACCTTGCTGGCACAGCAACACTTTGACACGTTTAGCGAGCGCATGCAGGGATTCCCCGTCAACATCCGGGTGCTCTCGCGCTTTACATCCACGAAGGATGCCAAGGAGATCCTTCACGGTCTGGCAGACGGCACGGTAGACGTCGTCGTCGGCACGCACCGTCTCCTCCAAACCGGGGTGCAGTGGAAGAACCTGGGCCTCATCGTGGTGGATGAGGAGCAGCGCTTCGGCGTGGAGCACAAGGAGCACATCAAGGCACTGAAGGCCTCAGTGGACGTGCTCACCATGTCGGCGACTCCGATCCCCCGTACCTTGGAGATGTCCATGGCGGGTATCCGCGAGATGTCCACCATCCTCACCCCACCGGAGGACCGCCACCCCGTGCTGACGTACGTCGGCGCCTACGAGGACAAGCAGGTGGCCGCCGCGATTCGGCGCGAGCTGCTCCGCGATGGCCAAACCTTCTTCATCCACAACAAGGTGGCGGATATTGAGAAGAAGGCCCGCGAACTGCGCGACCTGGTACCGGAGGCCCGCATCGTGGTGGCGCACGGTCAGATGAGCGAGGACTTGCTGGAAAAGACCGTCCAGGGATTCTGGGACCGCGAATACGACGTGTTGGTCTGCACCACCATCGTAGAAACCGGTCTGGACATCGCCAACGCCAACACACTCATCGTCGAAAACGCCCACCACATGGGCCTGTCTCAGCTGCACCAGCTGCGCGGGCGCGTGGGCCGTTCCCGCGAGCGCGGCTACGCCTACTTCCTGTACCCGAAGGGGGCGACGCTCACAGAGACCTCCTACGACCGCCTGGCGACGATCGCGCAGAACAATGATTTGGGCGCCGGCATGGCCGTGGCAATGAAGGACCTGGAGATGCGCGGCGCCGGCAACGTGCTGGGTGCGCAGCAGTCCGGCCACATCGCCGGTGTGGGTTTTGATTTGTACGTTCGCCTGGTGGGGGAGGCCGTGGAGACCTTCAAGGCGCTCGCCTCCGGTCAACCTTTGGACGCCACGGATCAGGGGCCGAAGGAGATTCGCATCGACCTACCGGTGGATGCGCACATTCCGGAAAGCTACATCAACTCGGAGCGCCTGCGCCTGGAGGTCTACCGCAAGCTCGCGGAATCCAAGGACAACAAGGACCTGCAGCTGGTCATCGAGGAGATGGAGGACCGCTACGGACCCGTTCCGGAGGAAGTCTCGCGCCTGCTCGCGGTGTCGCGCCTGCGCCACCAGGCGCGCCGCGCGAAGGTCTCCGACATCACGGTGCAAGGTACGCGCATCAAGGTTCACCCGGTGGATATGCCGGATTCCAAGCAGATTCGCCTCAAGCGTCTCTACCCGGGGTCCAATTACCGCGCTGCCGCGAAGGCCATCCAGCTGAGTTTCCCGAAGGCCGGGCGCACACTGACCTCGCCGAAGCTTCGCGACGTCGAGTTGCTGCAGTGGATGGCGGACTTCCTGGCGGACATGTTCGACATCGAGCCCACCAACGTCGACGGTTCCAAGCGTGAGCCCGCGCAGGCGGAGGCAGGCGCTCAGCCAAAGAAGGGTGGCGGGGGAGTGTTTTCCTTCAGTGAGTAGGAGCTACAGGGACAGCGTCCCCGTCGCCAGTCCCCAGACCGCGTAGGCGGAGGCGGCGAGAATGAGCGCGACAACGCACCATTCGAAGGCGTTGAATACGCGCTCCTTTCGCGCCAGGCGGGTGCCCACGTAGGGCACCGTGCCGGGCAGGACGGCAAGCGCGCCGAAGAGGACGTACACCGGGTCCGCCGCGTAGATGAGCCACATCGAATAGATGAAGGCCACGACCGCAATGACGAAGTGGCGGCGGTTGGCGGAACGGGAGACCTCCGGACCTGAAAGATCGAACTTTACGCCCGCGTGCGGGTGAGTGAGTCCCTTGCCGCGGGTTGCCAGCATCAGCAGATAGATCGACGAGAAGATATACGGCAGCAGGTACATGATGGTGGCCAGCTGCACCATGACGGTGTACGAGGTTTCGTTGAGGAAGAAGATGATCACCGTCAGCTGGATGACCGTGGTGGAGATGAGCTGCGCCACCCACGGCGAGCCGGCGGTATTGATCTTGCCGATGCGGTGGGGGATGAGCCCATCAATGGCCATCATGACGATGGGTTCTGCGCACAGCATTTGCCAGGACACATACGCGCCCAGGACGGACAGGCACAGGCCGATCGAGATGAACAGGCCGCCCCACGGGCCGACGACTGCCTCCAGTACCGAGGCCATGGAGTTGTCCGGCAGCGCGGCTAGCTCCGCCTGGGAGAGCACGCCGAAGGACAGCGTGGACACCGATACCAGGAGGAAAAGGACCGAGAGGAAGCCGATCACGGTGGCGCGGCCGACGTCGGAACGCTTACGGGCCTGCTTGGAGTACACCGAGGCGCCCTCCACACCGATAAAGACCCACACCGTGAACAGCATGATGCCCTGGACCTGCTCAAAGACGGTGGCGCCGGAATCGCGGCCCCAGAAGTCGAAGGTGAACTTGTCCCAGCTAAAGCCCAAGAAGGCCACGAGGACCACGAAAGACAGGATAGGGACCAGTTTGGCCACAGTGGCCACAACGTTCATCAGTGCTGCCTGCTTGACGCCGCGGGCCAAGATGGCGAAGATGACCCACGTCATCACCGAGACGGAGATAGCGGAGACGAGCCGGTTGTCCGAGCTGAAGAACGGGACGTAGTGGCCAATCGTGTTGAAGAACAGGGTGGCGTAGCCGACCTGAGCGATGACGGAGCCGAGCCAGTAACCCCAGCCGGCAGCGAAGCCGATGAAGTCGCCCAAGCCGGCGCGCACGTAGGAGTAGACGCCGGAGTCGAGGTGGGGCTTGCGGTGCGCGAGGATCTCAAAAACGAATGCGACCGACAGCATGCCGACGCCCGCGATGCCCCAGCCGATCAGCATCGCGCCGGGTCCGGAGACGGACGCGATGTTTTGCGGCAGCGAGAAGATTCCCGCGCCGACGCAGGAACCGATGATGAGGGACACGAGCGTCCACATCGTCACCGAGTTCTTCTGGGTTGTTGAAGTCATGCGGATAAACGTACAGGTTATGGCTAAATTTGCGAAATTGGTGGGGCTAAACCAACTAAAATGTAAGCAAAGTAATAAAGTGGCAGACATGACTGTCCTGTTACTTGACCCGCGTTGGCCCATGATGATTCCACTGGATGCATTCGGTCCAGACGGGAAGCTTCCCGGGCCCGTGACCTACACCTGGGAGGTGCCCATGTCGGTGCGCTGGCACCTTGGTGATTTGGCGGGCGAACCATTGGGGACTGGGGTGTTGGTGAGCACCAACGAGCAGGACGATGCGGTGCGCGAGCGGGTGGCCCACGGCGAGCGGGTGGTGGAAGCGGCGTCGAGAAGCGATGCCGTAGGGCGGGCGGTGAAGCTCATGCAGCGCGCCCAGGATATCGGCGAGTGGGAGCGCGCGCAGACGCACGAGACCCTGTTGCCGTACCTCGAGGAGGAGGCGCAGGAGTTCGCGGACGCGGTGCGCGCCCAGGCTGGCGATGCGGAGCTGAAGAAGGAGCTTGGCGACGTCCTGCTGCAAGTGCTCTTCCACGCTGAGATCGCCGCGCGCCGCGGGGCCTTTGATTTCGCGGATGTGGCGGAGAGCTTCGTGAAAAAGATGGCCTCCCGCGCCCCTTACCTGTTCGACGGTACGGATACGGTGGTCGATACCGAGACCCAGGATCGGCTGTGGGCCGAAGGGAAGGCGCGGGAGCGGCGGGAGGCGGAGGAACGGGACGGGCGTTAGCGGCGGGAAGAGAGGGCCTCGATGGCCGGCTGTATGGCGACGGCCTTGGAGGACAGTGTGGTCAGGGAGCCGAGGGTGCCGGGCAGCTGGGGATCTTCCTTGACCAGGCCGCACTTGAGGGCCTTGTCGGCGGTCTTGCCTGCGTATTTGGAAGTAAATAGGGCCACGTAGGGAGAGGTCTTGAGCTGGGAAGTGGTGACCTTGGTGAGGTTGGCCTGGAGCTGGGAGCGGGTGAAGGACTTGTCGTAGACGTTGTCGGGGGTCTGGGAGTCAGTCCAGCTCAGAACGGAGTGCAGCTGCTGGCAGGTCATGCCGTCGAGTGCTGCAGTGGTGGCGCCGCCGATCAGTTCGTCGATGGCGCCGATGGAGGCGAGGGGGTTGGTTTCGGCGGCGGTGGCCGGGGCTGCGAGGGCGGTGGTGGCGGACAGGGTAAGGGCCGCGGCGCCGGCGGCGAAGATGCGCTTGATGTTCATGGGGTTATTGATACAGGAGTGACTAAAGTGCCGCAAGTGGTGGCGGTGTTGCTGTGCTGGGGATTTGCCGGGAATGTGCGCACGGTTCGGAAGGCCGCCACCCCTTGCACGTCTCGTGCCGGTAGGATTTTGCTTCACTATGTCACGGCAGTCCCGGGTACGGCTTACCATCGTCGCCGCCACGATCCTCGTCATCGTGGTGGTCTTTGCCGTCGCCGGGTGGATGTTCTCCTTAGCGGGTAATATGCAGTCCTCGCGCCGGCTGGACAAGGTCTCCGCGGACATGCCGCCGGCGCAGCCCGTCGCTGTCGCCGACATCGACGTCAACGGCCCCGGGCGCACCGCCAATGAACTCACCGAGTGGTCGCAACCCATCGCGGCGCAGACCGATATCTCGGGCCAAGCCCTGCGCGCCTACGCCAACGCTGAACTCATCGCCCGCGACGCGTGGCCCGAATGTCACCTGTCCTGGAACACACTCGCCGGCATCGGCTGGGTAGAAACCCGCCACGGCACGTACAACGGCAACTGGTTCAAACCCTCCGAGCTCAACGACAACGGCGAAGCCATCCCACACATCGTGGGCATCAAACTCGACGGCTCCTCCGGGACCGCGGATACCCCCGACACCGATGACGGCGAGTTCGACGGGGACCCCGAGCATGACCGCGCAGTAGGGCCCATGCAGTTCATCCCGGAGTCGTGGGGACGCTACGGCCTAGACGCCGACGGCGACGGCAAGCCCAACCCGCATCAGATCGACGACGCCGCGCTCTCTGCCGCCAAACTCCTCTGTGCCGACGGGCGAGACCTGACAAAAAAGAAGGACTGGCGCCGCGCCATTTTTGCCTATAACCAATCCGAGGAATACCTCCGCCGCGTGGCGTTAGCCGCCAACTCCTACGCCCAAGGGCAGCCCGCGACGTCCTAGCGAACCATGCATCAAGGGGGTTTACCCCTTCCCAGGTGTGAAAACCGTGACGAAGCCCGGTACCCGGCCCGCGGATTGTGTAAGAATTGTGGGGAACGGGGACCACCCGCGCCGCGGTGCCTCCTCAGGCTCCGCCGTGGCGCTGCCGCGAACCCGTCGTGAACTCAAAGAGCTTGTTTAAGGAGCAGCACCACCATGGCAGAAATCATTCATGTATTTGCACGTGAGATTATGGACTCCCGCGGTAATCCCACCGTCGAGGCAGCCGTATTCCTGGATGACGGCGCGCACGGCATCGCCGGCGTGCCTTCCGGCGCATCCACCGGCGTGCACGAGGCTCACGAGCTTCGCGACGAAGACGAGCGTTACGGCGGCAAGGGTGTCCTCAAGGCAGTGGAGAATGTCAACGAGGAAATCGCTGACGAGCTGGTCGGCTTCGAGGCCGATGACCAGCGCCTCATTGACCAGGCCATGATCGCGCTTGACGGCACCGAGAACAAGTCCCGCTTGGGTGCCAACGCCATCCTCGGCGTGTCCATGGCAGCAGCCAAGGCCGCCGCCGAGTCCGCAGACCTGCCGCTGTACCGCTACATCGGCGGCCCGAACGCCCACACCCTGCCGGTCCCGATGATGAACATCCTCAACGGTGGCGCACACGCTGACTCCGGCGTCGACGTCCAGGAGTTCATGATCGCCCCCATCGGCGCAGAATCCTTCTCCGAGGCACTACGCCAGGGCGCGGAGGTCTACCACAGCTTGAAGAAGGTCATCAAGGATCGCGGCCTGTCCACCGGCCTGGGCGACGAGGGCGGCTTCGCCCCGTCCGTCGAGTCCACCAAGGCCGCCCTGGATCTCATCATGGAGGCCATTAAGGCTGCCGGCTACACCCCAGGTGAGCAGATTGCTCTGGCTCTCGACGTCGCTTCCTCCGAGTTCTTCAAGGACGGCAAGTACCACTTCGAGGGCGGCGAGCACACTGCCGAGGAAATGAACAAGGTCTACGAGGAGCTCATCTCCGAGTACCCGATCGTGTCCATCGAGGACCCGCTGCAGGAGGACGACTGGGAGGGCTACACCGCTCTCACCGCCGCCATCGGCGACAAGGTGCAGATCGTCGGCGACGACTTCTTCGTCACCAACCCGGCTCGCCTGCAGGAGGGCATCGACAAGAAGGCCGCCAATGCTCTGCTGGTGAAGGTCAACCAGATCGGTACCCTCACCGAGACCTTCGATGCCGTGGAGCTGGCTCACCGCAATGGCTACCGCACCATGATGTCCCACCGCTCTGGCGAGACCGAGGACACCACCATCGCCGATCTGGCCGTCGCGCTGTCCTGCGGCCAGATTAAGACCGGCGCCCCGGCCCGCTCCGAGCGCGTGGCTAAGTACAACCAGTTGCTGCGCATCGAGCACGAGCTCGGCGACGCCGCCGTCTACGCTGGTCGCTCCGCGTTCCCGCGTTTCAACGGCTAAATCGCTGTAAAAACACGTGGCGCGGATCGCGCGCCACAGTCAATGAAGCCCCATCCTTTGGCTAGGATTGGGGCTTAATTATGTTTGGTCAGTCGTCGCACAAAGGAAACAACCGGGCGGAGCGCAACGCAGCGCCACGCGCCGGGGCTTCCGGCGAGCCGCCCGCACGCCGGACAGAACGACGACCACAGCGTGCAGCCAAGAAAGTCCCCGTCGCCCACCGCGAGGTGCAAGGCCGCTCGCTGGCCGCCACCAGCGCGGACGTCGCCAAGCGCTTGCCGCAGCGCCTCGACATCGTCGGCTTCGCCGTGCTCACCACCGTGTTGCTGATCATCCTCATCACCATCGCTATGCCGCTGCGCAACTATTACCAAGGGCGCACCGAGATAGCGCGCCTTCACGAGTCCATTGCAGCGAAGAAAGCGGAGAAGGAACGCCTCCTCAGCGACATTGAGAAATACCGCGACGAGGACTTCATCGAAGAAGAGGCCCGCCGCCGCCTCGGCGTGGTTGCGCCAGGGGAGACGGCCTACCGCATCCTGGACCCCCGGGTCAGCGACCAGGGAAGCCTGACCACGGACAAGCACGCGGAAGAAGACCAACGCGAGTGGTACGCAGTGCTGTGGGAGTCCGTGGCTGAAGATACGCGCCCGCCGGCTTCGTGAGACAATAGCGGGCATGAGCGTAACTGAAGCAGACCTCGACGTCGTCCAGGAACAGCTGGGGCGTCGCCCGCGCGGCGTCGTGGACATCTCCTACCGCACCCCTGACGGGCAGCCCGCGGTCCTCAAGACCGCGCCGAAGCTTCCCGACGGCACGCCGTTTCCTACCCTCTACTACCTCACGGACCCGCGCCTGACTGCGGAAGCTTCCCGCCTGGAGGTAGCGCACGTGATGAAGTGGATGGAATCTCGTTTGGAGACCGACGAAGACCTCGCCGCCGACTACCGCGCGGCCCACGAGCACTTCTTGGCCAAGCGCAACGAGATGGAAGACCTGGGCACTGACTTCTCCGGTGGCGGCATGCCCGACCGGGTGAAGTGCCTGCACGTGCTCATCGCCTATGCGCTGGCGGAGGGACCTGAGCATTTCCGTCTCGGTACCGAGGCCGTGGCCATGGCTGCGGACCACGGCAACCTGCGTGGCACTGCGATCCCCGCGGACTGGCCCACCACCGAAGAGCTCGGCATCAACCTCGCCGACTTCGATTTCAGCAACGCCTAAAGCAAAGAAGCTAACAAGGAGCAACCAGATAGTGCCTCGCTACGCTGCCGTCGACTGCGGCACCAATTCCATCCGACTACTCATCTCCGAAGTCCTCCCGGACGGCAAGATCCGTGACGTCACTCGGCTCATGGAGATCATCCGCCTCGGCGAAGGCGTGGACGCTACCGGCCGCATCTCCGACGCTGCCATCGCGCGAGCACGCGCCGCGCTGTCCAACTTCGTGGAGCAGATGCGCTTTGAAAACGTCACCGCGGTCCGCATGGTAGCCACCTCCGCGTCCCGCGATGCTGAAAACCGCCAAGAGTTCTTCGACATGACTGCCGAGCTCCTCGGGCAAATCCAGCCGGGCGCGATGGCGGAGGTCATCTTTGGTGCGGAAGAGGCCCAGCTGTCCTTCCGCGGCGCGGTGGGGGACTTGAGCCCGGACAAGGGGCCGTTCTGCGTCATTGACCTGGGCGGCGGCTCGACCGAGTTCATCGTGGGCGACCACACCGGCGACATCCATGGCGCCTACTCCGCGCGCATGGGCTGCGTCCGCCTCACGGAGCGTTTCCTTCCCACCGACCCTGCCACCCCGGACGAGCTTGCGGCCGCGCGCGACTATGTTTCCGCACAGCTTGCCGACGTCGCGAAGACAGTACCGCTCCAGGATGCCCGGACGTTCGTCGGGTGCGCAGGAACGTTCACCACGCTCTCGGCTCTCGCCCAGGGCCTGGAGAAGTACGACCCGGATGCCATTCACGGCAGCATCGTTCGCTTCGGTGCGCTGCGTGTGCTTCTAGATCACCTGGTGAAGCAGCCGGCTGCGTCCCGCGCGCTGAATCCTGTCATTCATCCGGGCCGCGCGGACGTCATTGGCGGCGGCGCGGTGGCGGTGCACGGAATCATGGACCTCATCGGCGATGCGACTGACACCAATTCCTTCGTAATTAGCGAGAAAGACATTCTCGACGGCATCATCGCCGGAATCGTGGACGCCGCGCAGTAGCGTGCCCTATTGTTAGTTCCCGCGCGCCGTGCCTTAAAATGGTACGAGCGCACAACGCCCCTATAGCCCAATCGGCAGAGGCAGTGGACTTAAAATCCATTCAGTGTCGGTTCGAGTCCGACTGGGGGCACCATCACCTACGTTAAGCAGTAAAAGGGAGGCTTCGGCCTCCCTTTTGCTGTCCCGCCCCCTCCAGCGCCGCCGTGCGCCCAAAGTGCCACGGTTGGTGGGCTGTGCGCGCCGGCCGGTTGCCGGGTGGGGTGGTTAGGGCGGTGCGCCCGAAGTGCCACGGTTGGTGGGTTGCGCGCGCCGGCCGGTTGCCGAGTGGGGTGGTTGGGGCGGTGTGCGGAGATGTCGGGACTAATGAATGCGGGGGTGGGTTGAGCCACACCTATTTTTGAAACTAGGGAACAATAGGCACGTCCGGATCGTTGAACCGGTGGTAAAGAAACGTCGTGAAAGGATTTGGGAAGCTCATGCGAAGCAGTAACCCGGTTATGAACTCAATTGGCAACAGTGCCATGCAGCAAACACAGGCTGGGTACCAGAACGCCCCGGGTGCGCAGGGATACCCCGGCGCGCAGGGGTATCAGGGTTATCCAGGGATGGGAGGCTACCAACAGCAGCCGGTGGCCACCGAACGCCCGATGACCATTGATGATGTGGTGGCCAAGACGGGTATCACCCTGGCCGTCATCATTGCCTTTGCGGCAGTCAACTACTTCGTCGGCCTCGGCAACCCGGGCCTGGCGATGATCCTGACCCTCGTCGGCGCAATTGGCGGCTTCATTACCGTGCTGATCTCCTCGTTCGGCAAGAAGTACGGTTCCGCGGCCGTCACGCTGATTTATGCAGTCTTCGAGGGCCTTTTCGTTGGCGGCTTCTCGCTGATGTTCACGAACTTCACCGTGGGCGGTTCCTCCGGCGCCGCGATGATCGGCCAGGCAATCCTGGCAACCATCGGCGTGTTTATCGGCATGCTGTTCGTGTACAAGACCGGGGCTATCCGCGTCACCCCGAAGTTCACCCGCATCCTGGTGGGCGCCATCTTCGGCGTGGCCATCATGGCCCTGGGCAACCTGCTGCTCGCTATCTTCACCGATGCGAACCCGCTGCGTGACGGCGGTATGCTGGCCATCATCTTCTCCCTGGTCTGCATCGTCTTGGCGGCGATGTCCTTCCTCTTGGACTTCGACACCGCTGACCGTCTCATCCGCGCCGGCGCACCGTCCAAGTACGCCTGGGGCGTGGCACTGGGCCTGGCCGTGACCTTGGTGTGGCTCTACACCGAGATTCTCCGTCTGCTGAGCTACTTCCGCGACTAGTTCGCTGAAGGCATAACAAAAGGGCGCATCCCATATGGGATGCGCCCTTTTGGCAGTCAAAGGAGCAATTAGGCCGCTGGTGCCTCGGCGCCGGACTCAGCGCCCAGCTCAGTAGCGCCGGACTCGGTCGCGGTCTCCGCACCGGATTCGGTGGCAGATTCTGCGCCGGACTCCGCAGCAGACTCAGAAGCAGGATCAGAGGACTCAGCGGAAGATTCAGCAGAGGAACCCGAACCGGACTTCTCGTTGCTGAAGGAAGGCGCGGTGTCCACCTTCTTGTCGCTCGGCTGCTCGTTCGGAGGGGAGCAAGCGGCGAGTGCCAGGGCAGCCACAGCGCCCATGCCAGCGGTCAGGATACGGCGGGAAGAAAACATGCTCATGGAAAGTGCGTCCTTTGACTTGAAAAAGAATGGAAGTGCGTATCTATTTTACTACTTTGCCGCGCGCGGAGTAGCAGCCTTCGCGGAATCGTACGGTGCTGCGGAGACAATCGTCACGGTCAGGGTCTTACCGCTCGGAGCGGTGTACTCGCAGGTGTCACCCTCGCGGGCGCCCAGGATGGCAGCGCCCAACGGGGACTCCTCGGAGTAAGTCTCCAGGTCCTTGTTGTCGGAGGCCGCCGCGCGGGTACCGATGAGGAAGGTTTCCTTATCGTTCTCGTCACCGTTGTAGTACACGTGCACCACGGAACCAATGTGGGCCACGCCCTCTTCGATGCCGGAGCGCTCAGTGGTGGAGTTGGCGAGGATTTCGGAGATCTGCTTAATGCGGGCCTCTTCCTGATCCTGCATCTCGCGGGCGGCGTCGTAGCCGGCGTTCTCCTTGAGGTCGCCCTCTTCGCGGCGCTCGTTGATTTCCGCGGCGACGACCGGGCGGTGATCAATAAGCTCCTGGAGCTCCTGCTCCAGCTTGGCCTTGGTTTCCGGGGTGATGTACTGCTTCTTTGCTTCTGCCATGGTGAAACCTTCCCTTTAGTATTCGAATGCGCACCAAATATAGCACAGGCGCAGTTGGGCAAGAACGTGGGTTTAACTGGTGTATTGCGGGTTTTCTAGGTCCATATACGACGGGATCTCGCTGGAGCAGCCGTAGACGCCGCCCGCCACTCCGCGGCGCGTCGTCGCGATGTCCACACCGATGCGCTGACTCTTCTCCGTCCCCGGGGGCAGCGGAACCTCGCGTCGCCCGATTTCTGCCTTGTCGTAGTCATAAGCCTGAACGATGCAGTAGGCCGGTTCTTCAGGGCGATTGCGGGTGACATCCACCCACACTCGGGTCTTGTCGTCAGAGATGATCTCGTGCGAGACGTAGCTGATGGACGCGTTGACCTTCTGCTTGTCCATGAAGTACTTTGCCGCGAAGAACGCCGCGGCGAGCACAATGGCCACCATGATGACGGCGATAATCTTGCCACTCATGGTCCCCGAGTTGCTGGTGGATGTGCGAGAGGATCCGCCGTATCGGGCGGCAGGACGGGAGGTCATAGAATCGTAGTTTAGCCCATGCACCTTTTAGTTCATGTCGGCCCATGGTTAGGATGGTGAAGACTATTGAGAAAGGGGACGTGCGTGCACGCTGACAACCTTGCTGGACTAAAAGTCTTGGCCATTCACGCCCACCCGGACGACGAGTCGTCCAAGGGGGCGGCCACCACCGCCAAGTACGCCGCACTCGGTGCCGATGTGTTGGTGTTGACCTGTACCGGTGGTGAGCGCGGGGACATCATCAACCCCGCCATGGATCGTCCGGGTGTCAAGGAAAACATGAAGGCAGTGCGCCACGAGGAAATGGCCCAGGCTGCCGCCGCACTGGGGGTGCAGCACACGTGGTTGGGGTACGTGGATTCCGGGCTGCCCGAAGGCGATCCGTTGCCGCCTCTTCCTGAGGGTTGCTTCGCGCTGGCAGGCGACGACCACGTTGCGGATCGCTTCATCCAGATCATTCGTGAGTTCCAACCGCACGTCATCATTACTTACGACGAGAACGGCGGCTACCCGCACCCGGATCACCTGATGGTGCACCGCGCGTCCATGCTCGCCTGGGAGCGCGCTGGCGATCCGGACTACAAGCCGGAGCTGGGCGAGGCCTGGAGCCCCCTCAAGCTTTACTACTCCCACGGCTTTGTCTACCAGCGCATGAAGCTCTTCCACGAACATCTCATCGAGCAGGGCAAGACCAGCCCGTATGCCTGGATGATGAAGCGCTGGGATCCCAACATGGGTGACATCATGGCACGAGTGACGACCCAGGTGGAGTGTGGCGACTACTTCGAGCAGCGTGACGACGCCCTGCGGGCGCATGCCACCCAGATCGATCCCGCCGGCGCATTCTTGGCCACCCCGGCTAGCGTGCAGCGCGAACTGTGGCCGACCGAGGAGTTCGAACTGGCGCGCACCCGCGTTCCTGCAACGTTGCCCGAGGCGGAGCTGTGGGCCGGGATCGATGTCGCGGACCTGGCGGCAGAAGGTGGCGTCGCCAAGCTGGCGCGGACGCCACGCTTGGAAGAACTGCCGGTGGGGGAATAAGGTGGCAGGTATGTTCGCGCACCTTTCCGCATATGCCCCCTCTGTGGCCGACGCCGTGGTTCTGGCGCAGGGCACGCCCGAAGGCCCGGTGGGCCCGGAGTTCGGCAAAGCCTCGCCCATCGGCCTGACCATCCTGGTGGTCCTGGCAATCATCGTGCTGTCGCTGGGGTGGGCGTTTCACCGCCGCTACTCGCGCTTCCGCCGCCGCATGTTGTTTGCTCAGGAACACAACCTGGACGTCTTTGATGAGGCAGCGGTGGATAAGGCCATGGAAGAAGCTGGTGTGTTGGATCGGCGGAAGAAGTCGCCGTTTTAAACCTCCCGTTTTGGCGGCGGGGTCTGTAGAATTACATCCGTGAATTACCTGCCGCAACTGCTCTACCCGCTCTATGAGGCTCGTCTGCTGCGCCAGATTGCGGACAAGCCGCAGCCTAAGCATGTCGCCATCATGGCTGACGGAAACCGTCGCTGGGCTCGTGAAGCGGGCTTTACTGATATCTCTCACGGCCACCGGCAGGGCGCTCGCACAATTGGCGAGATGATCTCGTGGTGCCGGGACACCCAGGTAGAGGTTGTGACCATCTACCTGCTCTCCACTGAGAATCTCAAGCGCAGTACTGAGGAAGTGGGGCTGCTTTTTGACATCATTTCGGACGTGGTGATGCACCTGTCGCAGGGCGACCTGGGCTGCCAGCTGCGTCTCGTCGGCCATCTGGATCTGCTGCCCGAAGAGGTCGTGGCGCGGATGCAGCGCGCGGCGGGTAGTACCAAGGACAACACTGGGGTCATCGTTAATATTGCCGTGGGCTACGGCGGCCGCCAGGAGATTGTTGACGCCGTGCAGAACCTCATTCGCGAGGAAGTGGAGGCTGGCGCGCCCGCGGCGGAGATCGCGGACCGCGTGACCGCGGAGTCGATTACCGAGCACTTGTACACCAAGGGGCTTCCGGATCCAGACTTGGTCATCCGCACGTCCGGCGAGCAGCGACTGTCTGGTTTCTTGCTGTGGCAGGCAGCCTATTCGGAGATTTGGTTCACGGATACCTACTGGCCAGCCTTCCGCAAGGTGGATTTCCTGCGCGCGTTACGCGATTATTCGCAGCGCTCTCGCCGCTTCGGCAAGTAGGACAGAACCTTAGATCTTGCGCATCCGCACCTGCTCGACCAGGTGGCTCTCGCCCTTGCGGAGCACGAGCGAAGCCCGCACGCGGGTGGGCAGGATGTTTTCGGTGAGGTTGGGCAAGTTAATGGACTGCCAGACCTCGCGGGCAAAAGCGATGGCCTCGGCGTCGCTGATGTCGGCGTACTCGGCGAAATGGGCACCTGGGCGTCGGAAAGCAGTATCACGTAGGCGCAGGAAACGGTTGATAAACCACTGCTCGATGGTGTCGATGCGCGCGTCCACGTAGACGGAGAAATCCAGCAGATCACTGACCATGAGGGTCGGGCCCGTCTGCAGGACGTTGAGTCCTTCCAAGATGACGATGTCAGGCTGTTGAACCAGCTGGTACTCGTTGGGGAGGATGTCGTAGGCCTCGTGCGAGTAGACCGGTGCCTTGACCTCGGCTTTGCCGGACTTGACGTCCGTGACAAAGCGCAGCAGCCCACGCCGATCGTAAGACTCGGGGAAGCCCTTGCGGTTCATCAAGCCGCGCTCTTCCAAGACGCGCGTGGGGTGGAGGAAGCCGTCGGTGGTCACCAGATCCACTTTGGGGTGGGAATCCCAGCGCTGCAGCAAGACCTGGAGCAAGCGGGCAGTGGTGGACTTACCCACGGCAACGGAGCCGGCGACACCGATGATGAAGGGGATATTGCCGTTGGGCTCGCCGGTAAACAGTTCGGTGGCAGCGGTGAGTTTCTGACGGGCGCGCACCTGGAGGTGAATGAGGCGTGACAGCGGGAGATAGATGTCCGCGACCTCACGCAAGTCAATGTTTTCGCCAATGCCGGAAAGCTCCGCAACCTCGTCTTCGGTGAGGACCTGGGGCATGGAATTGCGCAGCTCTCGCCAGGACTCCCGGGGGAAGTCAAGGTAGGGGCTGGTGTCGTTCGGGCGCGCCATGGTGACCATTGTTGCACTCCTCGTGGCCTGGCGTGGACTTATTGGGTCAAAATGATTAAAAAGGGAATCCCTGAACGATGGGTGACCGAGCGGCTAGACTGAACAGAGCATCATATTTTGCCCTGCATCACAATTTTGGAAAGGACTGGCCTAGCCGATGACCGAGAACACTGCGAACGCCGCGGATATTCGCTACCAGGATCTCAGCGAGATCGACCCTGATGTCTACGCCGCTATCTCCGGCGAGATTACACGCCAGCGCGACACCTTGGAAATGATCGCGAGTGAAAACTTCGTGCCACGTGGCGTGCTGCAGGCGCAAGGCTCCGTCCTGACTAACAAGTATGCGGAGGGCTACCCGGGCCGCCGCTACTACGGCGGCTGCGAGCATGTCGACGTCGTGGAGGATTTGGCCCGCGAGCGCGCCAAGGCCGTCTTCGGCGCGGAGTTCGCCAACGTGCAGCCACACTCCGGTGCGCAGGCCAACGCCGCGGTGCTCTCGGCTCTCATCAACCCGGGCGACAAGATCATGGGTCTGTCCCTCGCGCACGGTGGTCACCTCACCCACGGCATGAAGCTGAACTTCTCCGGCAAGCTCTACGAGGTCGCCGCCTACGAGGTGGACACTGAGACCGGCCTCATTGACATGGACAAGGTCCGCGAGCAGGCCCTGGCGGAGAAGCCGCAGGTCATCATTGCTGGTTGGTCCGCGTACCCGCGCCAGCTGGACTTCGCTGCCTTCCGTTCTATCGCGGACGAGGTGGGCGCGTACTTGTGGACCGACATGGCTCACTTCGCGGGCCTGGTGGCCGCGGGTCTGTACCCGAACCCGGTGGAGCATTCCGACGTCGTGTCCACCACCGTGCACAAGACTCTGGGCGGCCCGCGTTCCGGCATGATCCTGGCGAAGCAGGACTTTGCCAAGAAGCTCAACTCCTCCGTGTTCCCCGGCCACCAGGGTGGCCCGCTCATGCATGTCATCGCGGCAAAGGCGGTGGCCATGAAGATCGCCGGCACCCCGGAGTTCAAGGAGCGCCAAGAGCGCACCGTGGAAGGCGCGCGCCTGCTAGCGGAGCGCCTGCAGGCTGAGGATTGCGCCAAGGCTGGTGTGAAGGTACTCACCGGCGGTACGGATACCCACTTGGTTCTGGTGGATCTGGTGGACTCCCAGCTGGATGGCCAGCAGGCCGAGGATCTGCTGCACGAGGTCGGCATCACCGTCAACCGCAACGCCGTCCCGAACGATCCGCGCCCGCCGATGGTCACCTCGGGTCTGCGTATCGGTACCCCGGCGCTGGCTACCCGCGGCCTGGACGCGAAGGCTTTCGAGGAGGTCGCGGACATCATCGGCACCACCTTGGCGCAGGGCAAGGACGCTGACGTGGCGCAGCTGCGCGAGCGCGTGACCAAGGTCGCCCAGGATTACCCGCTCTACGACGGCCTTGAGGACTGGAAGCTGGTCTAGTACTTGACCGAGCTGGCTTTATTGCGTGTTCTCATCGTGGACAACCACGATTCTTTCACGCATAACCTGGCCGCCTACCTGCACGAGATCACTGGTAGGCGGCCATCCGTCGTGCCTCACGACGCCTGGGATACCTCCGACGCCGCCGATGTCGCCGCGCGGCTCGCGGGTTTTGATGCCGTGGTCATCTCGCCCGGGCCGGGCACCCCGAGCAATCCGGATGACTTGGGGCTGTCCGCTCAGGTCATCGAGCTTTACGACGGCCCTGTGCTCGGCGTCTGCCTGGGTCACCAGGCCATGGTGCAGCTTGGCGGCGGGACCGTCGACCGCGCCCCGGAGCCGGTGCATGGCCGCCGCAGCCAGATTGTTCACGACGGCACCGGCCTGTTCGCCGGGATACCCAGCCCTTATGAGGTGGTGCGCTATCACTCGCTGGTGGCCTGGAAGGTCCCCGAGCACCTCACGGTCACCGCGCGGCTGGAGTGCGCCGGGGAAACCGAAGGACACGCCGCGGCAGGATTGGTGATGGCGGTCGCGGACAAGTCCCGGCCGCGCTGGGGCGTGCAGTTTCACCCGGAGTCCATTGGTGACGGCCATGGTATGATCCTGCTGCGCAACTTCCTCGATCTGGCGGTGCAATGGCACCGGGGCCGCGGTCGCGATGAACTGTACGTGCACGAGGAAGTCACGTATGCGCAAGCGGACTTGAGTCGCCTCATGGAAGGGGCCCTGCGCGGCAACGCGTTCTGGCTGGATTCGAGCGCCGACGAGGGCTATTCCATTCTCGGTGACGACTCGGGGACAGTCGGCGAATGTTGGGACTATCGGGTTGGCGAGCAAGGCCCGGGGTTCTTCTCCCAACTGGAGGAGCGGTGGACGCGCAAGCGCACCTCGCCGTTGACGCCGCCGCCGGTGCCGGGCTGCGACTTCGCGTTTGGCTGGGTGGGTTACCTGGGGTACGAGCTCAAGGGGGAGACCGAAGGTCACGTGGCACACACGTCCCCGACCCCGGACGCGCAGTTGGTGTACTGTGAGCGCGCCATCATCGTGGACCACGCGGCGCGCACTGCCCACGTCGTGGCGCTGCGCGGCGATACACGCGAGGGCAACAACGCGGAGAATGCGCGCTGGGTACGTGACACCGCAGCTGCCGTGCGCGAGTGCATGACTCATACGTCGGCGCCGGGGCACACGCGGGCGTCGGCAAGCGCACGGGCCGACAGCGCTCGGGGTGACAGCGCAGGTGAGGCGCCGGATCGCTGGACCCAGGTGCACGACAAGCAGGCCTACCTGGAGCGCATTGCCCGGGCCCAGGAACTGATTGAGGCGGGGGAGACCTACGAGGTGTGCCTGACTAATCGGTTGGAGCTTCCGGCGCCCGCCGACGTCCTGGCCACCTATCGCACGCTGCGCGGGGCCAACCCGTCGCCGCGGGCGGGGTACCTTGATTTTGGCGAGGTGACGCTGCTGTCGACGTCGCCGGAGTGCTTCATGCAGTTAAGCCCCGAAGGGCTCATCACCTCCCGGCCCATCAAGGGTACGCGCCCGCGTAGCGGCGAATCCGCCGCGGACGCCGCCGCGCGGGAGGACCTGCGAACAAGTGAAAAGGATCAGGCGGAAAACCTCATGATCGTCGATCTAGTGCGCCACGATATCGCCAAGGTCGCGGATGAGGTCAACGTTCCTGCGCTGTTCGCGGTGGAGGAATACGCCACTGTGTATCAGCTGGTCTCGACCGTCTGCGGACGCCTGCGCCCGGAGGAGACGCCGGCGAGTGCCATCGCGGCGCTGTTTCCTGCTGGGTCGATGACTGGCGCGCCCAAAGAGCGCACGCTGGGGATCATCGACGAGCTTGAGGGCACACACCGCGGCGCGTATTCGGGTGCATTCGGGTATATCTCTCGCAACGGTGCAGTGGATTTTTCCATGACAATCCGTAGCCTCGTGGTCCACGGCGACCGCGCCACCTACGGCAGCGGCGGCGCCATCATCGCGCTGTCCGATCCTGAGGCCGAGTACGCTGAGACCATGACCAAGGCGGCGCCGTTGCGTAACCTACTGCGGGGACCTGGCGCATGACAATGTGCAGCGCTGAAGTGGTTGACTCCTACCTCCTGGACGAGGGGAAGGTAGTGGGCTGGCGCGAACACGAGAGCCGGTTCCTAGCGATGGCGGTCGCCGCCGGGGCAGAAGAGCGCGCTGTCGCCGCTTTCCTCGCGCAGTTGCGCCGGGAATTGCCGCGGCGCGGGCGGTGGTTTCCCAAAATAAGTTTCGATTCGGACAGCGGGAAGTTGGACGTGGACGTGCGCCCCGCCCCGCGGCTGCGAACGGAGTCGACGTTGTGGCTACCGGAGGCAGGGGACCCGCGGGTGGCACCGCGGGTCAAGGGGCCCGACCTACCAGTACTGGCCGCGCTACGGGCACAGGCGCAGGAGCTGGGCGCGGATGACGCGGTGCTGCATCGCGGCGGCGAGGTGAGCGAAGCCGCCCACGGCACGCTGCTGCTCTTTGATGGCACGGGCGGCGGAGAGTCCTTTGTGCCCGGTGCGGGCCAGGAGGTCTTGGAGTCGATTACGCTGCGGCGCACAGCGGCGGAGATAGACCGGCGCCGGGTGGCGGTGGCGGCCCTACCGGAATACGCGGCATGGCTCGGCAGCTCGTTACACGGCTGGACGCCGGTGACACAGTGGGTGCTGGCGAACGGGGAACGTCGACAAGCATGCCCCGCGCCACCTACTGCCGACTGCAACGCCGCGCTCTGGGAGGCGGCGGAGACTTTTCCAGAAGGCTAGGCGTCGTCGGTGTCTGCGGCGTCGCCTGTAGCGCCCGCCGCCTGTGCCTCGCGGTGCTCGGCCAGGGCTGTGCGCGCCTCGCGGAGCCACTGCGGCTGATCTTCGAGGAGCGCCTTGATCTCCGCGGTGGTCAGCGGCTTGTCCAGGTCGTTCTTCTTTAATGCCGTGGTGGAAATGCCCAGCTTCTGCGCCACGACGGGGCGTGGGTGCGGGCCGTTGCGGCGCAGTTCCTCCAGCCAGGCCGGCGGGTTGTTGTGCAGATCGCGAAGTTCCGCGTGGGTCACGGCTGAGTTCTGGAACTCCTCCGGCGCGGCGGGGAGGAAGATGCCCAGTTTCTTGGCAGCGGTTTGCGCGCGCATGGCGCGACCGGAGGGCTCGGTGTGCTTTTCGGTGTTATCACTCACGGCTACCACGCTAGCAGCGAATGGGGCATAGGCTGCAATGCTTCGCTGCGTCGCGTCCAGGTGCGGTAGACCGGCGCGCGAGGATGGGGGCGCTAGGATGGGAGCAATGTTAAAGTTAGCTTTCGCCACCGGCACCGAGCCTGGGAAGTGGTTTGACCGCTTCCGGCGTTTTACCGCGCACGGCGGTCTTGACGCGAGGGACGCCGACGATGCGGTGGCGCGCCTGCTCTTGCCTGCCGACGACCCAGACCACGCCAACGTGGCGTTGGCGCGTCTGCCTGTGACCGCGGGCGGGGACCCACGGTTGCGCGCGGGTACGAGCGACGACTTCTTCGTGGTGCGCCTGTACGAGGAGGAGCCGGGCATCGCGGTGCCGAAGGAATCGGTCTACGCCGAAGTGGGCGAGGCTGTGCAGCCGGGCGACGTCGCTGAGGAACACGTGAACTACCGGCTGGGGGCGGACGGGATGGTGGACGTGGATGCCGTGCGCGCCGGGCTTCAGGTGGTGGCGGCCAACGTGGGCGTGGTGATCGCGCCGCGGCCGCTGCTGAAGGTGCTATCGAAGAAACTTGTGGTGCCGCTTGGGTTTCTTGAAGAACCAGATACGCTGCCGCGCACCGAGATTGCCTTGGTGTGGCGCAAGGCCGCCGATAGTGAAGCGATACAAGATTTCGTCGGCATCGCCAAGGGGCGTACCGCGGCGTCGTCGCGACAGGAGAAGCCGAAGCTTTCCGCGCGGGACAAGGCCAAGGCTAAGCAGGCCCGCCGCGAGCAGGCCGCGGGCGGCCGCGGCGTCGGCAAGCCTGCGCGCAATGGCAAAAATACAAAGGGGAATTCACGAGGGGGTTCGCGGGGTCATTCGCGCGGCCGGGGTGGCAGACGTTAGGTGGAGGGGCCCACGATGCACCGCGGTGGGGCGCATGTGACGAGTGGGGATGCGGTGAATTCCGTGTAACCTAACGTTCATCTTTCACTAGTGTAATTTCAACCTTCGGTCGTTAGATTGGTGCTCAACCGGGTGGCAGCCACGGGCCACCCGGCCGGCGTTCGTTGTCAGTCGGTACCGACGGGCGGGCGTGATACCAAGATTATGCTGTCAACCAGCAGCGCCGCGGGCTTAGGTACCTGAGCTAGCGGTGCACTCAAGGGAGAGCCCGAAGCCTATGTTCGACCCGACCACCCCAACCACCCAACCCACTCGCAACCCATTAGACAACATCGAGATGGAGGGCGGTGAAAAGACCGGCGTGAAGACGTATGTGATTGATACCTCCGTGTTGTTGTCTGACCCCTGGGCCCTGCGGAAATTTGCGGAGCACGATGTTGTCCTCCCGGTCGTTGTTATCTCCGAACTGGAGGGGAAACGTCATCATCCAGAGCTTGGCTGGTTCGCCCGCCAAGCTCTTCGTCTTTTGGAGGAACTGCGCCAGACCTACGAGCACCTCGATCAGCCGGTTCCGGTCAACGTTGATGGCGGCACCCTGCGCGTCGAGCTCAATCACCAGGATCAATCCCTGCTGCCCGCGGCGTTCCGCGGCACTGAAGGTGATCACCGCATCCTGGCCGGCGCGTTGAATCTGGCGCACGAGGGCAAGGAGACTGTGCTGGTGACCAAGGACGTGCCGCTGCGCGTCAAGGCCGGTGCCGTGGGGCTGGAGGCCGACGAGTACCACGCGCAGGACGTAGTGCTCACCGGTTACACGGGCATGGCGACGGTCCACACCAGCTCCGAGGTCATCGGTGAGTTGTATCGCGATGGGGAAGTCGTGATCGATGGCGCCGTGACCGAGGCGGGAACCCTCGTGTCTGAGCTGCCAGTGCACTGCGGCGTGACGCTCACCGCGCAGTCCCAGTCCGCGCTTGGCCGGGTGCTGCCGGATGGCGCCATTCGCCTGATTCGCGGGGATCAGCAAGCCTTCGGTGTGCAGGGGCGTTCCGCAGAGCAGCGCATCGCCCTGGACCTGTTGCTTGATAACTCCGTAGGGATCGTCTCCATCGGCGGCCGCGCGGGCACGGGTAAGTCCGCGCTGGCACTCTGCGCCGGCCTTGAGGCGGTCTTGGAGCGCCAGGAACACCGCCGCATCGTCGTCTTCCGCCCCATGTACGCGGTGGGTGGTCAGTCCCTGGGGTACCTGCCCGGCTCTGAGCAGGAGAAGATGAACCCGTGGGCGCAGGCGGTGTACGACACCCTGGACGGCCTAGTGTCGGAGAACGTCATCGATGAGATCCACGAGCGGGGGCTCATCGAGGTACTGCCGCTGACCCACATCCGTGGCCGAAGCCTTCACGATTCCTTCGTCATCGTGGATGAGGCGCAGTCGCTCGAGCGCAACGTTTTGCTCACTGTGCTCTCCCGCCTGGGCCGCGGCTCCCGGGTGGTGCTCACCCACGACGTCGCCCAGCGCGACAACCTGCGCGTCGGCCGCCACGACGGCGTGCAGGCTGTCATCGAGAAGCTTAAGGATCACGAGCTGTTTGCGCACATCACCCTGCAGCGCTCGGAACGCTCCGCCATCGCGGAGCTGGTGACGGATCTGTTGGAAAACGACCACTCCTAGTGTGAGACGCGCCCTAAAATCTGGCGCAGTTACCCCATGCACAACGCCCCCAACTGGTGAAATTACACCTCTTGGGGGCGTTAACGTTGTCGCGGTACACAGGTTTTCGGAACAATTGACTTTATGACCGAAAAGCGCAAAGACTTCCAGATCCGTCCGCTGAAGGACGGTGACTATCCACAGATGCAAGCTATTTATGAAATGGGTCTGCAAAGCGGACACGCCACGTTTGAAACCAAGGCCATGAGCTGGGAACGTTTCCGAACTTCCAAGATTATGGACACGGTCTTCGTGGCGGTGGAAGAAGACGAGCCGGACAAAGTCTTGGGCTGGGTCTCCGCGGCACCGATTTCTTCTCGTTCCGTGTTTCACGGCGTGGTGGAGGACTCCATTTACATCCACGCCGATGCACAGGGCCGCGGCATCGCAGGCGCGTTATTGGATAAGCTCATCGAAGTCTGCGCCGAGATTGGCAAGTGGGGCATCCACGCCTGGATCTTCCCCGAAAATGTTGGCTCCGCGAAGCTGCACGAGTCGCGTGGCTTCGTCAAGGTGGGAACCTACTCTCACCTAGCCAAGATGACCTACGGCGAGTTGGCAGGACAGTGGCGCGACACCGAGGTGTGGGAGAAGCTTCTTCCGAAGCCCGAAAAGGTGCCGACGCCGGACGAGCTGGAGGCGTGCGAGGGCGACCAGGCTGACCAGTAGGTAGTCCGGCGGGCCGGCCTGGAGGGCGGCGGTCGTCGTTTAGTCCACGGTCTCCTTGAGGGCTTCCTCGCGCAGCGGGATGAGCAAGAGGAGGGACACGATGGCCAGTGGTGCCATGAGCAGGAACACTGGGGTCAGGCCGTCGTTGTAGGAAACCAGGATGGCTTCGCGGATCGGCTCCGGCATGGCAGCTACCACGCCCGGTGTGAGCGACTGGGTGCCGCCGCCGGATTCCAGTTTCGCGGCAGTTTCCGCGCCGGCCTTGCCCATCGAGGCGATGGCCTCCGGCAGGCGCGTGGCCATCTCATTCTGCAAGTTGTGGATGAACATTGAGCCCACGAGCGAGGCGCCGACCGCGCCGCCAATCTGGCGGAAGAAGTTGTTCGCCGCCGTCGCGGTGCCCACCAGCTGGATAGGGAAGCTGTTCTGCACAATCAACACCAACACCTGCATGACGAGGCCCAGGCCGACGCCGAAGATAAACAAGTACACACCCAAGACGATGAGCGTGGTGTGCACCTCGAGCCCGGACAACAGAAACAACGCGCCGGCCATAATCGCCAGGCCGACGATGGGGTAGTACTTGTAGCGCCCGGTTCGGGAGATGATAAAGCCCACAGACGTGGAGGTTCCGATCATGCCTACCATCATCGGGATCATCATCAGACCCGCTTCAGTCGGGGTCATGGTGTGCACCATCTGCAAGTAGGTGGGCATATATCCCAAGACGCCGAACATCGCGAGGCCCATCACGGTGCCCGACGCGGTGGTCAGAGCCATGTTGCGGTTCTTGAATAGCGATACCGGGATGAGCGGTTCCGCGGCGCGCAGCTCTACGATGATCAGGAGCACGGCGCTGGTGACGGTGGAAATACCCAAGCCGATGATGGTCGGGGAGCCCCACTCGTATTGGGTTCCGGCCCATGTGGTCATCAGGATGAGCGACGAGGTAAACGTCGCAATGAACAGCGCTCCCAGCCAGTCGAAGTGGGCCGCTTTCTTGTCACCCACCCGCAGCTTGAGCACGGCCGTCGCCACGCACAGAGCCAGAAGGCCGAGGGGGATGTTGACCCACAATCCCCATCGCCAGCCGGGGCCGTCGGTAAACCAACCGCCGAGCACTGGGCCGAGCACGGAGGAGACGCCGAAGGTAGCACCCATGATGCCCATGTACTTACCGCGTTCGCGGGCGGGGATGACCTCCGCCACGATGGCCTGCGAGGAGATCATGAGACCGCCGGCCGCAAAGCCCTGGATGGCGCGGCCGATGATGAGCAGCTCCATGGTGTGGGCGAACCCGCCGAGGGCGGAGCCCACCAGGAACAGGGCGATGGAGCCGATGTAGAGCCACTTACGTCCAAGAACGTCACCCATCTTGCCAAAGATGGGCATGGCGATGGTTTGGCACATGAGGAAGACCGAGATGACCCAGCTCATCTTGTCCACGCCGCCGAGCTCGCCCACGATGGTGGGCAGAGCCGTGGAGAAAATCATTTGCCCCAGCGAGCTCATCAGCATGGTGAGCAGCAGGGCGGAAAACACCACGGAGACGCGCTGGGTGGGGGCGGCGGGCGCTGCCTGAATGTGGCCAGGGCGCGAGGATGAGGCAACGGATTCAATGCGTTCTACCATGTCAGGCCTTTCGCGTAGTCGGTGATGTGTTGAGCGGTGTTAAGTGCGGCGTCGCGGCTGCCTTCGCGCATCGAAACCCAGATGGATTCGCGCGCCAGTCCGCCGATGATGGCTGCTTCTCGACGCCCCGTGACCTCCGGCAGGCGGCGATCGTGCGGGCAGTGCTCGAAGTGCTTCTCGACGAGGTCGATCAGGTCGAAGGCCGTCTGACGTTTCCGGTGCATAACTAGTGCCGCGACGTCGTTCGACTGCACGATGCGCATGCGGCGCTCCCGGATGTGTGGGGACTCCTCGCGCGCTGCGACATGCTCAAAGGTGAGTTCCACGATGGTGCGCACCAAATTGTCCGAAGGGGTGTGGAGAAAGGCGTCGCGGGTGGCAGCGTTGAAAAGCTCCTCCGATTTGCCCAAGACGGCCTCGTCCTTGGTGTCGAAGTAGTTGAAGAACGTCCGGCGGGAGATGCCGGCGTCCTCGCAGATCTGCTCGATGGTGACGGCCGGAAATCCGTGTTCGTCCACCAGCCTGGTAGCTGCGTCTTCGATCGCTTCTTTTGTTTGGCGGCGCTTTTGTTCGCGGAGGCCGCCGGAATTGCTGTCGTTATCCTGCATAGGAGGCAACTTTACACCCGGTGCAAGTTTGCACCAAGTGCATGTTGCGTGAAGTCAGTCGCGGCGGACTTGTCCTGTGACGAGCAGATCACTGCCCTCGGAATACTCAGCGTAGAGCCCATCCTCATTGGGGCGGAACGACCAGGTCCCGTCGGCGTTGCATTTCTTGGACACCGGAGAAGCTTTGAACACGGTGGCCCCTGCGTCGTCGACAGGCTCGGACAAATACACGAAGCAACCTGAGTCCGGGTAACCCAACGTGGCGGTGTTGCCGCCGAAGGTAACCATCATCGTCCACTCCTTGTTATCGCCGGCCTCGGCGGCGGTGGCGGAGGACACGCGGCCGCTATATGTGCCCGTGAGCTCGGTGGCCGACTGGGGCGGTGCCGTGACAGTGACGGTGGCCGCAGCGGGAGAGTCCGCGTCCTCTGGGGCGTCGTTCGGCTTAGTGCTCAATGCGTACCACGCCGCCGAGAGGGCCGCGAGGGCGGCGACGATGAGCACCACGATTCCGGCGGTGATGATTCCCCGCGCGGTGGAACGAGATTCCCGATAGGTGTCAAAGGTGTTGTCCGGCATAAACCCAAGCCTAGTGGCAGTGGTTGATGAGAAAACAATAAAGGGGCCGACTCCTTACGGAGCCGGCCCCACAAGCGACCTAGCGGTCGTGGCCTAATGTGCGACGTTTAGAAGTCGTCGCGGTCGATATTGGCCATCTTCAGGGTGTCCAGGCGCTTGTCCAGTTCTTCCTCGGTGAGGTTGTCGCCGTCGACAAAGCCCAGGTCGATGACTGCCTCGCGGACGGTCATCTGCTGGTGCAGCGCGTGCTTGGCGGCCTTGGCGGCGTTCTCATAGCCGATGGCGGAGTTCAGCGGGGTAACGATGGAGGTGGACATGCCAGCGTACTTCTCCATGCGCTCGACGTTAGCCTCCAGACCATCGACGCACTTCTCGGCGAAGACGCGGGAAGCGTTAGCCAGCAGGCGAGCGGACTCGAGCACGTTACGCGCCATCATCGGGATGTAGACGTTGAGCTCGAACTGGCCCTGGGAGCCACCCATAGCCACGGCGGCGTCGTTGCCCACCACTTGGCAGGACACCTGGGTGAGCATCTCCACCATGACTGGGTTCACCTTGCCCGGCATGATGGAGGAACCGGGCTGCAGCTCCGGAACGTGCAGCTCGGACAGGCCGGTCAGCGGGCCTGAACCCATCAGGCGGATGTCGGAGCCAATCTTGGTCAGGGAGACCGCTACGGTGCGCATGGCGCCGGAGAACTCCACCAGCGAGTCACGGGCGGCCTGCGCCTCGAAGTGGTTCTTCGCCTCAGACAGGACGTCGATGCCGGTGAGCTTCTTCAGCTCCTCGGTGACCTTCGCGCCGAAGTCAGCGTCGGTGTTCAGGCCGGTGCCCGTGGCGGTGCCGCCGATAGCGAGCTCGCCCAAGTGTGGCAAGGTGGCCTCGACGCGCTCGATGCCCAGCTCCACCTGGCGCGCGTAACCTGCGAACTCCTGGCCCAGGGTGACCGGGACAGCGTCCATCATGTGGGTGCGGCCGGCCTTCACGACGTTCTTGAATTCCTTGGCCTTAGCCAACAGGGAGTCGTGCAGCACCTTCAGCGCGGGCAGCAGGTCATTGACTGCAGCCTCGGTGGCAGCCACGTGGGTAGCGGTGGGGAAGGTGTCGTTAGAGGACTGACCCATGTTCACGTGGTCGTTCGGGTGCACCTCAACGCCGTTGTTGGCGGCGATGGAGGCAATAACCTCGTTGGTGTTCATGTTGGAGGAGGTACCGGAACCGGTCTGGAAAACGTCAATCGGGAACTGCTCGTTGTGCTTACCCTCAGCGATTTCCTTAGCGGCAGCGATGATGGCGTCAGCCTTGTCAGCATCCAGCTTGCCGTTGGCCTTGTTCACCTCGGCGCAGGACGCCTTCAGCAGGCCCAGCGCGCGAATCTGCGCGTTCTCCAGGCCACGGCCGGAAATCGGGAAGTTGTCCACTGCACGCTGGGTTTGGGCGCGCCACAGGGCGTCAGCCGGAACCTTGACCTCACCCATGGTGTCGTGCTCAATGCGGAACTCAGTCATGAAAAACCACCTTTAGTTAGTTGCTGTTTCTGCCCGTAGAGAAGGGGGCGCGGGGGAGTTGAAATAGCACAACCCTCACACGGTCATCATAGCGCGTGAGGGTTGTGCAAGTAGCGGGAAGTCCGCCTAATTTAGGACTACTTGGTGTAGTCCACCACGGAGTATTCTGCCAGCTTGGAGAGCTTGTGGACGGACTCGATGTGGCGAATGGTGCCGGACTTCGAACGCATCACCAGGGAGCGGGTGGTGGCGCCATTGGAGCGGTACGATACGCCGCGGAGCATATCGCCGTTGGTCACGCCGGTAGCAGCGAAGTAGCAGTTGTCAGAAGACACCAAGTCGTTGGTGCTCAGAACCTGGGTGACGTCCAGGCCCGCGGCCTTGGCCTTCTCGCGCTCGGCGTCGTCGGTCGGAGCCAGCATGCCCTGAATCTCGCCGCCCAGGCACTTCATGGCGCATGCGGTGATGATGCCTTCCGGGGTGCCGCCGATGCCCATGGCCAGGTCAATGGAGTTGTTGTTCTGTGCCGCAGCGATGGCGCCGGCAACGTCACCGTCCATGATGAGTCGCACCTTGGCGCCGGCCTCGCGGATGTCCTTGATCAAGGTTTCGTGGCGCGGGCGGTCCAAGACCACCACGGTGACCTCATCCGGGCGGATGCCCTTGGCCTTGGCTACGGCCTGAACGTTGTGCGCTACCGGGGCAGTGATGTCGATGGCGCCCGCTGCCTCCGGGCCGACGGCAATCTTGTTCATGTAAAACACCGCGGAGGGGTCGTACATGGTGCCGCGCTCAGCCGCAGCGATGACGGAGATAGCGTTGGGGCGGCCCTCAGCCATGAGGCGGGTGCCGTCCACGGGGTCCACAGCGATGTCCATGGCTGCGCCCTGACCGGTGCCTACTTCCTCACCGTTGAACAGCATGGGGGCCTCGTCCTTTTCGCCCTCGCCGATGACCACGATGCCATTCATGTTCACGGAGTTGATGAGCTTGCGCATCGCGTCCACGGCCGCGCCGTCGCCAGACTCCTTCTGTCCACGGCCTACCCAGCGTCCGGAGGCGAGGGCCGCGGCCTCGGTCACGCGGACCAGCTCCATGGCGAGGTTACGATCCGGAAGTTCTGCATTGGGGTGAGACATTGTGGTGTCGGGGCCTTTCTGTGACGGGGGAGTCTGTGTCAGATATTATTCCACTTCCTATCAAACCACAGTGACCGATCGTCGCCCCCGAATTCGGGCTATTTCTAGGCCCACCGTGCTCCATGCCATACTTGACGGCGTGGCACGCGAAGAAAAACCAAGAATTTTCCAGGGCGGCCGGGACATGATGCTGTCCCTTGCTGTCATCCTCGTGATGATGTTCGCCGTCGTTGGCGTAACCGGCTTGTGTTCCATCAACCCGGAAGCCAAAGACAATCCTGCGGTACACGAGGTCGACGCGGAGACGTTCCTGACTATGGAGGCCCGCAGCACCTCGACGCCGCTGCGCCTGCCGCAGACGCCAGAGGGCTGGATGCCCAACGTCGCCCGCCGTGCCAACGTGGCGGGAACCCCCGCCGCCGTCGTGGGCTGGGTGACGGACAAGGACACCTTCATCCAGCTGATCCAGACCTCGCTCCCGCTTGACGACGCCGTGACAGGCGTTGACGCCAATTACCGCGAGGTCAAGCGCACCGTGGACGTTGACGGCGTGGAGCTGCAACTGCACGCCGGTGAATCCGGCGACGTCAAGGATTTGTGGGCCGCTGACCTTGGTGACATTCGCGTGGTTCTGGGCGGCACCGCTAACGAGGAGGACGTCACCACCCTCCTCCGTGCCACCATGGACGCGCAGCCGCTGCCGACTAAATAAGCCGTCTTGTGGCTAGGCAGTGACGGCGCTAAACGTCACGGCCTTGACCACCTGGCGCTCGCCGTTCTCGGTCGTCTCGGCCGCTTCGGTGGTCGTCACAATGTCTAAGCCTGCGGCGCGGAAGGCGTCGAGCTGTTCTACGCTCGCGCCGGTGATGGGGTCTTTGCCCCAATGCAGCGAGACCTTTTCTTTCATCACGTCGGTGCGCATCGTTATGGACTCCACACCGCCGTCTTCTGGAACGCGGACCTCCAGCGCGTCGTGGAAATACAACACGCTGTCGCCATCGACGCGGTGGGCCCTGCCAAAGAAGTCCTCCACCTGGCGGCGCGTGTCGCCGAAGCACACGGAGCCGGCTGCCCCGGAGCGGGAAATAAAGTCCACGCGGTCAGCGTAGCCACGTAGCTGCATGACTATTGTCCTTCCTGTTCGCCTGCAGGGGAGTTGTCTGCGCCCTGGGCCGCCTGGAGGGCGCTTTCCACGCGGCGGGACGCGCCGTCGAGAAGCTCTTCGCAGCGCCGGGCCAGGGTCTCGCCGCGCTCCCAGTAGCGCAACGACTCATCAAGGCTCATCTGACCAAGCTCGAGGATGCGCACGGTCTCCACGAGTTCGTCACGCGCCTGCTCGTAGCCCAGTTGCTCAACAGGGGTCTGGGCGTTGTCATTGTGTTGGCCGTGGCCGAAGGTGTCGGGGCTGGGGTTAGTCATGAGGTGTCCTTTCGCTGAAGGTGTTTTTAGTCGGCTGGGGTGGCGGCCATGCCGGCGGCGGTAATCGATCCGTCGCCAACGCGGATACGCAACTGACTGCCTGGCGGGGCCTGGGTGTACGAGGTGACCACTTCGGGGTCGCCGCCGTCGCGCGGGAGTACCTGGACCACTGCGTAACCACGCTCCAACGTGGCGGCGGGGCCCAGCGTTGAGACCTGAGAGCGCAGACCGCTGATCCGGCTGGTTTCCTTCTCCAGGAGGTGGGAAATGTCGCGGCGAATCAGTGTACGGGCGCGGTCGAGCTCGTCGCGGCGGCGGGTGATCGGGGTCAGCGGGTCCGCGAGCACCGGGCGGGAACGCAGGGACTGCAGATTACGGCGTTCGCGGTCGACCCAGCCGCGCAGCGAACCCGCCATGCGGGAGCGGGCCTCACGCAGCCTCTCGCGTTCGGTGACGACGTCCGGGACCACCTTCTTCGCGGCGTCGGTAGGCGTGGCGGCGCGGAGGTCGGCGACGTTGTCGAGCACCGGATTGTCCGGTTCGTGGCCAATGGCGGAGACGACCGGGGTCTGCGCCGCCGCGACAGCGCGCTGCAGGGATTCTTCGGAAAACGGGAGAAGGTCTTCCACCGAACCGCCGCCGCGGGTGATGATGATGACGTCCACCTCCGGGTCCGCATCGAGGCGCTGCAGGGCGTCGATGACCTGGGGTACGGCGGTAGCTCCCTGCACTGCGGTGTTGATGACCCGGACATTGACCTCAGGCCAGCGTGCTTGTGCCACGGCGAGGACGTCGCGTTCCGCCGCGGAACCGCGGCCCGTGATGAGTCCAACGGTCTTGGGGAGAAAGGGAAGCGGGCGCTTCCGGGAGGCGTCGAAAAGCCCCTCCTGGGCCAGCTGCTGCCGCAACATCTCAACGCGCGCGAGCAACTGCCCCAGTCCCACCTGCCGGATCTCCGACACCCACAGGGAAAAACTGCCGCGTCCTTCGTAGTACTGAGGCCTACCCAAGACAACTACGCGGTCGCCGTCCTTGAGTGGGGTGGGGGCATTCGCGATGATATTTGTGGGACACGTCAGGGACACCGACTTTTCCTGCTCAGTATCGCGCAACGTGAGGTAGCTGAGCTTCCAGCTGGGCTTGACATTGATCTGAGTGAGCTGGCCCTCGACCCAAATATAGCCCATACGCTCGATATATGACTTCACTACGGAGTTGAGTTGGCTCACCGGCCAAGCGGTGTCCGCGGTGTTCTTGGTGGATCTCGCCTCCGCCAATGCTGCGCCTCCTTGAGAAAGTTAGTGACGGTCACCCAGTCTAGCCCAGAGGGTGACATACGTGGCCTATGGTTTTTCGCCGATCTTGGCTAGTCTGGTGGGCATGACTGAAGCTGGCAAGAATGTACTACTGGCCGCACCCCGCGGATACTGCGCGGGCGTCGATCGCGCGGTGGAGACCGTGGAGCAGGCCCTGGAAAAATACGGCGCACCCATTTACGTGCGCAAGGAAATTGTGCACAACCGTTACGTCGTTGAGTCGCTGGCTAAGCGTGGCGTGATCTTCGTTGAGGAAGCTTCAGAGGCCCCGGAGGGAGCGCACCTGGTGTTCTCCGCACACGGTATCTCTCCCGCGGTGCGCCGCGAGGCTGAGGGGCGCAAGCAGCTGACCCTGGACGCCACCTGCCCGCTGGTGACCAAGGTGCACAAGGAAGTCCAGCGATTCGCCCGCGATGGATACCATATCCTGCTGGTGGGCCACGAGGGCCACGAAGAGGTGGAGGGAACCGCGGGTGAGGCCCCCGAGATTACCCACCTCGTAGACGGATTCGCCGGCGTGGAGGCGCTGCCGGACTGGCTGCAGAACGAAAAGCTCGTGTGGTTGTCCCAGACGACGTTGTCCGTGGACGAGACCGTGGAGGTTGTGAACAAGCTCCGCGAGCGTTTCCCGCACCTGCAGAACCCGCCGAGCGATGACATTTGCTACGCCACCCAGAACCGTCAGGAGTCGGTGAAGGCGATTGCCCCGAAGTGCGATCTGATGATCGTGGTGGGCTCGCAGAACTCCTCCAACTCCAAGCGTCTGGTGGAGGTGGCTCTGGAGGCTGGCTCCAAGGCTTCGTACCTGGTTGACTTCGCCGATGAAATCGACGAGGCGTGGCTCGAGGGCGTGGAGACCGTGGGTGTTACCTGCGGTGCTTCCGTGCCGGAGCTGCTGGTGCGCGAAGTGCTGGAGTTCTTGGACAAGCGCGGTTGGCACAACGTTGAGCAGGTGACCACGACCACCGAGACCATTCAGTTCCAGCTGCCACGGGAGCTACGCGCTAGCCGGGCTTAAATTGCTTTCCGACGCCCCGAGATGCTCACCGTAGCCTCGGGCGTCTATTCGTTGCCGTACACGTCCTCGTCCATCCGGGGGCGCTGCGCGCGTGACGGGCGCTCGTGTGTCTGACGCCGGTCAGGGTCGCCCTCTTGAACGGGCCGGCGAACCTGGGCGCGATCCTGTGCGCGTGCGGTCTTGTCCGGGGGAGTCCCGGTCACTGCGCGGGCGCGGGTAACCGTCTCACGGTTGCGACGATCGGCTTCGGCCTCCTGGCGGCGCTGCGCGGTATGCTCCTCCGCGCGTTTAGCGCTGTTGCGTTGGTGGGACTTGAGGCGCAGCACCGCGATAACGATGGCGCCAGCAGTCACCGCGGCGAGGACCAGGAAGTATTGCGCCAGCGGGTACACCGCCGTGACGATGGTGGTCTTGTTAAACATCGGCGTGCCATCCGCTGCCATCATGCGGGTGATGATGAACGACGTGAGGATGGTGACCGCGGCGAAAGATACCGGCAACATGGCCACCGTCAGGAAGAGCCCGCGCAGCTCCGTGAACAGTGCGACAGCTAGGCCTGCAACGACAAAGCAGGCCAGGTAGGGCACGCCCATGTCCAAATTCATTATGCTGATGAGCATGCCAGTGAGCAGCGCTGCGAGGACAATGGTGATGCCGGACCACGTGGGTAAGCCTGAGGCCCCTTTGTTAAGGGTGGTGCGGGATCCGGAATTAGCATGTGACACGAGGGGAAAGTTTAGCCGCTATCGCAGTGAAAACCGAGTTATTCACCGCCCGCGTGGCTGATCCGTGAGGAATTCGACACGATAGTTAGCTCCGTCGGGCGGTCGTGAGAGCGAGTGGGAAGGTCCATTTCCTTAATCTTGCGTGCAGTGACCATCACCCGCGAATCCATCGATGCCAGCGTCGAATTGAAGGCTTCCACCGCTCGATCGAGGTGATGGCCCACCTTGTTGTAGTGATCGCCCATCGTGTTGAGCCGTGAGTACAACTCACGCCCGAGGCGCTGGATTTCTAAGGCCTTCTCCGAGAGATCCTCTTGCTTCCAGCCCAACGCTACCGTGCGCAATAACGCGAAAAGAGTGGTAGGTGTGGCCAAGACAACGTTGTTGTCGAACGCGAAATCCAGCAGGTCCGGGTCCACGCTGAGGGCGGCGTCCAAGAACGGATCTGCGGGTACGAAGAGGACGACGAACTCCGGGGTGGGTTGGAAAGCCTCCATGTATCCCTTCGCGGCCAACGCGCTGATGTGGTTGCGCACCACGTGGCCGTGCCGGCGCAACAGTGCGGCATGTTCCTCAGGATCGGTGGCCTCGAGGGCGTCCAAATAGGCACTAAACGGAACCTTGGCGTCGACCACAATGTTGCGGCCGCCGGCGAGATGAATGACCAAGTCCGGGCGCACTTGCTTGGTGCCGATATAGGCAGTGACCTGGGAGTTGAAGTCGCAGTGCTGGACCATCCCGCCCATCTCCACCACGCGCTCGAGTTGCACCTCGCCCCAACGGCCGCGAATATTTGGGCTCCGAAGCGCCGTCACTAACTGTTCAGTGCGGTCATTGAGCCGGGTGGACGTGCGCGACATCGCCTGCACCTGGCTGCTCAGTGACGCGAACGCGGTCGCACGATCTGCCTCCAATTCCTGAAGCTGATACCCCAGCCGGTCCATCGCCTTTTCCAGCGGAGCAATGTGCTGCTCGAGCTGCTGCGCGTCAAGTTCCGCGGGCGGCAGCGTGGGTTGCTCGCCGCTTGTGGACACTTTGTCCTGTGCAGTGGTCGGGTGGGGAACAGTGGCCGCATGCGCAGTACGAGCCAGCCAGCCCACCACAACGCCGATGGCTAAACCCAGGATCAGTGACCATAAAGAAACGTTCATGCCCACACCGTGCCATACGGGGTAGACATGAACGTTGGGGAAAGGGGTAAAACACCGACTATTTGCCGAACAAACGTTCTACGAAACCCTGCTTTTTCTTCCGTGAATACTCAGACGGGCTGGAGTCGAGGTTGATGAGTCTCTCCAGCGGATCGGATTCGCTCTCCTGGCGTTGCCGTAGTGAATCCGGGAGGAGGCTGCCATACTTCGCTGCCAAGGCAGCCAACTCTTCGCGGGCCTGCTCGGCGCGCCGCAGGATGGAGTGATCTGAATCCTCCGGCTTTGCCTCTTCGTCGCCAGACGCCTCCGGAGCTGTCGCACTGGTCGTGTTTGTTTCGGCATTGCCAGTCGCGTGGTCGCGAGTCGCGGCGTCGATAGCCTCAGGGTCCGTGGCCGCAGGAGCGGAAGATGGCTTTTCAACGGGGTCCGCGGCGGCGTTCTCGGCGCATTCGTCGCCGTCAGAAACGGAGTGCTCGGCCCGCCAGACCGCGCGCTGGCGCGCGCCCTCCTGCTCGTTAAGGCGCCCCGCCAGGGTTCCCGCCACCGTAACGAACTCGATGTCCGCAGCCGTCTTTTCTCCCGACTGCAACATCATCATGTCCTTGACGTAGCGGTAAATCACCGCCAATGTTGCCACCGTCGGAACCGCCAAGAAGGCGCCAACCAGACCGAAGATAGCCGAACCGACCGTCACGGAAATCAACACGATAACCGGGTGCAGGTTCATCGCCTTCGACTGCAGCCACGGACTAAGAACATTGCCCTCCAGCTGTTGAACCACTAGGACCAGTAACAGCGTGAGCAGCGCCGGGCCGACGCCGACCGACACAAGCGCGATAGTCACTGCCAATGCGCCCGCCACGATCGCGCCCACGAAAGGAATGAAACCTGCGATAAACGTGATGACCGCCAACGCCATGGCTAGGGGGACGCCGATGAGTGCGAGGCCGAAACCGATAAACACGGCGTCGATAAGCGAGACCAAAGCCTGCGCGCGGATGAAGCCGCCCAAGGTGTTCCAGGCGCGGGTCAGCACCTCCGTCAGGTGCCAGCCGGTGCGTCGGCCGGTGGCTTGGCGTAGCCACGGGAGGAAGCTGTGGCCGTCCTTGAGGAAGAAGAACATTAACACGAGCACGACCAGCACAGTCACGACCATCGAGGTGATGGTGCCTAAACCGGAGAAAATGGAACCGGCAATCGTGCCCGCGCGCGCCTGGAGCCAGCGCGCCACCTCGTCCACGACGCCAGTGAGCTCCTCGTGATCCAATTCCAAAGGCGGGCCCAAAGCCCACAGCTGCAGGCGCTGGATGCCCTCGACGGTTTGGAGGTAAAGGGTCTGCGATTGACGCGCGAAGTTGGGCGCGATGAAACCAATGAGCCCGCCGACGACGCCGAAGAACAGCAAAATGGACAGGATTGCAGCGAGAGCGCCGGGGATGTGGTGTCGCCGCATCCACGACGTTAGGGGCGCCAACACAGTGCACACCAAAATGGCGAGCAGGACCGGAAGCACGCCCTGCCAGAACTTGCCCACCAACTGGCCCACCGAGTACAAGAAGATGCCGATGATGAGAAGGCGCAAAGCCCACATCGCGGCCTGCTTCACGGCTTGACCCATGACCACGGCTCGATCCACCTGATCGCCCGGCGGATCAGGAGAGATCGAGTCAAGGACGCTGCCGGTGGCAGACTCCGCGGGCGCGCCTACGCTCATGTCGTCGCCCGAAGACATCAAGTTCGCTCGTGAATCGTTCACCCCTATATAGTGCCTCATCCGCTTTTGATTGTGGAGAGGTGGTCTGGGCGGGGCGCGAGCGGTGCACGCGTCACGCAGTGCGATAGGATGGGCGCTTGTGAGTCTTACACTAGGAATCGTCGGCCTGCCCAACGTGGGCAAGTCCACGCTGTTTAACGCCCTTACCCGCAACGATGTTCTGGCCGCGAACTACCCGTTCGCCACCATCGAGCCCAACGTGGGTCTGGTGGAGTTGCCGGATCCTCGCCTCAACCGGCTGGCGGAGATTTATTCTTCTGAGCGCATCCTTCCGGCGACGGTGTCCTTCGTGGATATCGCCGGCATCGTCAAGGGTGCGTCGGAAGGCGAAGGCATGGGAAACGCATTCTTGGCCAACATCCGCGAGGCAGATGCCATCTGCCAGGTTGTGCGCGCCTTCTCCGATGACAACGTCATCCACGTGGACGGCAATGTGGATCCTTCTGCCGATATCTCAGTCATCAACACCGAGCTCATCCTCGCTGATATCCAGACCATAGAAAAGGCCCTGCCACGTCTTGAGAAGGAAGCGAAGAAGAACAAGGAACTCGCTGACACCGTTTCTGAGGTGAAAAAGGCGCAGGAGATTCTCGAAGATGATCGAACCTTGTTCAGCGCGGCCAAGAACAGCGAGATTGATTTGTCCTTGCTCCGTGAACTGCACTTGATGACTGCGAAGCCTTTCTTGTACGTCTTCAACTCAGACGAGGGAGTGCTTACCGACGACGCGAAGAAGGACGAGCTGCGTGCCCTTGTTGCTCCTGCGGACTGCGTTTTCCTAGACGCAAAGACCGAGGCTGAGCTGCTGGAACTTGACGACGAAGAAGCGGCCGAGCTCTTAGAATCCGTTGGCCAGACCGAGCCTGGTTTGCACTCCCTGGCTAAGGCAGGCTTTGCGACGTTGGGTCTGCAGACCTACCTCACCGCAGGTCCTAAGGAGACACGCGCCTGGACTATCCCGCAGGGTGCTACAGCTCCGCAGGCTGCCGGAGTTATCCACACCGATTTTGAGCGTGGCTTCATTAAGGCCGAGATTGTTTCTTTCGACGATCTCGATGCCACTGGCTCCATGAACGAGGCTCGTAGTCAGGGTAAGGTCCGCCAGGAAGGCAAGGACTACGTCATGCAAGATGGCGACATCGTGGAGTTCCGTTTCAATAACTAGTGAGATTCGTTGATGATTCTCGTCGAGTGTTGAGTCAGGACTAGTGCCCGGCGCTTTTGCAAGGGGCCTACCCGCGTAGTTGTACATCGTCCGTCGTGCGCCGCTCCGCGGTGGGGAGGAGCCCGATGGGGCGCGGGACTATGCCCATGGAGACGTAGGTCGTGTCCGCCTCGGGGTGATGCGCCGCTAGTTCGGCTCGCTTCCACGACAGAACGAGGAGCCGGCGCGACGATCGACGTGGACGACGGCTCCGCCCAAGGGGACTGCTGCACGATCAGGCAACAACTTCAAATTCGTGCCACTAGGCGCCCCCGAACTGTATAGAGTGACGCCTACCGGGAGGGAGATTCGAGTGTCGGAAAGCGGACCAGAGAAGAGACTGAAGTTCTTCGGCCTCAGCGACTACGGAACCTTCTGGCAGGCCGACCGCCTCCTAGAGCTCGTCCGTGAATTCGATGCTACTCGTGGCGATCAAGGCATAAACGACATCGTTGAGTTGCATCATCTCGCGTTGTTCCTAGAACACAAAGTTCTCCCGAAGGACCTGGCCGAAGCAGAGCGAGACGCGCCTCTGGCGCACGTCCCCGAGATCCGGGAAGTCATCGGCAGGTTTTTCGGCAAAGTGACTGACGCCACCTTCTCAACGCTCGTTCAGGACGTTGACTTTCAGTACCGCACAGACGTCCTCGATCTCCTCGGAAAGAACAAGGTCTTCGAGCGCTGCACTGACTCGATCGTGCTTGCTGCACTTCAAGAGCAGAGTTTCCACCCGCACGATCTGCTCTCATGCCAGGCACTCGTGCGTGCCTACGACCAGGAGATTCGGGCCCTGCTACTCGATGAGCCGCGCAATGCTGAGCTGCTTGCGCGGAAGTTCCTCCAGTCCGAGGGGCGGGATCCAATCCATCTTCCGAAGAGCTTCACTCCCGCGGATCAGCGTGGCCTGTTTGACCGCTACCTCGATGAGGAAGAGCCCAACCTCAACTTCGTCAAGCTGATCGCATCCGCACGAGCTGACAAGAACACCGGCGTCGATGCACGACTGAAGCTAAAGGCTCGTCGCAAGGCAGATGCGCTCACGAAGAAGATGTTCGAGTCCACGGAGGGGATCAAGACCGGCTGCGAAGTGGGCATCTCGGCCGATCAGGTCGAAGAGGTCGTCCAGTCTTTGGACGGCATGGTTGGCAAGTACTCCTACAGTCGAACCTGGCTCACGGAGAACCTCGACTACCCGACTATCCTGAATAACTTTGTTCACCTGTTCCAGTTCGCCAACGACCACATGCTCCTGGAACTCCCTTCCTACGGAGCGCAACTTGGCGTCTTCGAGCGGTTCATGGGTACGCCGGGCAAGGACGACTACCGGACGGGGGCGGTGTTCAGGCTCAAGGATCAGGCGTCCTTGCTCCAGACCTTGATGTACGAGCGCTTCCTCAGCTCCGAAGGTATAGAGCTCGAGTCGGTCATCGCTTGGTTCTTCACGGACTACCTTGAGCAGGAGTTCGGTGCCAAGGGGCTGAAGTACCGCGCCTCCAGCCCGACCGCTACCTACCTTGAGAAGAGCCGCCATCTGTTCTCAGAGATGGAGAGCGTCCTCAAGCAGTTCACGCTGCATGTCGACTACGGCGAGGTTGACCCGGAGCTGTTGACAATCACATCGGAGCAGCTTTCCTACGGCGACATCCCGAGTCAGGTTGTGGATAAGTACGCCTACGTTGCCAACAACGCGGACATTCAAGGAATTCAGCACCTGCTCTTCTCGGACCAATCCGGATTGGTGCACATCAGCAGCGATCTGGAGGCAGAGAGCTTCCTCCACTTGGTCATCGCCAATGATATCGCCTACGACCAGTTCCACGAGTACCAACAGCGCAACATCGACTTCCTGGTCGAGAAGGGCATCCTGACCGGAGATCGTGACCGAATTGCGTTTGCAAGCGCGCCACAATTGCATGTGCTCAAGGAACTCTGGGAGTACGAGGCGACGAGCTGTCTCCATCATTCGGCGGCCGGCCAGAAAGCCATTGACGAGATGGTGAGCGCCGGATGGCTGGCGCATCGATCAACGCTGCTCAGCGCTGCGGAGGTCAGCTACTTCAACTACTTCCTTAACGATAAGGAGTTCAGCAACGGACCTAGCCTGCGCAACCGCTACCTCCATGGATCACAGGCAGACGGTGACGACGACCGCGTTCACCGCCACACGTATCTAACAGCGCTCCGCCTACTCGTTGCGCTGGTCATCAAGATCAACGATGACTTCTGCCTGACGGATAACGCCGTGCTCGCGAAGGAATAGGGGCCGACCGCTGGCATGTCGAGCCCTCTTCAGATCCCTAGTATGTGGCGTCTCAGCCGGGTTCCCTGCCGGCGTGATGGCGCGGTACCTCCTTCGTGGCGTCCTGCAGGCTGACCCACGCCGAGGGTGAGCCTGTGTCCCCTGATCAGTAGCGAGCACTGACCGTGGGGAGGGGGAGCACGTGAACCCCGTGTTCAGATGTACCTATGTGCCGGAACTCGGTGGAGTTGAGATTCAACGTGTGATCGACCGCCGATTATCGGGCACGCTGGACTTCAGTTCATCTGTGGTCGAGCGGCCCAGGCGTTGACATTGCATTGCTGCTCGGTGTGGTCGCCCGCAGCCCGAGCGAGTGTCTCGCTCCGGCTGCGATCGCTGTGATGCCGGTCCATGACTGGACATCGCACTGGCCGAACTGGTTGTCGCCCGTTCCGAAGACCCTTCCGGTCTGGCTCAGCGCGAGCGTATGGACGGAGCCGGCCGCCACTGAGGTGATGTTTCTCCACGATGACACCTCGCACTGGCCTCTGCTGTCGTCGCTGACGGCGACGACGGTGCCGTCTTCGTGTAAGCCGACGGTGGGTAGGTAGCCGGCAAAGACCCCGGACACGTGTGTCCACCGGGCGACGTCGGTCTGCCCTCGCTGATTGTTGCCAGTTGCGAGGGCTGTGCCGTCGCGTCGAACTGCGATTGTGTGCCAGTCGCCGCATCCGATCTCAGTTGACCATGATCTCGCTGTAGATTGTCCTACGTGGGGGGGGGGGCATGTGGTGGAGTAAAGATTTTCGACCTGACATCTGGCCGCAAGACAGGAAGGAGCCCGGGACCGGGAGTACGATGCCTAATGATCCTCTCAACCTCGACAAGGCCGGCGAGTGGGCTGGCGTGTGGTGGCTGCCGGAAGCCCCTAGCGAGAAGGTCCCGGGTGTCCTACGGTACGACCCGGAAGATGGTCTCTCTCTGTCGCTGATCGGCAACTTCGAGGATCGGATCTTGACGACGGACTCGTCTGGATGGACTGCTGTTCACGAAGGAACCCGCACCTGGGAAGTCATGCACGGTGTGGCCGAGCTCAGGGAGATCACACTGCTTGGCTGTGTTCCTAGGAGCACCAGAAGGACCATGGGTGCGCGAGTGGCGAGCCCTGATAAGCAGACCGTGACCGCGACGGTCGCCATCATCGGCGCGCATGTCAGCGGTGACGCGGATCCGGCGTTCGCTAGGGCAGAAGTCTCAGTCGAGGATCTGAGTCTCTGGGCGGCGTCTTCTGTGTTCGAAGGATCCCTCGGGGCTCCCGACGGCAAGATCGATGGGACCGGGCGTATCTCGGTGAAGCCGGTCGAGGCGCAATCGGTCGTGGTCGACGACACTGAGTATCGCCTTCAGCACACGCACACGCTTCCATTCTTCGACCAGCGCAAGGGAGGAAGCGTCGGACGTATGCGGGACACGGTGTCCATCTGCGTCGTGCCAGCCGAACCATTCTCTCTGAGTGTTGCTCTGCAGGAGGCGAGCCTGGTGCAGGACCTGATCTCCCTGGCGACGCATCGCGCGGCCGGAGTGATCTGGCTCCGACTGGAAGTTGCCGGGACCGAGTCGCACTTCCCTGATGGCCGCCCGCTGCCGCGCCGACGTGCCGATGTGCTCTACTCACCGGCCGCGCTTGGAAAACACGACGCGAAAGCCGTCGATCACCACCGAATGTTCTTCACCTGCGGCTCGATCCCATTTGAGGAGGTCATGCCCCGATGGTGCGAGGCCCATGGCCGCCTGGAGGCAGCGACAAACATGATCTTGGGCTTGCGCTACGCACCGGCCCGTTTTGTTGAGAACAATCTTCTGACGGCAGTCGGTGCTGCCGAGGTGTTGCACCGCAACCTCCGCATCGACGAGAAACCGTTCCCCAACGCGGAGTTCAGGGCGATGCGAGAGGCGATGCTGGCGCAGGTTCCCGATGAGCACCGAAACAGGTTCAAGGGGGCGATCCGCAACGACCCGACCCTCCGTGATCGGCTCCATGCCCTCGCCGCGCGACCCGATCAGGAAGCGATCGCACAGCTCTTACCGGATGTCGACCATTGGGCGAAGTGGACGACGCGCGCCCGCAATGACCTCGCGCACGAGGGCAGAACGCCCAACCATTCCATCGAGGAGCTGATCGCCGTCGTCGAGGTGACGACCGCGGTCGTAATCCTCAACGTCTTGCACGAGCTCGGGTTGCCGGCGGAGCGGCAGCGAGAGATCGTGCGGGAGCACCCGCAACTGAGGGCTACGTTCCGTACCGCTGCCGAATGGCTGGTTCCCTCACCAAACCCTTAGGTGCACTGCGATAGCCGCTACTTCGGAACCTCCGTGACGCTGCTGCCCGGTCGTTTAGTGCGAGACGCGGGTAAGCCTGCTCTATCGCTCGTTCGTTGAGTGCGTCATGGCGGGCGGGCGAGACGACCGGCTGTAAGTGGTGGCAGCGCGTCCGTGCCGCCTGGTGCGGCGGTGAGACGGGAGAATGTCGTCGGCCCTTAAGAACGCGGTGGAGTTCCGCTTCAATGTCAAAGCTCCATGTCGACGTGCTGCCGGGCCCGTTTCCCCCGGAAGCATGTCTGAGACCGTCATGACGCCTGAGACGCTTGCCCTACGCGGGATTCTCGTTGCGCGTCTTGACTAGTTCCAGGTGCTCATCGATCGGTACGGCGCGACCAACCCGAAGTTGTTCGGGTCCGTCGCGCGCGGCACCGCGTCTGCAGGATCGGACATCGACATCCTCGTCGGGATGGACCCTGCGGAGGGACGTCTCCTGATGCGTGCGTCTGGTCTGCTCGAGGAGAGTCGCGCTCTGTTCGGGCGCGATGGCATCGACGTGTTTCCTGCCCAGTTGCTCAGGCACCCGGTATCCGCTTCGACGCTCGCCGAGGCGGTGCCGCTGTGAGTCGCAGTCCGGCGAAGCCGTGAACCATTTTCCCGATGAGATCACCGGCGCGCACCCTGAGATCGTCTGGCCTCAGATTCGGGATTTCCGCAACATCCTGGTGCACCAGTATTTCGGCGTCGACATCGACGTGGTCCGCGATATCGTCGATACTCATCTGCCTCCTCTTGCCTAGGCGCTGCGGTGCCACATCTCTGCTAACTGACGGCGCGGCTCCAAAGGTTATTCGGCTACGGAACGTGGTCGAGTTTAAGTTCAATGTTAGCTAAGGGCCTTATTAAAAGCGTTTGGCAACACGCGCTCCTATTTACCTTCGTATCTCGCGAGACGCTGACGTGGATGGCCTCACCATCGACCGGCAGCGTCAGGACTGTGAAGCCATTGCAAAGCAGCGTGGCTTGGACGTTGGACATAGGACATAACTACGTCGATCAGTCCATTTCCGCGTCAAAGAAGAATGTGGCTCGCCCCGACTACGACGCCATGGTGGCATCCTTTGAACGCGGCGAAATCGACGCGATCATCTGCTGGGACCTCGAACTACCCGCCCCACGTCGGTGGGTAGTCCGATCAGTCGGACAAAACTACTCCCGCACCACAGCGTAATAAGGGGTGCACCTTAAAACATCCGGAGGTGGGGGTAACTCCCCCTCGTTGCCCAGAGACAAAATACGCCAGTGGCGTCTGTACGACGAGCCGAAGGTAGGACAAATTCCAATCCAGAGAGGTCTTGCACTGTTGCGGTGCGGTTGTCTTCTTTCTCACCGTATTGGACCCTGCGAAATTAATTGGATACGATAGGCCCATGTTGATTTCAGGTTCCGTTTTCATGCGGCCGCTCACCAGCCGCTAAGGCGGTTTTCTCCCTCCCGCAGGTTAGAAACCGCTCCGGTCCTTTAGCCGGGCGGCCATTTGCCATGCCCGGCTCCGTTTCAACTCCACGGAGCACACCTGATGTCTACATACGGATACGGCCGTCACGAACATGGCCAAAATTTTCTCACAGACCACAAGATCATCAACTCCATCGTCGATCTTGTAAAACAAACCTCCGGCCCCATCATTGAGATCGGGCCAGGAAGCGGTGCCCTCACTCACCCGATATCCCACTTGGGGAGGGCAATAACGGCAGTTGAGGTAGACGCAAAACTAGCTGCCAAACTCACAAAAAAGACCGCCTCGGCGTCGGTCGAAGTGGTCCATGATGATTTCCTCAACTTCCCGTTACCCGCCACTCCCTGCGTCATTGTGGGAAACATTCCCTTTCACCTCACCACTGCCATTCTTCGAAAGTTGTTGCATGCGCCGGCATGGACTGCCGCTGTACTCCTCATGCAGTGGGAAGTCGCTCGCCGCCGGGCCGGGGTAGGTGCAAGCACGATGATGACAGCTCAGTGGTCCCCATGGTTCACGTTTCACCTTGGTTCCCGAGTACCAAGGTCTGCTTTCCGGCCACAGCCAAACGTTGACGGGGGGATCTTAGTGATCCGCCGGGTGGGTGACCCGAAGATCCCGATAGAGCAACGCAAAGCCTTTCAGGCGATGGTGCACACCGTTTTCACCGCCCGGGGACGCGGGATAGGGGAAATTCTCCGAAGGGCAGGGTTGTTTTCATCACGTTCAGAGACACAATCATGGTTGCGCTCGCGAGGAATCGACCCCGCAACCCTACCTCCCAGATTGCACACCAGCGACTGGATCGATCTCTTCCAGGTGACTGGTTCCTCTTCACCGCGCCATCGGCCCATTTCACAATCGGGAAGTAGTCAACGCCCTCCTCAACGGAAAAATCGAGGCCGGCGGCGGTAATCCCCCCACCACCAAAACCGAAATCCACCAGTAGTAGTGAACGACCCATGTTCGTCTACCGTGAGCCGCGTTATGGCAGTGACGTGTTCTCGTCGGGCACAGTCATAGTTCCCGGCGTTGCCAGCGACAGGGTTCTACACCCAGCAGCGGGACCGATCAAAATCACCCGCACGGGGAACGACCCTGCTGGTGGTTTCGATTTTGATGAAAGCGAGGAGACATAGCCCCTCGCCAACTCCCCGTAGCTGGCGAACAGTAGCTCCTGGCGCTGGCGCTCGTTGGTGAGTTTGCGTGCCACATCGAAAGCCTTATCGACTTCCCGGTCCAAGTTGTTGTGGGCCTTGAGCAGAATTGGGTCCATCGATAACGGGTTGTAGTGCTCCGCGAGTGACCGCTGGGGGTGCCGCTCGCGTGCCCGCAGCACCAACTGTCCAGCGTCGATGATTCGCTGCTGCGCCTTCTCATCTAGTTCACACAGAGCTGGTCCGCAGTTGTAGCTCCCGATGTACTCCGAAAAACGGAAAAAATAAATAGTGGGGATACATCAACCTTCCACTTTCCATTCTTCCGGCTCAGAGTATTGAGGGGTCTGGGACCGGGTCCGTAAACCCTTTATGTTTTTCGCGCACAGCGGTTTTTAGCGACGCACCCTATAGGTTTTCCGCAGAACCTATATGTGTTTCTGTGCACCCCCATATGTTGTCTGTTTCTAGCGGTATTTCGTTGTACTTTGCGCATCGAATAGTTATTTATCGACGACACTCCGTGGACTTTAAGTTCAACGTTTAACGCGGGCAGCCGCCGGATTCTCGGCGGCGATTCCGGCCCGAACCTCGGGGACATTGTCGCGCTTCCTCATCTACGTGAGCTCCGCAACTCCGGTCAGCTCACCGCCACCCCATCGTCGATAGCTTGAGCGAGCTCGACCACGACCACCTGATCTGGTGCACCGGTTTCCGTCCGGCACTTGGCTCATTCCGCCACCTTATGCGCGGCCGCGAACCTGAAGTGGAGAATCTGCATCTAGTCGGTTACGGCAACTGGACCGGCGACGCCACGGCAACACTGATGGGTGGGTCCCTTTGCCAAACACACTGCCCAGGTAGTCGCGGACCGTGTCGGTGAAGCTCGACATCAAAAGTGTGGCTCAGCGCTTCGCTTGCGCAGCCCGCAGGCCGTTCAAAATCACGATGACTTCGGCGACCTCGTGAACCAACACGACGGCGGCCAGGCCCAGCACGCCGCTGATCGCCAGCGGCATCAACACGATGATGATGGCCAGAGACAGCATGATGTTTTGGTTGATGATCCTGCTGCCTCGGCGGGCGTGCTGCAGAGCCTGCGGGATCAGCCGGAGGTCGTGGCCGGTGAAGGCGACGTCAGCGGACTCGATCGCGGCGTCAGAGCCGGCCGCTCCCATCGCTATGCCCACCGTCGCGCCCGCGAGTGCCGGCGCGTCGTTAATACCGTCGCCGATCATCGCCGTCGGCGTCTTGGAGGAGAATTCGGCGACGATGCTTGCCTTGTCCTCCGGGCGAAGCTCGGCGCGCACGTCGTCGATACCGGCGATTTCAGCCAGCGCCCGGGCGGTGCGAGTGTTGTCGCCGGTGAGCATGCTTACTTCCACGTCGTTGGCGTGCAGGGCCTGCACCGCTTCGGGCACCTCGGGCCGCAACTCGTCGCGGACCCCGATCGCCCCGGCGAGAGCGTCATCGACGGTGACCAGGACGCAGGTCTGGCCCTCGGACTCCATGCGCTCAACGTCCGCTTTCAGTGGCCCGGCGTCGATCCATCGGGGGCTGCCCACCAGCACCCGTCGGCCTTCGACGGTGCCACCGATGCCATGCCCAGCTTCCTCGCTGATGTCCGAGGCGGTGGGCGCTTCGGGCCCCGCTGCAGCGATCGCCGCGGCGAGGGGATGTGTCGATTGCTGCTCAACTGCCGCCGCGAAGGAAAGCACCTGCGTCCGATCGAATCCGTCTGCCGGGACCACTCCGGTAACCTCAGGCTGGTTGCGGGTAAGGGTTCCGGTTTTGTCTACTGCCAGGTGACGGATGCCGCCGAGTCGCTCGAACGCCGCGCCGGACTTGATGATCACTCCGAACTGGCTGGCCGCGCCGATCGCGGCCACGACCGTCAGCGGCACGGAGATTGCCAGCGCGCACGGCGACGCTGCGACCAGGACTACCAGCGCACGGGTGATCCACGTCTCAGGGTCGCCCAGGAGCGAGCCGATCACTCCGACCAGCACCGCCAGGATCATCACCCCGGGCACTAGGGGTTGGGCAATCCGGTCGGCGATCCGGGCGCGGTCGCCCTTTTCCGCCTGCGCTTGCTCGACCAGGTCCACGAGTGTGGTCAGCGAGTTGTCCGTTCCAGCTGCGGTCGTCTCGACCTCCAGCACCCCGGCGGAGTTGATCGCTCCCGCAGGCACTTCGTCGCCGGGCGCAACCTCCTCCGGAATGGATTCTCCGGTGATCGCTGAGGTGTCAAGGCTGGAGCGCCCGGACCGAATGATGCCGTCCGTGGCGATCCGCTCCCCGGGGCGCACGAGCATTAGCTCGCCAACCTCGAGGTCCTTCGCTGCGACCTCGGCCGCTGTGCCGTCGCGCAGCACCGTCGCGGTCTGCGGTACCAGCTTCAAAAGTGCCCGCAGTCCGCCTTGGGCCCGGTCCATCGCCTTGTCTTCCAGTGCCTCGGCGATCGAGTACAGGAACGCTAGCGCCGCGGCCTCTCCAACGAATCCGAGGCTCACCGCGCCGACCGCGCTGATTGTCATTAGCAAGCCAATGCCGAGCTTGCGCTTCGTCACAAGGTTCCGGATCGCTCCAGGCGCGAACGTGTATGCGCCCAGCAGCAGGCCGACCCAGAACAGTACTGTCGCAGGCGTCTCCAAGTCGGACCAGTCCAGCGCCAGCCCTATGCCGAGGGCTACGCCGGAGAAGATTGGTAGCAGCAGCTCGGGGTCCTTCCACCATGGCCGATCGAGATCTTCGATCTCCGTGGCTGGTTCGTGTTCGCATCCACACGCCGAGCTCATGCGTCCGCTCCTTTCACGCCGCATCCGGGCACCGAGCACTCAGGGTCGATGCACGGGGCGTTTTCGTCGACGGCCAACGTCGCGTTCACTAGCGCGTTGAGCGCAGTCGCGAGGTGCGGATCGGCGATTTCGTAGCGAGTCTTGCGGCCCTCTGGCTCGGCGACGATGATGCCGCAGTCGCGCAAGCAGGTCAGGTGGTTCGAGACGTTCGAGCGGGTCAGGTCCAGGTCGCGCGAAAGCACAGCCGGGTAGCTCGGGCCGTCGAGTAGGGTGATCAGGATTCGGGAGCGCGTCGGATCTGTCATGGCCCGGCCGAGCCGGTTCATGACGTCGAGGCGTGAAGCAATAGTCAGCATGTGCTGAATTATACATTATTTGCTGAACTATTCAACACGTACTGAACTGACATTGGGGCGAAGGCCTTACGACCTGCAGAAATTAGTCGATGGGGTTGGTGATGAGCAGGGCGTCGGAGGACATGACGGCGGCGTCGGTTTTGAGCTGCTCAATGAGCTTGTCGGGCTCAGCGGCGTAGGTGCGGCCGAAAGTGGTGGGGCCGACATCAGGCAGCGCGCCCACTTGGTCGGAACCAGAGGCCTGCATGCCGAACCTCTGCATGTCCGCAGCCTGGGCGATCTCCAGATGAGTCTTGGCGATCTTTTCCGCAGATGGCCCGCGCTAGCCACCGAAGGCGTAATGCCCGAAGCTTAAGAAGCCGAACGTTCTCATTGGATAACACTCCGTTTGATGGTGTTAACGAGAGAGTAACTTTGCAACGAGATGTCGTGGACTTCAAGTTCAACGTGTAGCTTACGCCTGAAGAAGAGATGGCCCCACCGACACTAGGGTGGGGCCGTTTGTGTTTTTCTGTTGCGTGAGCGCCTGCCTCCATGCGCCCTCAGTGCCCCACATGGGCTGCCGGTGCGGCAGATTCGCGCACGGCTGTGGTGGTTTGGGCGCGACCCGACATAACGATGAGCGTTATTGACGCATTGCGTTATGTTGCGTAGGTTGGGGGAGTTGTGATTCGGTCGTTTGCAACTAAGGCCACGGAGCGGTTGTGGAACCGTGAAAAGGTGCGTCCGATCGATCCTCATGCGCAGAAGGCTGCACTGCGTAAGCTGGTGCAGCTCAACGCTGCTCGTCAGCTCGACTCATTCCGGGTGCCTCCGGGAAACCGGTTGGAGGCTCTCCAAGGTGATCGCGCGGGGCAGTACTCGATTCGCGTCAATGCTCAATGGTGGATTTGTTTCGCTTGGACTGAGGGAGGCGTAGAAGATGTCGAACTCGTCGACCATCACTGAGAAATGGGAGCCTGTACATCCCGGAGAAGTACGGATGGAAGATTTCATCAAAGGTTTTCAGATTACGCAGCACAAGCTGGCGGTGGATATAGGCGTGCCACCTCGTCGGATTAATGAGATTGTGCATGGCAAGCGGGCTATAACTGCTGATACTGCGCTTTGTCTCGGAAGGTACTTCCAGATGGATCCGCAGTTCTGGCTTAACTAGCAAAGCTTTTATGACCTGCAGATTGCGCAAGAAAAGGCGACGGCTGAGCTTGACGGTATCGAGCCGCTACAGGTGGCTTGAGCTGGGGGAGATTCTGCGTTTCTGGTTTTTGCCGCGAAAAGTGGAGTCATGCGCCAAGTGCCTGGCGTATAGGTGGAAGGCCTTCTGGCCTGTGGCCCCCCAGTATTGGTTGGGGTGCGGTGGAAATTTGCGTGGGGCCGAATCGAGGGGCGGACAGGATGGAGTTGGCCTGCATGACGGCCTCGCCGCTGGCAACGACCGGCTCGCCGTTGCGCAGTGGCATTGTCGCGGGCCTGCGCGTACGGCGAATTCTGGGTCTGGTTGTGCGCGGCCTGGGCCGACTGGCCGAAAGCTGCCTAGTCGTACTGTTCGCGGCCGAACTGGGCCTGGTCATTCTGCGGGACATAAGGCTGTCCCCGCTGCGGAGCGGGCTGCGGTGCCTGTGTCGGTGCAGAGTTCTGCGGAGTGTCCTTCTTTTTGAAGAAATCGAAGATGCCCACTGGGGAGCCTTTCTGCCGTAGTGATGTTGCCTACATAAAAACACGGCGATGAGACGTGCGCTCTGCGTCACAGCAAACTCACATGCAGGCAGAAAGGTTGTTGAAGAATCCTTAGGCGTTGGGGCGCTCCAGCGTGCCGACGCCGCGCTTGCGCGGAATCACCGTTTCCACGCGCCCGCCTTCGCTTGTTTCCAGTCCCGAATCTGTCGCCGCGGCGGCGGTGGTGGCTGCGGCGACGTCGACAGGCGCGGTGTGCCCACAAGAGCCTTCGGAGGCGCAGCCTCCGCAACCGCCGTCAACGGTAGTGCCGCAGGGAGTGGTGACAGGGGCGGGAACATCGTCGCCCGGGGCCACGCCGTGTGCGCGGAGGAATTCCTCGTGTTCAGCCACGAGGTCACGTCCCTCGGCTCCCAGGACCTCAAAGCCGCCGTCGCGGATCATCTTCAGATCGTCCAACGCGGACTGGCCCACGGAGGTCAGGTAGTCGCCGAGGAACAGCGAGTTGACCACGTGGAGCGCCAGCGACTGTAGGGAGCGCAGGTGGATCTCCCGGCCGCCGGCCATGCGCAGCTCCTTGTCCGGTGCGACCATGCGCACGGTGGCGAGGATGCGCAGGCACTGCATTGGGGTGAGATCCCAGGTGCCCTCGAGCGGCGTGCCGTCGAAAGGCATGAGGAAGTTCACCGGGATGGAATCTGAGCCCATGTCGCGTAGTGCGAAGATGGCCTCCACTACTTGTTCATTAGTCTCGCGCATGCCCACGATGAGCCCGGAGCAGGCGGACATGCCCGCCGCCTGGGCTTCGTTCACCGTGTCCACGCGGTCTTGGTACGTGTGGGTGGAACAGATCTCGGTGTAGTGGGATTCCGCGGTGTTGATGTTGTGGTTGTACGCGTCCACGCCGGCCTGCTTGAGGCGCTGGGCCTGTCCGTCCTTGAGGTGGCCGAGACAGGCGCAGACCTCGACCTCCGGGTGCTCGGACTTGAGGTTTTCAATCATGCCGGAGACGCGCTCGACGTCGCGGTCGGTGGGGCCGCGCCCGGAGGCGACCATACACACGCGGGAGGCGCCTCCCTGGATGCCGTAGGTGGCCTGCTTGACGGCCTCGTTGGACTTGATCCAGGTGTACTTGAGCACATCGGCTTCCGAACCTAGGCGCTGTGAGCAGTAGGTGCAGTCCTCGGGGCAGAGTCCGGACTTCAGGTTCACCAGGTAGTTGACCTTGACCGTGTTGGCAAAGAAGTGGCGGCGCAGGGTGGACGCGGCGTCGACGAGTGCGAAGGTCTCGGCGTCGCTGGCGTTGAGCATGGCGAGGGCTTCCTCGCGGGTGGCGGCTTCGCCGCCGGCGAGTACTCGTTCAGCAATTTCAGCAAAATGTGGCATGGGTCTATTAAACGCTGTTCTAGAACTGTGTTCAACCACTTTGCTGAAATTTTTGAACGCTGTTTATCCGACGTGAATTAGCCAGCAGAAACCTCGAAACTCGTGCCCAGGCGGAGCATGCCCAACGGCAGTGACGCGTCGGTGGGGAACTGCATGGTCATCGGATCCGCGGTGAGAGTGACCTGCTTGTCCTGGTACTGCGGCCAGTTGTAGTTCTCGCCGAGGTAAATCTCGGAGACCGTTTTTGTCGTCGTGTGTGCCGCACTCTTGGCGGTGATCTCCTGCGGGCTAGCCAGCTCAAGGATCCAGAACTCCTCACTCAGCGATTCACCGTTCGGCGTGGGTTTGCCGTCCATGAGATCCGCCGCGGTCTTAAGCCGCACGGTGCCGTTGAAGGAGTTGGAGCTTTCCGACGACTGCGCTGGCGCACCGCCGCCAGAACTATTGCGGTTGAGGACGCCCGTTGTGCCCATGTCATCGGAGTGGGTGGGGATGGAACCCTTGGCCAGGATGTCAAAGCCGGCGTTGTTCTTGGAGTCGAACCAAGCGATGGGGCGCATCTCCTTCGGGTTCTCGCCCTCCTTGGAGTACTCAAGTGTCTTTCCGGACTTCTTAATCTTGTTGCCCTCGAGCGTGTAGTGCTTGGCGGAAACGGTTGGTTGCATGGACATCCATGACAATTCCCATATCCCGACGCCGGAGGTGGCAGCAGCGATGGAGCCGCGGCCACCACCGGAGCTGGCGACGCCCTGGATGAGAACATCGTTGGTGTTCTTGACGGTCTTGCCGCCGTCTTCGGAGTAGAAGATGCTGACCGGTTCCCAGCGATCAGTGCCTACCGAATACAACATTTCCGGGGTGCCGTCGCCGGTGACGTCTGCGAAGCCATAACGCGCGGTGCCGGTCGGGGTGGAACCGCTAGCGGAATTCATCTTGATTGAGCTCGGGTCCGCAATGTCCTTCTTGTAGGCCTCGGCCAGCGCTGAAAAGTTAGCGGATTCCTTCTTCGAATCTTTCTTGGAATCCTTCTTCGGCTCGGCGGAGTCTTTGCCGTCCTTGCCGTCCTTGCCGGAATTCTTCGAGTCCTTGTCTCCCTTGTCGTCCTTGGCGGCGTCCTCGGCGCCTTCGGTCACAATGACGGTCGAGGTCATGGGGCCGCTACCGCCGGGAAAGTCGGCGCACGAGGCGAGAGGCAGGGCGAAGGTGATGGTGGCAGCGAGGACCGCGCGGCGAGGCATAGTCATGATGGGGTGGACTCCTGAGGGAATGAGAACTGAGAGAGAAGTTCAGTTCTATAGACTCATTGCTGCGGCGGTGCTGTGTCTAGCTTTTGTGGTGCGGGTCCGGGAACCTAGCTGACTTTCGCGCTCACCCCGGGGCCGAGCCGGAGCATGCCCATCGGCATGGAGGAGTCGGAAGGGTAGTGGACGCGCTTGGTCTCCGCGGTGACGGTGACGTGCTTGTTTTCCAATTTCTCCCACTGTGAGGAGTCGTCTTGGTGCTCGGTCTTTTCTCCCAGCGCTATTTCTGAAATGAATCGAGTTACAACGTCGCTGGGAATGGAAGCCGTGACGTTTTGCGGTGTATCGAGCTCCAAGACCCAGAACACCTGATCTTCAGGCTCGCCGTTCGGGGTGGGGTGCCCGTTCATGACCTCGGCCGCGGTTTTGCGGCGGACTGTTCCGCTAAACGACGTCGTGTCCGTTCGCGCGGCGACGCCCGGGTTCGGGTCGCCGACGCCACTGGTGGATTCACCCAGGCGGCTCATGTTGTTGGACTGGGTGGGGATGTCGCCCTCGGCGAGGGTGTCGAAGCCGGTGGTGTCAGTGGTCCTAAACCACGCGATGGGCTGGACATCCGGTGGGGTGTTCACCATCTTGGTAAACGAAATCTCCTCGCCCACGGACTGGAGGTTGTTGCCATTGAGCTCGTAGCGGCGGGCCACAGCTTCGTCTTGGACGGAATGCCACGCCACTTCCCACAGGCCGCTGCCGGAGGTGGAGCCGGAGACGTCTTGGCGGGAGCCGCCCGCTGTGGAAGCGCCCGCAAGTAGGATGTCCTGGGTGTTCCGTACGGTCTTGCCGTTATCGCTGGTGTGGAACACGCTAACCGGGCCCCAACCCTTCGACTCCTTTTTGTACAGCATCTCCGGGGTGCCGTCGCCGTTGACGTCGGTGAAGCCGTACCAATAGATGCCCGTGGGGTAGTAGTCTTCCACCGAATTCATGGAAATGGCGTCTGGGTTGGCGATTGCCTTCTTATATCCCGCGGCCAGCTGCGCGTATGAGCTGGATTCCTTGGCGGGTTCTTTGTTCTTCGTCGTCGACTCCTCGCCAGTGGCAGTGGCCTTGTTGTTGTTCTTGTCCTTGTTCTCGGCGTTGTCCTGTTCGGCGCTCGGGGTGACAATCACAGTAGAGGTCACTGGTTCGGAGCTGCCGGGCAACAGTGAGCAGGAGGCGAGGGGGAGGGCGAGGGTCGCGGCAATGAAGAGGGCCGTGCGGCGCAGGGTAATCATGGCGGGTAGTGCTCCTGAGAGATGAACGTGTCGATTTTCTATACTATTACCGTCCAACGCTGGCGTGTAGGTTCTCCCGATCTGGGGGTATCTGGAAATGGATTTTAGTAATAGGTTGATCTAGGATTGCCGCATGATCAGTGAACTCGCGGTCCCGCTGGGCCTCACGCTGGCAGCGGGCTTAGCGACGTCCGTGGGCGGCCTCGTCGTCCTCAGGAAAGCGCAGCCCTCACGGGTATTTCTCGCCGCAGCCCTCGGCTTATCTGCCGGGGTGATGCTGTGGGTGTCCTTCGTGGAGCTGTTTCCCGAAGCTGTAGATAGTTTCACCGCCGCCTATGGCGACTCGTCGGCGCGGCTGTATGCAGGGGTAGCGTTCTTTGCCGGGATTGGCCTCATCGCAATCATTGACCGCCTGGTTCCCGCGGTGGTCAATCCCCACGAACCGGTGGTGGACGGGGCGTCGGAAAGCACGGGACTCGCGCCCGCGGCGCTGCGGAAGATGGGCCTGGTCACCGCCTTGGCTATTGGCATCCACAACTTCCCCGAGGGCTTTGCGACGTTCGTGTCCGGCACCGAGGATCTGAACATCGCGCTCCCCATTGCCGCGGCCATTGCGATTCACAACATCCCTGAAGGTATCGCGGTCGCCGTCCCCATTTGGCAGGCCACGGGGTCGCGGCGCAAGGGATTCTGGTGGGCTACGATTGCTGGCCTGTCGGAGCCCTTGGGGGCGCTCATTGGAGCGCTGGTCCTGCTGCCATTTCTGGGGCCGGCGACGATGGGGGTTGTCTTTGCCATGATTGCAGGTGTCATGGTGTTCGTCTCTCTCGATGAGCTGCTGCCTACCGCAGTAGCCACGGGCAAGCATCACGCCGCCGTCTACGGCCTCGTGGTGGGCATGGCGATCATGGAGCTGAGCCTGTTGCTGTTCCAGTAGGGGCTAGTGGACCTCGATGGGGCGATCGAATCCGAGGGAATCGGAGAGCTGGGTCATGATTGATTCTCGGTTTGTTGATGTGTCTACAATTTATGGTGCTCCTGAACGTATAAAAGGGGAAGAGCTGAATTTAGGCGCGACTGATGGCTTAGCAAGGCTGTGTGCGAAATGCTTAATAGGCCAGTACACGATAGAGTTTGAACCATGCTCGAGTTCTTTACAAACAACACCTTGATCGCGATATTCTTCGTTGTTGCGTTAGGCACATTCTTCGGTACCTTCAAGTTCGGTCCCATCCAGTTCGGAGCCGCCGGCGCATTGTTTGTGGGACTCGCCGCAGGCGCCTTCATCGCGCCTGACGGGGCGCACCTTTCCCTCCTGCAAAACCTCGGCCTCGGGCTCTTCGTTTACCTCCTTGGGCTGGAAGCTGGCGAGGAATTCTTCAAAAGCGTCAAGAGCCAATTCGGGATGATGGCCATGTCCATCGTGTCGGTACTCGTGGGCGCGGCCACGGCCGTCATCGCGGGAGGCCTGTTGGGCATTGGGCGTGAAGTCTCCGTCGGTGCGTTCGCTGGTTCCCTGACCTCCACCCCGTCGTTGTCTCTGGCCACGGCGTACACCGGGTCCGATGCCCCAGCGGTGGGCTACTCCATCGGCTATCCCACAGGCATCACCGTGGCCATCATCTTGTCCATGCTCACCATCGGCAAGACATGGAAGGCAAAGCGCGATCAGGACGACTCCGCGGCACGGGAACTCGACGGCGTGCGCATTCGCGTCACGCAAGACATCTCCTTCCACGATCTGAACGAGCGCTTTGGCACCGACTACATCGTGGCCACCATCCGCCGCAACGGAAAATCTAAGGTGGCCAGCCCGTTCTTCGAGCTGCGCGCCGGGGACGAAATCTTCGCGGTGACTAATAAATCGCTTGAAGATGACCTGGTGGATGCCATCGGCGTGCGCATGAGTGGGCGGAGCTGGCGCCAGTCCGTGGTCACGGTGCAGCGGTTCGTGTTGTCCAACGAGGATATCGCGGGCAACACCATCGGCAATATCCCCATGTACGGCAACCACCGGGCGAAGATTATTCGGGTCAAGCGCGGCGATGAGATCCTCTTGGCCACTGACGACCTGTATCTTGCTTCGGGCGACGAGCTGGAAATGGTCCTGCCATCTGTGCGGTACGACGCCGTAGAGTCCTACGTGGGCAACTCCGTTCAGGCAGCCTCCGAACTGGATTGGGTGGCCACCGCAGTGGGATTGGCCGCGGGGTTCGCCTTGGCGATCGTTCCAATTCCCCTGCCCGGCGGTTCCATCTTTGAGTTGGGCGCGGCGGGCGGCCCGCTGATTGTAGGCCTCATCCTTGGCGCCGTACACCGCACCGGACACCTGGCGTGGAAACTGCCCATGCCTGCGAACTACGCGGTGCGGCAGCTGGGTCTCATGCTGTTCTTGGCCGCCGTGGGTATCGCGTCGGGGCCCGCGTTTGCGTCCTCGGCATTCACCATGGACGGCCTCCTTACCGTTGCCGTTGCCGCCCTTACTGCGTTGCTCGGCTGTGGATCGCTCATGCTCATGCTGTATTTCTATGGCCAGTCCTCGCCGCGCACCAACGGCGCCGTCGCCGGCTTCCTGGGACAGCCCGCAGTGCTGCAATACACGATGCAGAACTCCTCCGATTCCCGCATCATGACGGGCTATTCCGCGACCTTCGCTATCGCTCTCATCACGAAGATCATCGTCGTCCCCTTTATGCTGGTCTAGCGGGAAGCGGAAAGCAGCATTCCGAGCTGGCTAGTTGGTGTTTCCGTTTCCCTTGTTCTGGGGGAGGTCGTTGGCAAAAGATTCCGCAGATAGCGTCACGCCCCAGTCGCCATCCGGATTATGGAGACCATAGGTGCCGCTGTGGGGTCGAGAGTGTTCGTTTGCGAGAGTCTCGTCGTTGAATTCTTCGTCTCCAGCGTCGGGCGAGGAGTGAGACGAGGCCGGAGGTGAAGGCAGCGGCGGGGCAGTGAAATCTGCGGATCGGCGTGCTTCGTCCATTTCGTTGGAAACGACGATAACCAGTTCGTCGTCGGTGATGAAAGCGAACGCATACAACTCGTGGTGCTCGTCGAAGGCCCGCTCGAGGGTAGGGGTCAATGAGACAGTGCCCCACACTGTGTCGTCGACAAGCACGACGGCCCCGCTGCCGCTGTCGCCGTCGCGCTGAAGTTGTGCCACGTGGGACGTGCCGGAAAGTGCGGCGAGGTCTGCCTCGGAGATGTCCTCGCTGGCCGCGGTGTCCACTGTCACTAACTTCGCCGCGTGTGGAGTTGCGGCAAGGACCGTGCGACCGCCGTGGTCGCCGTGAGCGACCTCCATACCGGGTGGGGGAAGGATGACACCGACGTGCAGGTTGTCCGCTGCGATGGTCACCATCGCGAAAACCTCCGGGCTGAGGAGCTGCCGTTGGCACTGCTGAAAACCTGGGTAGGACTCAGCGGCCTCAGCATCGAGGACACCTAGCACCCCCACCTGGGCGCGCACCTTCCAGCCACCAGTGAGAGGGTGCGGTTGGAGCACCGCGCGCACGATGCGCGGGGCGTCGGGAAGCGCGCCCACGCTCAACGCAACGGCCGCAGACGGCGAGGTCAGCGGCACAAAAACCCCCAAAGGTAGGGGCGGGGTGGGGACGGGGTACTTCTGCATGGCTCTAGCCTATCGCAGGTGGTCTGTGCGGTCCGGTACCCACCGTAACGGGGAACTTAGTGACACGCGCCACCCCCAGGTGCGTTAAGTTGAGAGGGAGCCTTTCAAGAATTTTCCAGAATTTCCGATTGCAGCTAAGGAGTAGAGGCATCTCTTCTTCGATGAAGAACGATCCCAGCAAGAACTCATCACAACAATCGCCGCAGGGCACGGACGAAGAGGTGGAGGTTGCCCGCAGTCGGCGGACCTGGTGGAAATCATATCCGCACAACGCACACCCCGCGCTGGTGCCTGGTGTGTCTATCGAAGATCAACGCGTGCGTTATGGGATTGATAAACCCATTACTTTTGTCGTGGGTGGTCTGATCCTCGCATTCATCGCATGGGGCGTGGCAGCACCGCAACAGGTATTCGATGTCTCGTCCGTGGCACTCAACTGGGTCATGGTGAACTTGGGCTGGCTGTTTACCATCCTGGCCGCCGGTCTCATGGTGCTGTTGCTCATCATCGCGTTCAGCCGCTTCGGGCGCATCCCGCTGGGGTTGGACGGCGAGGAGCCGGAGTATTCCACGTCGTCCTGGGCGGCGATGTTATTCGGCGCGGGCATTGGTATCGGCATCATTTTCTTCGGACCATTCGAACCGATTAGTTACTATCTGTCGCCACGCCCCGGCGCCTATGAGGCGGCGTCGGATGAGGCGGTCATGGGGGCAATGGCCCAAGCGGCGATGCACTGGGGCATTAACGCGTGGGCCATTTACGGCATCGTCGGCCTCTGCGTGGCGTACGTGTCCTACCGCCGCGGCCGTGTGCCGCTGATGAGCTCCATCCTCATGCCATTGTTCGGTAATAAGGGCAACGACCACTGGTCGGCTCGTGTGATCGACGGTCTGGCGATCATCGCGACGTTGTTCGGCACCGCCGCCACATTGGGCATTGGTGCCCTCCAGATCTCGCAGGGCGTCAAAGTGGTCGCCGGCTGGGATGAGACCACCAATACCCTCGCGCTCATCATCATCGGTGTGCTGACCATCGGCACAATCATGTCCGCGGTCTCCGGCGTGGCTAAAGGTATTCGCTGGCTCTCCAATATCAACCTGGTGCTCGCCCTAGGCATCGCCGTGTTCTTCTTCGTGGTGGGGCCAACGGCATTCCTCGTCAACGTGATCCCAGGCGTCATCATCCAGTACATGTCAGATATTCCGGACATGCTGGCGGCCAACATGGGCCAAGGCGAAGAGATGCAGGCCTTCTTGTCCGCATGGACTACCTTCTACTGGGCTTGGTGGGTGTCCTGGGCGCCTTTCGTCGGCGTGTTCGTGGCCAAGATTTCCCGCGGCCGCACGATCCGCCAATTCATTCTGGGCGTGCTCTTTATCCCGTCTGCGATCATCGTCGGCGCGTTCGCCATCCTGGGTGGCACGACCATTTGGTTGCAGCGCGAAACGTCCGCGGTTGCCCCGGACAACACCATCGATTCGCTGCCGCCCGCACCTGAAATCTTCTTCCGTGTGTTGGAGCACTTCCCAGGCGCAGAGATCATGGCGCCCATCGTCATCGTGATGCTGGCCATATTCTTTATCACCACCTCGGATTCTGCCTCCTTGGTCAACTCGCAGTTGTCCCAGAAGGGCAACCCGAACCCCAACCCGTGGGTCACCACTTTCTGGGTACTGTGCATGGCCGGAATCGCCGTCGTTATCTTGCTCACCGGCGGACAAAACGCCCTGCAGGGCTTGCAGAACCTCATCACCATTACGGCGTTGCCTTTCGCCGCTATCATCGTACTGATGTGCGTGGCACTTGTTCGCGAGTTGCGCAATGATCCGATGAGCATCCGGCAGTACTACGAAAAGCAGGCACTTGCTAACGCCGTGGTGAAGGGCGTGCGCAAGCACGGCGACGACTTCGCCATCACAGTGGAGCCCACGGATTCAGAGTCTGATTACGCCACGGGCGCGGAGTTCGATTCCACCGCGGATGAGGTCACCGAGTGGTACGTGCGCACAGATGAGGACGGACGCGAACTGGGCTATGACTACCAGTCCAACGAATACGTCGAACCCGGCACCGAACCTAACCCCGCGATCGAGCCCACCGATAAACACGCGGAATCATAATCGCCCAATAGCGCGCTAGCAAGGCCGCTGCCAACAAGAAGGGGAGCGTCCACGCCTCCGGGGTGGTGAGCTCCCAGGTGATGAACGCGGCGAAGAACGGAGCACGCTGGACCACCGCGAGGACTGCGGAAGCACCGATGAGGGCGAAGACCGCCAGAGTGATGCCGTAGTCCGGGCTCAGCCACCCCGCCTTGTTGAGCAATAGCGCTACGCAGCCGCCTAACGACGCTCCCGTGGCCAAGGCCGGGGTTAAGGTTCCGCCCACCGCGCCCGCGCGCAGACACAGCACGGTGGCTGCCGGCTTGAGGAGCAGCAGGACGAGGAAGACCTGCCAGGTTCCCGATTCGGAGAAGCCGAGCTCTAGAATCTTGAAACCATTGCCGGTGATTTCCGGCAGCGCGATGGAGAGCGCGCCCACCATGGCGGTCGCGGCACCCACGGTCAGCGGCAGGAGCCAGTAGCGGTGGGGTTGGTGCTGAACAGCATGGTGTGCCGCGCGGCGGAAGGATTCTCCCACCGCCCACGCCAGGGGTGCGATGACGATGACCCATGCCAAAGCCCAGGCGATGAAACGCAGTGACGGCAGCGCTTCCGGGAAGTCGTACACCGCCCGCCAACCGATGACCGGCCACGTGGTAGCGGTGGCTACCAGTGACATTGTGATAGCCACGATGATAGACCGCAGCGAACGGGTGAGACCAAGGACTTCGAGGGAAAACAGCGCGCCTGCCAGCGGCACGTTGTATACTGCGCCCAGGCCCGCCCCGGCTGCGGAAGCCAAGAGTATCGCGCGGTCGTCCGGGCCGAGCGGGGTGAACGTGCCCATGCGATCGGTGAGCGCGGCTGCGGATTGCCGCGGCGCGTTCTCGCGGCCTAGCGACGCCCCGGCACCGACCACGGTGAGTTGTAAGAAGGCGTCGACAAGCGTGCGGTTAATGGGCAGCAATTCCTGCCGCGCCAAGCTTTTGTTGACTGTACGGACTTCACCGGTGGCGCGCAGCGCCCACCATCCCAGGCCCGCGACGACGCCGCCGACTGCCGGCGCAGCGATGGTCCGGGCCCAGGACATTTCGTCGACGCGAGCGACGGACTCAATGGCGTGGATGAACACGGTCATCGCCATGCCAACGAGACCGGCGAGGACCCCGCCCACAACTGCCAAGAGCGCCACCAACAACGTGTGCCGTAGCGGCCGTGGTTCGTTGCTGGTAGCGCGTGATGACATGTAGTCTCCTGTGCCTTAGGCAGCGGCGGAGGACTCAGTGGACTTCTTGGGCAGCAGTGGCGTGACCAGCTTTACGACGCCCACCACGACGAGGCCGACGATGAAGCCAACGACCATGGCCAGGGCGGTGTCGACTAGCCAAGCCAAGATCCCCGCCGGAACGGCGGCGGCCATGTCGTGGATGAATTGATAAGGCTGATTGATGCCAAACTCGTGCAGGCCGTTGTACACGATGTGCCCGCCGACCCACAGCATGGCGGCCGTGCCGATGATGCCGATGGCGCTCAGCACATAGGGCATGCCTTTGACCAGTGCGGGGCCGAGCTTGGATGAAGGGTTCTTTTCGGTCATTTTGAGGCCGATGTCATCAATTTTGACCAGCAGGCCCACGGCGCCGTACACGGCGAAGGTGATGCCGATACCGACCGCGATGAGAACGGCCGCGCGCATCCAGAATGACTCCGCCGCGATCTCGTTGAGGGAAATAACCATGATCTCCGCGGAGAGGATGAGGTCAGTAGTAATGGCGGAGTTGACGAGGCGCTTTTCAGCTTCCTCTGGGGTCTCATCGATGACCTGCTTTTCCTCTGCCTGCTCGTCATGGGACAGGAGCTTGTGCAGTATCTTCTCGGCGCCCTCGAAACACAAGAAGGCGCCGCCACACATGAGGATCGGTGTCAGCGCCCAGGGCGCCAGCCACGACAACAAGAGCGCGATGGGCAAAATGATGATGAGTTTGTTGCGCAGCGAACCCTTGGTGATCTTCCAGATCATGGGCAGCTCGCGCGCGGGATTCACCCCTGAGACGTACTGCGGAGTGACGGCTGCGTCGTCCACGACCACGCCGGCAGCCTTCACCGAGGTCTTACCCGCGAGCACACCGACGTCGTCGATGCTGGCCGCTGCCGATCTAGCGATGACTGCGACGTCATCAAGCACTGCCAAAAGCCCACCCGGCATATTTTTCTCCCTTAGTAGCGGTGAAGTCTCGTTACACTCTAGCGGGAAATGCTACTTTGCTCCCGCTACCGCGCACCCGCTGGCGCCAGTTCAACCTCAGCCGCCCAGGTTAGTTTGATTCCCTTGGACTGAAGCCAGGCGGTGACGTCGTCAGCGTTGCGGGTGATGCCCTCGACGGCGGACAGCGTGGTTTCGATGGCCAGTTCCGTATCCTCGGCGGAGATGAGTCCAGCGGAGGTGGCGGCTGACAGCTCGTCGATGTCCATCACGGAAATGGGGGAACCCGTTAGCGATACCAAATCGACGTACAGGTCGCGGGTGTGCCAGGTATCTCCGTCGCGGGTGATAGCGGCGACGTCGATGTAGAAATCCTGTTCTTTTTCCGCGCCCTCGCGGAAGTGGAAGATGTTGACCCGCAGGTTGAGCTCGGGGAGAAGCCACGATTCGAGGTAGCCGAAATCGGGGTGGTCGGCGCCGCGGCCCATGTACAGGCCAAAGTCCGTCTCTGTAAACGTGTCGACGACGCGCTTAAATCCCTTCGGATCGACGTTGATGTCACGATCGGTGTCAAACGATTCCTGCTTGACCGGGTGCAAGTCAACGGACATGTCGCCTCCCTATTTAACGTCCACGACGGTGGCGGTGGGAACGAAGCTGCAGGCAGTGGACTTGGTTTTCACAGTGCCGGAGAGGAACGCCACGACGGTGCCCTTGCCGGTCTTCGCCGTGCCGGATATGGTGGCGGGGCCGTCCGGATTAATACCATTGTTGCGCAGCGGGGTGGCGCCGGTCTTCAAGGTGTCCAGGTTGACCCAGTGGACGAACATCTTGCCCTGTTTCTTCGCGGCGGGGTCGGTGCCCAGCGCGGTGAAGAGGAATACCGTCTCGCCGGAGCGTGCGCCCGGCGCCGGAATCTTGGTGGGGCCGGGCACGGCGATGGCAGAGCCGATCGAGTCGCCGCGGCCGTCGATGCAGCGGCCAGACACGGTGGGCCAGTAGAACTGGGTCACTTCCGGACCGCCCTTTAGTGGGCTGAGCTCCGGGCCACCTTTGCCCTCGCCGGAATAAAACGCGAGTGCGGAGAGGATGGCATTGCGCGCGTCCTTAGGCATCCACGGCTGATAGGCGAAGTCGCGTACCTGCTTCTGAGTGTGCGGGGTGGGGCGTCCGTAACGGTCCAGGATGTTGAGGTCGGAGGACAGCTTTTGGGTGCCGTCCTTAATGGAGGAGGTGGCGGCGCCTGCCGACGACCCCGTGGGAGTGGCGGCGGAGGCCGGAGCCAGGGTAGCGGTAGTCAACCCAATGGTGGCAGCGATTGCTGCCGCCACCTTGAGCGAGGTGCGTAACGGGGATCCCGCGGTGCGTTGTACGGCCACTGTTTTCTGACTCCATTGTCGACGGTTGGGTGCAGAGAGATCACTTGTTTCACACAAGTCACATCTTTAACAAGAGTAACAATAGTGATTTGTCACGCACAGTCAACCCCAACGGCTGTACTGCCAAGAAAAAGTCCTCGCCGCAACGCCGCGATAGTGCAGATGTCCAGCAAGGGGAGTAACGTGGGGTACCGCTTAAAATTCTTATGTCTTCCATCTATAGAGGAGTACCCCTTCGTGACAACAACTGAGTTCCGTAACGTGGCCATCGTGGCGCACGTTGACCACGGCAAGACCACCCTCGTCAACGGCATGCTTGAACAGTCTGGCGCCTTCGGCGACCACGGCGACCACACCGACCGCGTCATGGACTCCGGCGATCTGGAACGCGAAAAGGGCATCACCATCTTGGCCAAAAACACCGCCATCGTGCGTCAGGGCCTGGGGAAGGACGGCGGCGACCTTATCATCAACGTCATCGACACCCCGGGCCACGCTGACTTCGGCGGCGAGGTCGAGCGCGGCCTGTCCATGGTGGACGGCGTCGTCCTGCTTGTCGACGCCTCCGAGGGCCCACTCCCGCAGACCCGCTTCGTGCTCACCAAGGCGCTTGAGTCCAAGCTTCCTGTCATTATCGCGGTGAACAAAACCGACCGCCCGGATGCGCGTATCGACGAAGTGGTTACCGAGGCCCAGGACCTCCTCCTGGAGATCGCCTCCGGCCTGGACGACGAAGAAGCTGCCGCTGCAGCCGAAGAGCTGCTCGACCTTCCTGTGCTGTACGCCTCCGGTCGCGCCGGCAAGGCCTCCACCGAGAACCCCGGCGACGGCAATGAGCCCGAGGCCGAGGACCTGCAGGCCCTGTTCGACGTCATCTACAACGTCTTGCCGGAGCCTTCCGCCAACGTTGACGGCCCGCTGCAGGCGCACGTCACCAACCTGGACTCTTCCTCCTTCCTCGGCCGTATTGGCCTGCTGCGCGTGCACGCCGGCAAGATCAAGAAGGGGCAGCAGGTGGCGTGGATCCACTACGATGAGGACGGCAACGAGCACACCAAGACCGTCAAGATCGCTGAATTGCTGCGCACCGTCGGTTTCGAGCGCCAGCCCACCGAAGAGGCCATCGCGGGCGACATCGTAGCTATCTCCGGCATCCCGGAGATCATGATCGGCGATACCCTCGCTGACCCGGAGAACCCGGTAGCCCTGCCACGCATCACCGTGGACGAGCCCGCCATCTCCATGACCATCGGCGTGAACACCTCGCCGCTTGCCGGACGTGGTGGCGGCGACAAGCTCACCGCCCGCGTCATTAAGGCCCGTCTGGATCAGGAGCTCATCGGTAACGTCTCCCTGCGCGTCAACCCGACTGAGCGTCCCGATGCCTGGGAAGTTCAGGGCCGCGGCGAAATGGCACTGTCCGTGCTTATTGAGACCATGCGTCGCGAGGGCTTCGAGCTCACCGTGGGTAAGCCGCAGGTTGTGACGAGGGAAATCGACGGCAAGCTCCACGAGCCATACGAGATTATGGTCATCGATACCCCGTCCGAGCACCAAGGCAACGTTACGCAGCTCATGGCCTCCCGCAAGGGCCAGATGCAGTCCATGGATGTCCGCGAGGGCGACTGGATCCGCATGGAGTTCCGCATCCCGGCCCGCGGCCTCATCGGCTTCCGCACCACCTTCCTCACCGAGACCCGTGGTGCGGGTATCGCCAATTCCTACTCCGACGGCATGGACGTCTGGGCGGGCGAAATCAAGGGCCGCCCGACCGGCTCGCTCGTCGCTGACCGTTCCGGCCAGATCACCCAGTACGCGCTCATGCAGCTGGCGGATCGTGGTGAGTTCTTCGTCGAGCCCGGCGTGGAAGCCTACGAGGGCATGGTCGTCGGCGCGAACAACCGCGACGAGGACATGGACATCAACATCACCAAGGAAAAGAAGCTCACCAACATGCGTGCCGCTTCCGCCGATACCACGGTGACGCTCGCCAAGGCCAAGACTCTTTCCCTGGATGAGGCCCTTGAGTTCTGTGGCAACGACGAGTGTGTCGAGGTCACCCCGGATAACCTGCGTGTGCGCAAGGTCATCCTGAATGCTACGGAACGCGGCCGCGCGCGTTCCCGCGCCAAGCAGATGAACAAGTAAAATCTGCTTCCATGTTCGCCCGCCGCTTCACGACGATCGCTGCCACCTGCACCGCGGCCACGGTCCTCGTGGCGTGCATGGCGAACCCTGGCCCGCCGCCACTCGGCGGCACCGATCCCGTCGAGCGCACGCCGACGGCGTCGGAAAGCGAGGCGGCAGCGCCTCACGACGGCGCTGCCGCTACGACGTCGACCACCAGTGAAGAAAAGCCCGAACCCACGGATCGCTCCACGGCGCTCGTGGGTGTGGACGAGCTTCGCAACGGGCTCAACCCCCACCTTGTCGCTAACCGCTCCGAGCTGGTCGACAACATCGCCTCCCTCGTGCTGCCCTCCACCTTTGTAGACGGCGAACTCAACACCGATGTGTTCGTGTCCGCCGAGGAGCGTGCGGTGCCCACAGGCAAACAACGGTCACCTCAGGGGGCGTCGGAAAGCCCGAGCGCCACGCCCACTGCCAGGTCCACGCCGAAGAAAACCTATGTGCAGCGCGTGCGCTACGAAATCGCGCCCGAGGCGCAGTGGTCCGATGGCAAACCCATCACCGCCGAGGACTTCACCTATCTCTGGGCCCAGCTGACCACCACCCCGGGTGTCATTAACTCGGCGCCGTACCACTCCATCGGCGACATCGATTCCTCTGCCGGTGGCCGGGTAGTGGACGTGTATTTCACCCGCGAAGTAGCCGATTGGCAGCAGATGTTCCACAACCTGCTCCCGGCGCACCTGCTCAGTGCGACCCCGGACTCCTTCACATCGGATCTGGGCAACGGTATTCCGGCGTCGGCTGGGCGTTACCGCGTGGCGTCTGTCGACCGTGCCCGCGGCATCATTGAACTCAACCGCAATGACCGCTTCTGGGGTTCCGACCCGGCGCACATCGACGTCCTGAAACTCATGACGGTGCGCAGCACCACCCAGGGCGTGGATTATCTGCGCACCGGCCAGATGCAGTTTGTGGATATCGCCCCGTACGAGACGACCACGGATGCCTTCGGCCTAGTGCCAGGAGTGGATACCTCTGTCGCGCCTACCCGCCGACAATTGGAGCTGCAGCTCAACGTTGACTCGAACATGCTCGGCGACACCGCCCGCCGCAAGGCCCTGCTGTCCGTCATTGACCGGGAAACCTTGGCTCGCATTACCGCCGGGCGCAGCGTGCACGTCGAGACTCCTGACGCTTTCGGGGACAAAGCCCGTGCCGAGATCGAGTCGGCGGCATCTCAGCGCGACGCCCTCGCCGCCGCGACCGCTACAGATCCGCTGCGTCTTGCCGCCGACCCCGCTGACCCCCAAGCCTCAGCGGCGGTGCGCACCATCGTGGATATGCTCGCCAGCGAGGGCATCAAGGCGGAGGTCGTCTCCGCGAGCATGTCAGATATCGCGGAGGAGCTGTCCAACGGCAGCGCCATCGATGGCGTCATGTCGTGGGGCACAGCCGTACCCACACCCGCCAGCGCCGCCGGCAGATACCTCTGCCCAGACGTCAGTAAGACACCACTGACCGACAATTTCACCCGCTATTGCCCACGCAATGCCGCGGACAACCTCGATGACATCTTGTCGGGTGATATCGCGTCCGACCGCCTGGAGCGCAAGCTCCGGGCGCTCAACAACGCCACCTTCACGAGGCTGCCCATCCTCACCGAGACTCGCCTCCGCGCTTCGGGTACAGGTCTTGTCGCTCCCGCGCGCGACCTCTCCGAGGCCCACACGTGGCAGCTTGAGCAATGACCCGCGTGATAGAAAAGAAGACGTGAATACTCTCGCATCCACTGCCGCGCTGGCCGGCTTCCGCATTGTCGCTGTCCACGCTCACCCCGACGACGAATCCCTGTGGACCGGCGGGGCCCTAGCCACCCTCGCCCGCGCTGGCGCACATGTCACCGTCGTGACCTGCACGCTCGGCGAGGAAGGCGAGGTCATCGGGGACACCTACCAGCACCTGACGGTCGATCACGCAGACCAGCTCGGTGGCTTCCGCATCGCCGAGCTTTCCGACGCCCTGTCCATCCTCGGCGTCCATGGCATCCACCTCGGCGCCGCCGGACGCTACCGGGACTCCGGTATGGCAGGCTCACCCGCTCACGACAACCCGCGGGCCTTCGTGAACAACCTGGACGACGCCACGCAGGTTCTCTCTACGGTCCTTCGCGAGCTGCGTCCCCACGCCGTGCTGACCTACGGCCCCGATGGCGGCTATGGCCACCCGGACCACATCGCCGCCCACGACATCACCCACGCCGCGGTGTCGCAACTGCGCACGGAAGGGGAGTGGGCAGTGCCACGCATCTGGTGGTCCACCACCCCGCGCGAACCCGTCGACGCGGCGTTGGACGCGATGACACCGCCGGACGGCTGGGAGCCGGCCCCCGCCGCGTACCTCGACGCCGCCACAGATTCTCATTACGACATAGCGCTGCCCTTGGCCCCCGCCGCCTACGACGCCAAGCGCCGCGCCATGGCCGCGCACGCCACCCAAATTTGGATGGCCGACGGCACCGTCACGCACACCAATCCCACCCCGGCCTATTCCACTGGGCGTGCTGAGTCGGCTTCCGTCGCCTTCGCACTGAGTAACTTGTACCTCATGCCGCTTCTTGACACCGAGTACTACCAACTCGGCGAGGGCACCTTGCCGCGCACCCCGGTAGCGGATGGCCTCCTCGACTCCGAGGACCTCGCATGACGGTCCGCGACGACTTCACCCGCGGCGAGGCCATCGGCGGACTGGTCTGGCTCAGCATCGGCGCGCTGTTGTCCCTGCTGCTCGAGGTGGTCTACTTGAGCACTTGGCTGCCGCTGCCCGGAGGCACCACAATCCCGTTCCCCATCACCATCGCCGTAGCCTTCTGGTTCAACGGCGTGCTCACGAAGACCGCGAGGTTATGGGACCGTCGGCAAGCAATTGCGCTCATCCCCGGCCTGGTCTGGGTGGTGGGGTACTTCGGATTACTATTCGGCGTTGAATTCACCGGCGACCAGCTCATGGCCAGCGATATCAAGGCCGTTGGGTTGTTGCTGGCCGGAATCGCCGGAGCCGTTTGGCCAATCCTGCGGGTTAAGTGACATACTGTTTAGATGTATTCGGCCCTTCCTGGGCCTCAACTTTGCTGAGTTTAAAACAGGAGCATCTCACCTCATGACCTACACCATCGCACAGCCCTGCGTCGATGTCATGGACCGCTCGTGCGTCGAAGAATGCCCGGTGGACTGCATCTACGAAGGTAAGCGCTCTCTCTACATCCACCCCGACGAGTGCGTGGACTGCGGCGCCTGCGAGCCCGCCTGCCCAGTGGAAGCAATCTTCTACGAGGACGACGTGCCGGACGAGTGGCTGGACTACAACGACGCTAACGCCGCTTTCTTTGATGACCTCGGCTCCCCGGGGGGCGCGGCTGCGCTCGGCCCGCAGGACTTTGACGCGCCGATGATCGCGAAATTGCCGCCGCAGAACCAGGACGTCGAGCTGTAGTCATGGCTCGGACCCCGCTGCGCGACAAGCTACCGGATTTCCCGTGGGACTCGCTGGCCGGCGCCAAGGCACAGGCTGCGGCGCACCCGGAGGGGATGATTGATCTCTCCGTGGGAAACCCCATAGATCCGGTGTCTCCTGGCGTGCAGTTGGCACTCGCGAACGCGGCAGGTCTGTCCGGCTACCCGCAGACCGCGGGTACCGCCGAGCTCCGTGCCGCAATTACCTCGGCGATGGAGCGACGCTACGGCATCACTGGGCTCGGCCGCGACGCCGTGCTCCCTGTGGTAGGCACCAAGGAAGCGATTGCGAGCCTGCCCAGCCTGCTCGGCTTGGCGGGGGAGACGGTGGTCATTCCCACGCTGGCGTACCCCACCTACGAAGTGGGCGCCATTATGGCAGGCGCGACCGTCCTTTCGGCTGACACCCCGCCCGATTTCGGCGCGGCGGCCCTGGTCTTTATCAACTCCCCGTCTAACCCTTCCGGGGCGGTGCTCGGGGTCGACGAGCTCTCCACCATCGTGGAGTGGGCACGGGCCAACGATGCTCTTGTCGCCTCCGACGAATGCTACTTGGGGCTGGGCTACAACGACGACCGTCAGCCCGTCTCCATCCTTGATCCGCGCGTGTGCGGTGGGAACCACGACAACCTGCTGGCCATCCACTCGCTATCCAAAACGGCAAACCTGGCCAGCTACCGTGCCGGCTTCTTCGCCGGTGATCCCGCTGTCGTAGACGAGCTGATCGAGGTCCGCAAGCACGCCGGCCTCATCGTCCCCGGGCCGGTCCAAGCAGCCATGGTAGCGGCACTTGTGGACGACGACTCCGAGACATTCCAGCGCCAGCGCTACGCAAGCCGCCGCGCGGTGCTCATGCGCGCCCTGGTTGACGCGGGGTTCCGCATCGAGCATTCCGACGCTGGCATGTACCTCTGGGCCACCCGCGGCGAGGACTGCCGCGTCACAGTGGACTGGCTGGCCGCCCGGGGTATCTTGGTGGCGCCCGGCGACTTCTACGGCGACGGTGGCGCCCAGTTCGTGCGCGTCGGCCTCAACGCCACCGACGAGCAGGTCACCGCGGCCGCTGCGCGACTGAGCGCTTAAGGTGGCCAAGCGCTGCCCGCTACCCGCGTTGGACGGGATCTCGCCGCAAAAGTGCGTGCTTTATGACCAGGTGCCGGACTCCCCGCAATTGTGGGCCGCTGCGGCCGGCGACTCGCCATTCCCCGAGGGTACACCGCTCCCACCCGGGCAGGTTCTCGAGCGGCCAACGCCCGCCTGGTTTTATCCCGATGTTCCCCCGGAACCGCCCATCCCGTTCGACTACGAGATCCTGCATCACGACGATCACCTCGTTATCGCAGATAAACCGCACTTCCTTCCGACGACCACCAATGGTCGGATCATCCGCGAAACCCTGCAGACCCGCCTTCGTGTGGACCTAGACAATGGCGACATCGTGCCGCTGCACCGTCTCGACCGGCTCACCGCTGGGGTGGTCGTCTGCTCAGCCAACCCCGACACCCGCGCCGCGTATCAACGGCTTTTTGCCGAGCGCGCCGTGACCAAAACCTATGTGGCAGCGGTCGTGTGCCGCCCCAACCACCCCACCTGGCCGGGTGAGCTAGCGCCGGCGCCCGCGGAGTGGGGCAGTGTGGGCGATCACACGTGGCGGCGATTCCGCGTTGGAATGAAGAAGAAGCGCGGCTCCCGCGCCGTCGACGTTGGCAGCGGGCCGGGCCATTCTCGCACGGAGACGTGGCTGCGCCCCAGCTCAGAGCCCTTGACCTACCAGCTTCGTCCCGTCACCGGACATACGCATCAGCTCCGCGCGCTCCTTAACCACCTCGGCGCCCCCATCCGCGGCGACGACACCTACCCTTCCCAACCACCCCGTTCGCTCTATGACTTCCGCACCCCGCTGCAATTACGTGCCAGCACCGTATCCTTTACCGATCCGTTAACTGGCACGCGCCGTGAATTTCAAAGTCGCAAGCGACTGGCGCTAGACTGAAAAGAACCCGTGCCTGAAGAATTCTTAGAAAGCGAGGGATCCCAGTTGGATCACCTAGCGCAGCCTGCCGAGCTGGAACAGCCGGAGGTGAACGGGGCGTCGACAAGCAAACGCGCCAAGGTTCCCTTCGCCGCCCGCCTTTTGGGCAACCTTGAGCAATTCATCAAGTTCGGTATGGTCGGCGGATCAGGCACGCTGGTCAACCTCGCGGTGATTTACGTGTGCACCAAGATTCTTGAAAACGTGTACCACCTGCATGAAAACGACATCGTGTGGCCGATCGTGGGCACGGACTTCAATGTGCGTTGGTACAACGTCATCATGTGCATCGCGTTCCTTGTGGCGAACACGTGGAACTACCAGCTCAACCGGATGTGGACTTTCAAGTCGGTGTCCAAAGTCAGCTGGCTGCGTGGGTTCTTCCCCTTCCTCTTCACTGGCATCGGCGCGCTGGTCGTGTCCAACTTTGTTGCGGTTCTGCTGATGAACCCGACCTCACCCATTGGCCTGCCGGAGTCCATCTTCGACGATTCCTCGGGCTTGCGCCGCAAGTTCTACTGGGCGTCGGCGATTTCCATCCTCGCGGCCATGCCCATCAACTTCGTCTTCAATAAACTCTGGACCTTCCGCTCCAAGCCGAAGGGCCTCAAGGTTGTGGACGAAGTGCGCCCCTAAGCACATGGTGCCAGGCCCACACCGGGGTTGGGTCTGCATCTTGCTTGGCGACGATCCTTTCCACCTGCGCTACCACATGGTCCAGGTAGTGGTCGATGCAGGTCGCGGAGAAGCGAAGGACTGTCCACCCCGTCGCGGCCGCGAAATTGGCCTTCCAGCGATCGCGGATGAACGAAGCGAGATTTTCAGTGCTGCCGCGATGGTAGGTGAAGCCGTCGACTTCGATAGCGATCTTGTGCTTGTGCAGTAGAAAGTCGAAGCGGTAAGGGCCCAAGAGGCCGTTTTGCTCGATGCCCTTTATGCGGGTCCGTAGCGCTCTGGCGAGGATGCGCTCCGGCGGGCTGTCAGCACCGATGATGGTCTGGTGGAGGAAGTCTCGAAACGCCCGGGGAATGCGTCTTAGCTGCCTGAAGTGCTCGTCGAAGCGCTGTTTGCCGGGATACCCTGCGTAGTGCTTCTCCAGAATGGCGCGGGTTTCTTCGGGTGCCGTGCGGAAGCTTTCGCGCGCGGCAGAGATGGCGGTGGGGAGGGAATCGTATGGCATGTCCGTGGTATGGCGCGCACGAATATCGCGGTGCGTGATGTGCGCGGTGTTGCGCGGGATGAGCACCTGGAAGGGCGCGGTGGGTTCCTCGCCGATAATCATTTGCAGCGCCGTCAGCCCGGTGAACGTGGCGCGCGGAAACTTTCTCTGCAGTGCGCGGAGCACAAGGTTCGTCGATGGCGCCATCGTGGAGTACACCCCACGAAAGATGCGGTGCAGCTTTCCCTCCCGCATGGCGCGTTGTATGCGGTGTTTGCTCCAGCCTTCCTTGTGTAGTTGCCGCGTGGTGCGTAGGTGGGCGTCGTGCTGCCGAAGATCGGGCACAAGGAAGTCTGCCGGAATGAAGGCGTGCGGGTCATTGATGAATTCTTGCAAGTCCAACGAGGGCTCCCTTTCTGTTCGGTATGCCTGGTTGGACTTGATGTCGTCGTGTGCGGTTCCCGGCGCTTGTTTTTCGGGCGCCCGAAGTGCCCCATTTGGGGCGTGGCGCGCGGTTGCCGACTGCCGGGTGGGGTGGTTTGGGAGGTGTTGAGGCTGCGGTGAGGAGGGCAGCTTACCTGCGCGCCCGAACTGCCCCGTTTGGGGCGTGGCGCGCGGTTGCCGACTGCCGGGTGGGGTGGTTTGGGAGGTGTTGCGGCCGCGGTGAGGAGGGCAGCTTACCTGCGCGCCCGAAGTGCCCCATTTGGGGCGTGGCGCGCGGTTGCCGGCTGCCAGGTGGGGTGGTTTCGGCGGCGCGCTACTCGCCGGGCAGTGGCAGTGTCGTGGTGGGGGACTTACCGCGCGCGGACGAGACCACCAGGCTGGCAACGAGTAGAACCACAAACATAACCAGCGCGGACAACAACTGGATACGAGCGGTGGCGTCGGTGAGCATGAGAACCACCAGCCCCGCCAGAACCGCAAGCGTGAACCAGGTGAGGTAGGGGTAGGCCCACATTCTGATGGGAAGGTCGCTGATTTTTTCCAGCCGCGGTCGCAGCCGCAGCTGCGCTACCGCAATGAACGTCCACACGATAAGCAAGGACGCGCCCGCGGAATTTAGCATGAACGCCAGCAGCCAACCCGTGTCCGCGTAGTTCAGCACCACCATAACCGTGGATAGAAGGACGGATAGTGCAATGGCGATAGTGGGAACTCCCGTGTCGTTGGTGTGCGCGAAAATGCGGGGTGCCTCGCCGCGGGAAGCCAAAGAATGCATCATGCGCGAGGAGGCGTAAATCTGGGAATTAAATGCTGACAGGAGAGCCAGCACGATGACCACTTCCATGAAACCGGCCGCGCCCGGAATGCCGGCGCGTTCCAGCACCATCGTGAAGGGGGAATCCGCGGCGGAGTCCGCAGCGCCCAGCGAGGAGTAGGGAAGGAGGAACGTGATAATGAAGACCGAGCCCAGGTAGAACACTGCGATGCGCGTGAACGTCGAGCGCACTGCACGCACCAGGGAGCCCTGAGGGTCTTCGGATTCGGCGGCGGCAATTGCCACCACTTCAATACCGCCGAAGGCGAAAGCCACCGCCAGGATGCCCGCGGCGATGCCGGGCAGACCGTTGGGGGCGAAGCCGTCGGCGAGGAAAATCTCAGTGCCGATGAACTGGTGCCCCGGCAGCAGCCCCAGGATGAGCAGCGCACCAACAACAAGGAAGCCAATTAGCACTGCTACCTTGATGAACGCGAACCAGTACTCAAATTCGCCGAAGGAACGGACACGGAGAAGATTCACCAGGCCAAAGAAAGCCACACACACCGCTGCGGGTATCCAGGGCTCCACGCCGAACCATGCGCCCATAAACGCCGCTGCGCCAGTGATTTCCGCGCCGAGCACGGCGACGGTCGCGAGCCAGTAAATCCAGCCCTGCGTGAACCCTGCCCAGTGGCCGATGCCGTGTTCCGCGTATTCCGAAAAGGAGCCAGAGGCGGGAATGACCGTGCCCATCTCACCGAGCATCTGCATGACCAGGATGGCCAGCGTGCCGGCGATAATATACGCGACGAGTACAGCCGGGCCAGCTGCCGAGATACCAACTCCAGTACCCAAAAAGAGCCCGGCTCCAATCGTGGATCCCAGGCCCATCATGGTCAGGTGGCGGGTTTTGAAGCCACCTTGTTTCTTCGTCGAGGGTGCATTCACCCTCTTCACCTTAGTGGGTGTGCAATTGGCTATTCAAAGTGACTGCCTCAGCCTTCCATTCGGAGGCCTCTACCTGGCCGTTAACCGAGTTGCGGCGGAACAAAATTCCGGAGCCGCCGGACAGTACTTCGGCTTTCACCGACGCCCCGTTGTCGACGCCCGCGGCCTTGGCCACTGAGCCGTAGCAGGCCACCTTGGTGCCGGCCGTGACGTAGAGACCGGCTTCGACCACGCAGTCGTCGCCAAGCGAAATACCGACACCGGAGTTCGCACCGAGGAGGCAGCGCTCGCCGATCGAAATGACCTGCTTGCCACCGCCGGATAGGGTGCCCATGATGGAGGCACCGCCACCGACGTCGCTGCCATCGCCCACGACGACGCCCGCGGAGATGCGGCCCTCAACCATGGAGTTGCCCAAAGTTCCGGCATTGAAGTTGACGAAGCCCTCGTGCATGACCGTGGTGCCTTCAGCGAGGTAGGCGCCCAGGCGCACGCGGTCGGCGTCGCCGATACGCACACCGGTGGGGACCACATAATCGACCATGCGGGGGAACTTGTCTACCGAGTAGACCACCACGGGGCCTCGGGAGGCGAGGCGTCCGCGAATCATTTGGAAGTCCGCCACGGCGCACGGCCCGTAGTTGGTCCACACCACGTTGGCCAGCAGATTGAAGATGCCGTCCATGTTGGCTTCGTGAGGTTTGATGGCGCGGTGGGAGAGCAGGTGGAGGCGCAGGTAGGCGTCGTAGGCGTCGACGGGTGGTTCAGCCAGGTCGGCGATGGACGTCTTGACAGCGACGCGGGCGACGCCGCGTTCCTCGTCGGGGCCGACCAACGAGGCGAATTGCTGTGGGGTGTCGTCGAGGCGCTCGGTCCCGATGCGGGTGACTGCTTCGTCGGTATGAACGGAGGGGAACCACACATCGAGAACGGTGCCGTCGTAGGTGATGGTGGCCAGGCCGCGGGCAGTCGCGTGGGACATGGTTGGGTAAACCTCTGCTTTAGTGTTTGAGTTACTCCCCGCGATCGTAGTCCTCCGGATTGCTACCGGCAATAGCGCGGGCGGGGTCTGTGTGATACATCGCCCGCGCAGGGCAGTGTGTTACTACGTGCTTTCCGACGCCCGCGTGGGTTTCACGAACAGCGACAGCACAACCAGGGCGAGGCATACGACCACCACCGCGACGACCTGCATGCGAGCGGCTGGGTCGAAGAGCATGAGGATGATGAGTCCGATGACGGCCACGAGGGTGAGCCCGCCCAACCAAGGGAAGCCCCACATCTGGAGCGCGGTGAGCTTTCCTTCTGCCTTAAACCGGGGGTGGAGCTTGAGGTAGCTCAGGATGATGAGGATCCAGATGACCAAGAGGCAACCGCCGACCGCGTTGAACAGGAATGCCAAAAGTCCCGGTGGGTTCCAGTACTGCAGGCCGACGGAGGCGAAGGCGAAGAACATCGACAAGATGACGGCATAAGTCGGTGAGCCCACCGTGTTGGTCTGGGTAAAGGCTTTGGGGGCGTTGCCGTCGCGGGCCAGGTCGTAGATGACGCGGGAGGTCGCGTAGATCTGCGCGTTGAACGCGGAGAGCAGCGCCAGCGCGATGATGACCTCCATGAAGCCGACCGCGGCGGGAATGTTTGCCTGCTCAAGGACCAGGGTGAAGGGGGAATCGGCGGCGACATCGGCGTCGGAAATGTTGCTAAACGGCACCAGTAGCGCGATGACTAGGACCGATCCGATGTAGAAGACAATGATACGGAAGATGACGGCGCGCACGGCGGTGGCAACGTTGTCGGCCGGGTCCTCGGACTCGGCGGCGGCAATGGTCACCAGCTCGATGCCGCCGAAGGCGAAAGCCACGGCCAGTAGTCCGGCGGCAAAGCCGGGAATGCCGTTCGGCATGAAATTCTCGGTGAAGTTGGTGGTGTCCACGACGTCGTGGTTCGGCCATAGGCCCAGCACCATGAGGCCGCCGATGGCGAGGAAGGCGACGATGACGCCGACCTTGATGATGGAGAACCAGAATTCGAATTCGCCGAAGCCGCGGACGTTGGCGAAGTTCAGGACCGCGAAGAAGGTGACGGCGATCAGTGCAGGGATCCAGGGGGCGATGTCGAACCAGCCGGCGATAATCGCCGCCGCGCCGGTGATTTCGGCGCCCATCACCATGATGAGCATGAACCAGAAAATCCAGCCGAGGGTGAAGCGCGCCCAGTTGCCGTAAGCCATGCCGGCGTAAGTAGAAAAGGACCCGAGTGAGGGATGTGCTGCGGCCATTTCGCCAAGCATGCGCATGATGAGCGCGACGAGGATTCCGGCGACGAGATAGGCGAGGAGCACGGAAGTGCCGGAGATTTGAATGCCGACGCCGACGCCGAGGAAGAGCCCTGCGCCGATGGCGGAGCCGAGGCCCATCATCGTGAGATGTCGGGTCTTGAGTTTGGAGGTGTTGTCGGTGTGTGTCACCGCGTCAGCCCTGCTTTCTGAATCACGAACCATTTGAATTGTGAGTCATATTACTTAATGGTCGTTCATGGTGTGCGGTTTTTATGAAATAAGTCTAGGAGCCTGCGGGAGTAGCATAAAATTCATGACCACTATTGACCCCCGCGTTGACCCCGTAACGCTGACGAAGCTTCTCATGGACATTCCGAGCGAATCGCAGAGCGAAGCGGCGATCGCCGATGCTCTCGAACGGGCGCTGCGTGCACTTGCCGCCGCGGTCCCGGCGGTCAGCGTATTCCGGTTGGGGAATACGGTGTGCGCGCGGACGAATGGGAACGTCGACAAGCGAATCGTCCTTGCGGGGCACATCGATACCGTGCCCGCGGCGAACAACATTCCCCACCGAATGAGCGGGGACGGAAAAATCATTCATGGCCTCGGCGCCGTAGATATGAAGTCTGGGCTCGCGGTGTACCTCAACGCTTTCGCCGAACTGGCCCGTGACCCGCGGCGTACCACCGAGCTGACCTTTGTGGGATATGAAGCTGAGGAAATCGGTGATGAATATAACGGTTTGCGCCACCTGCTCGAGCGGGCTCCGGAGTGGCTGGAGGGCGACCTCGCGCTGCTGGGAGAGCCGAGCGGCGGCATCGTGGAGGCAGGCTGTCAGGGTACGCTGCGCCTGCGTGTCGACGGGCACGGCACCCGCGCCCACTCGGCGCGCTCGTGGCTGGGGGAGAACGCGGCGCACAACCTGGCGCCGGTGTTAACGGCGGTGGCGAGCTACTCCCCACGGTCGGTGACCATCGACGGCTGTGAGTATCGCGAAGGGCTCAACGTGGTGCACCTGGAAGCGGGGGTGGCCACCAACACCATCCCGGATGCCGCCTTCGCCCTGGTCAATTTTCGCTTCGCCCCGGATCGCAGTGAAGCTGAGGCTTTAGAACACGCTCTGGAAGCGTTGGGGCTCGCCGGGCAAGAATTGGGAGAAATAAAAAACGGCGTGAGCTACGTCGTGGATGACTCCGCGCCCGGGGCCCTGCCGGGGCTCGGTCAGCCAGGTGCCCAGGCGCTCGTGGAAGCCGTGGGCGGCAAAGTCCGTGCGAAATTCGGATGGACGGATGTGGCCCGGTTTAATACCCTGGGAGTTCCGGCCGTGAACTTTGGGCCCGGAGACCCCGGCTTCGCCCACCGCCCTGACGAGCAGGTACCGGTGGCAGACATTGTCGAAGTCTCCCGCGCGCTGAAAGAATTCCTCACGTCCTGACCTGACCGCTCAACGAAAGATTCCGCCATGGCTCCCTTGATTTCCTCCAACGACCCGAGTCGCCGCACCCTTCGGGGCCCCATGCTCCTGCGCACGCAGGGCGAGCAGGCCTCCACGTACGATCAGCGGTTGCTGGAATCTGGTGCGGACCACGAATGGCAGCACGCCGATCCGTGGCGTGTGCTGCGCATCCAGGGTGAATTTGTGGCGGGCTTCGACGCGCTGTCCAAGATGCCGAAGGCCGTGACCGTCTTCGGCTCCGCGCGCACGCTGGAGGAGGACCCGAACTATCAGCTGGGCGTGGAGCTCGGCAAGGCCCTGGTGGACGCGGACTACGCCGTGGTGACGGGTGGTGGCCCGGGCATCATGGAGGCTGCGAACCGCGGTGCGCACGAGGCCGAAGGCCTGTCCGTGGGGCTGGGCATCGAGTTGCCCTTTGAACAGGGGCTCAACGAATACGTGGATCTGGGCCTCAACTTCCGCTACTTCTTCGCACGCAAGACCATGTTCCTCAAGTACTCCCAGGCCTTCGTTTGCCTGCCCGGCGGCATGGGCACGTTGGACGAGTTTTTCGAGGTCTTGTGCATGGTGCAGACCGGCAAGGTGACCAATTACCCCATCGTGCTCATGGGGACTCAGTTCTGGTCCGGGCTGGTGGAGTGGATGAAGCAGACCCTCGTCGAAGGCGGTTTCATTAACTCCGAGGACATGGATTTGTTCCTCATTACGGATTCCGTAGAGGAGGCCGTCAGCCACATCGTGGATCGCCATAAGGTGATGTCGGATAAGCGCCTGGCGCAGCTTAAGGCTGAACGGGACGCTTTCCTCGCAGAGATGGAAGAAGTCCAGAAGGCGGAGCGAAACTAGGCCGCCGGTGAACGAATTCCCTTCCTGGCCTGAACCCAAGGTCATGGCCATCGTTAATCGAACCCCGGACTCCTTCTACGACAAAGGCGCCACGTTCGCCTTGGACAAGGCCCTCGCGCGTGTCGACGCCGCGGTGGCCGACGGCGCGTCCATCATTGACATCGGCGGCGTCAAGGCGGGGCCTGGCGACGCCGTGGATGCCGAGGCCGAGATTGAACGCGTGGTGCCTACTATCGCGGCCGTCGCCACGCGGCACCCTGACGTGATCGTCTCTGTGGACACTTGGCGCGCCGAGGTGGCTGAGGAAGCTATCAAGGCTGGTGCAGGACTCATCAATGACACCTGGGCGGGCTGGGACCCCGAGCTCGTGGAAGTCGCGGGGCAGCACGGCGTTGGTTATGTTTGCTCGCACACCGGCGGAATAACGCCCCGCACGCGACCTTATCGAGTGCATTTCGACGACGTGGTGGCTGACGTCATCGCGGAGACGACGGCTTTGGCGGAGAAGGCCGTCACGTGCGGCGTCCCGGAGTCTTTGACGTTCATTGATCCGACGCATGATTTTGGCAAGAACACCTTCCACGGCCTCGAGCTGCTGCGCCGCGTGGATGAGCTGGTGGCTACCGGGTGGCCGGTGCTCATGGCGCTGTCGAACAAGGACTTTATTGGTGAGACTGTAGGAAGGGCCCCGAAGGAACGCGTGGCGGGGACGTTGGCGGCGACCGCGTGGGCGGCGTCGAAAGGCGTGGCGGCGTTCCGGGTGCATGAGGTCCGCGAGACCGTCGATGTTATTCGCATGACTCGGGCCATTGCGGGCCAGGAGCCGCCGTTGGACACGGTTCGTGGGCTGGCATAGTAGGTGGCATGAAGATTTCGGTGGTGATCCCCGCCCTGAACGAGGAAGAAACCGTGGCAGGCGTGGTGCGGGCGGTGCTCGCGGACGAGCCGTGGGAAGTTCTTGTCATTGACGCAGACTCCGCGGATGGCACCGCGCGGGAGGCCGCACGGGCAGGGGCACGGGTTCTCAACTGGCGTGACATCCTCCCCGATATCCCTCCCCGGGCGGGGAAGGGTGAATCCCTGTGGCGTGGCGTGGCCGCGGCGCGGGGAGACGTCGTGGTGTTCGTGGACGCAGACCTGGAATCGGCAGCCCCCGGCATGGTTAGCGCGCTGGTGGCGCCGTTCGGCGATCCGGGCACCATGATGGTTAAGGCGGCCTACCAGCGCAGCCTCAATGGGAATCCGACGGGCGGCGGGCGCGTGACAGAGTTGACCGCTAAGCCGCTGCTGCGGCGCTTCTTCCCGGAGCTGGGCCACATCAGTCAGCCGCTGGGCGGGGAGTACGCGGTGCGTCGCGACGCCGCTCTCGACGTCCCCTTCGCTCATGGCTATGGCGTGGAGGCAGGCCTGCTCATTGCTATGGCGCAGAAGTTCGGGGCCAGAGCCATCCGCGAGGTTCCGCTGGGGACCCGGGTACATCGCAACCGTCCGTTGGAAGAGCTCGCGCCGATGGCCGACGTCGTGGCGGGAACCATCTTGGATCTGGCGAATCAGGGAGTCACCGGGGAACGTCCGCCGCTTTGGGGTATCATCTAAACATGTTTTCTTGGCTGTTGCTTATTGTCGTGCTGGTGGCCCTCGTCGCGGTGGGCACCTACGCTTGGGGCTCGATTTTCGGCTCCGGAGAGGTGATGGAAGAGCACCCGGACGCCAGCGAGGTTAACCGGGTCAATCGCGAGCACGTGGAGGCCGGGGAACTGGACAAAGTTGCCTTCGACGTGGTGCCGCGCGGTTACCGCCAAGACCAAGTGGATGCGCTCTTGGCTGAGCTGGCGAAGAAGAAATAGCCCGCCGAGCTGTACGCAATCGCGCTATGATGGGAGAAGTATAAAACTTTCGGCGGGTCTGCAGGGCGGGCGCGTGAATGTCATCGAGAGAAAGAGTGTGCTGGAATGGCGGCTATGAAACCACGGACCACTGGTGGCGAGATGGAAGCAGCAGTGGAGTCCCGAAAAATCGTGATGCGTATTCCTTCGGACGGCGGCGGTCGTATCGTTGTCGAGTTGAGCAAGGAGGAAGCCACCGAGCTGGCGTCCCTGCTGAACGCCGCGGTCGAGCAGTAACAGGCGGCAGCTCAAGGCCTTGAATTAAATTCCCCTCCTGTCAAGGGCTCTTTCGTTGTGAAAGGGCCCTTGTGGTCTATTGTGGAGGGCATGTTGAGCCACATCGTCCACGTTCTTTCGGACCCCACCGACGGTACCCCACTGCGTTTCGAAGACGGCGAATCCCGCCTCGTCTCCGAATCCGGACATAGCTACGACGTGGCCAAGCAAGGCTACGTCACCTTGGCTGGGGGAGCCGGGCTTAAGCACGACGGCGATGACCTGGACATGGTGCGTTCGCGAGAGGCATTCCTTTCGCACGGCCATTTCGCGCCCTTTGTGGAAGCCGTCACTGCGGCAGTGCAGGACGTCGTGGAGGCCGCCGGACTGCCGGAAGATAGGGACCCCGTCATCGTCGAGGTAGGCGCGGGTACGGGCTACTACCTGGCGCACACGCTGGATTCCATCACCGGCGCGGTGGGAGTGGGACTGGACATCTCGCAGCCCGCGGCGAAGCACTTGGCCAAGTGCCACGACCGCGTCGGCGCCGTCATTGCGGACGTGTGGGAGCGGTTGCCCTTCCAAGACGACAGCGTCGATGCCATCTCCGTGGTGTTCGCACCGCGTAACCCAGCGGAGTTTCGCCGCATCCTCGCTCCGGGCGGTGAGGTCGTGGTGCTGACGCCACAGGCCGGCCACCTCAAGGAATTGCGTGAGCCTTTGGGGCTTCTCGACGTCGAGCCAGGCAAGGTCGAGCGCATGCTGGAGCAGGCGGAAGGATATCTGGAGCCGGTCGGGGAGCCGGAGATCGTGGAGTTCACGATGCGCTTGGACAAGGCTGCTATCACCGATCAGATCGGCATGAGCCCGTCCGCGCGCCACATCGACGCCGCCACGCTAGAGGAGCGACTGGCCAACCTGCCGCAGTCCATGGACATTACGGCAGTGGCCCGCCTGGACCGCCTGCGTCCGGTCCGCTAACCGCGGTTTTCCCAGGAACGCTCGATGCTGGCGTCGCCAGACACGGTGGCTTCGCATTCGCTGAAGCCGCCGTCGAAGTAGACGCGGCTGGTCATGGCTACCTGGCCGCCGTCGGCGTACACCTCCACCACGGAGCCGTCCACAATGATGGTGAGGGAGTCCGAATCTCCCTCTGCTAGTGGCGCCACTGCGGGGGCTTCCCCGGCAAAGCGGTTGTCAAAAGCCGTGCTGGAGGAGCGGTCCAGCCGCAGCTCGTGGCCAGCGTGGGTGATAACCGCGGCGGGGGTTCCCTGCGCGTCTTTGAGGGTGACGGTGACTGCGGCGTCTGAATCACGATCGGTGGGGACCTCCAGCATGCCGATCCACGACCGCGCACCGGCGGATTCCTTGATGGCCTCTGGCAGCCCCTTCGGAGGGGTCTGATACAAGGTGCCGCCCTGGAGCGTCACCACCCGCGGGAGAGACAAGACGTTGGCCCATCCCTCTTCTGTCCATGTGGGGTGGTTTGTCGGATCGTCTTGGCGCCCGACGCCGTTGACCAAGCCGAACAGGATGGCGTGGTCGTAGCGCTGTTCTTCGGACACCGTACCGGGAACGTAGTTGGTGTTGCGCGGCCTGGTGAAGTCATGGCCGTAGTCCACGCGGCGGAAACCAGAGGTGACGTGGAAGGCCGCGCCCTCGAGGCGGCCGACTACGTAGCCGGAGATATCAATGCCGTCGCGTTCGAGGGTGATGAGGAGGACGTCATAGATGTTGCCGTCTACCTCGTCGCGCAGACGGATAATGCGCGGCGCAACGACGGCGGCGAGGGGAGCGTCGGCGTCGGAGCTGGCGGGAAGTTCGGCGTCGCCAACCACCTCGAGCGGGCCCTCGAAATCCCAGACTTTCCCATCGGCGCTGCGCAGCACCACGGGCGTGGGCTTGTCCGCGGGGCCGGTCAGTGCGAGCATGATGAGGCCAGAGGTGCCTTCCTCACGGTCTTCTGCGGCCCAGTCTGGGACCACGCACGGGGAGCGGAAACGCTCGAAAGCGCCGACCGGGGTGTCCAGCGAGACCACGCAGTCACCGTGGCGGGTGACGGCGGAGTCCAAGGTCAGGGGATCGTCGGAAAGCTGGCAGGTTTCTTTGAGATCGGTGTACGTGGCATGCGCGACGGCGGTCTCGTGTTCGCGCACCGAGGTGAAATACAGGCTGGCCCCCGCCGGTGTGGGCAGCACGGTACCCGCGCGCAACGTTAATTCTTCTCCCTCCGGGGCGAGGACGTCGTCGCACTCGAACCACTCGAAGGGACCGTCCTCAGCGTAGGTGTGGCCCCACCGCGCAGGAGCATTGACATCCTGGCGGTATTGGTAAAACAGGTGCCACGTATCGCCGTCGCGGACGATACCCGCGGGAGCGTCGAGGATTCCGGTTTCGAGAGCGAAGCGGAGGTTGGGGCGGAGGGAATGAGGTGTCATGCGAAGAGGACTTCCAGGGGTGGGGGGCAGGACAAGGGGCTGCCGGTACTCGCGGGCTATAGGAGACTGCGATAGATATTCACAGTTTCAGCCGCGATGGCTTCCCACGAAAACAGTTCGGTGGCGCGGGCGCGTCCGGCAGTTCCGAAGCGCTGGGCGCGGTCACGGTCCGCCACCATAGCATTAACTGCCTCGGCGAGGTCGTGGACAAAGGAGGCGGTGTCATTCTCGTCGTAGTTGACCAGCACGCCGGTCTCGCCGTCCGCGACCACCTCGGGGATTCCGCCCACGTTGGAAGCGACCACCGCGGTGCCGCAGGCCATGGCTTCCAAGTTGACGATGCCCAGGGGTTCGTAGATGGACGGACAGACGAACACGTCGGAAGCGGTGTACAGTTCCATGATTTGCGGGCGGGTAAGCATGTCCTGGAACCAGAAGACGCCGTCGCGGGTTGCCTTGAGTTCATCGATGAGGGCCTTGGTCTCGGCGGCGATCTCCGGGGTGTCCGGGGCTCCAGCGCCCAAGACGAGCTGGATGTCCGGATCGAAATCGCGGGCTGCGCGCAACAGGTGCACCAGCCCCTTCTGTCGGGTAATGCGGCCGACGAAGCCGGCGATGGGGCGCGAGGGATCGACGCCCGCCTCAGTCAGCAAGGAACCCGGGTTGAAAGGCTCGGTGGCCTGCCACAGTTCGGTGTCGATGCCGTTGTGAACGACGTGGATCTTGTCCGCGTCGAGGTGCGGGTAAGCGTCGAGGATGGAATCCTTCATTCCTGCGGACACCGCGATGATGCCGTGGGCGTACTCCAGGGCGTTTTTCTCCGACCACGAGGAGATGTCATAGCCTCCACCGAGCTGTTCGCGCTTCCAGGGGCGGTGTGGCTCCAAGGAGTGGGCGGTGACCACATGCGGGATGTCGTAAAGGCGGGACGCCAGGTGCCCGGCAAGGCCGGTGTACCAGGTGTGGGTGTGCGCGACGTCTAGGCCGCCTGCTGCGTTAGCCATGCGCAGGCCGGTGGACAGTGTGGTGATGGCGCCGTTGGCGCCGTCGAGCTCGGGATCCACGCCGAAGGCGTGGACATTAGCCTCGTCACGCTCGGCACCCATGCAGAACACATCGACGTCGATAAGGTTGCGCATAAACCGTGTGAGTTCCGCAACGTGAACACCCGCACCACCGTAAATCTCCGGTGGATATTCCTTGGAAAAAATACCCGCTTTCATGACATCCCACCTTAGTGACGTTTTTGTTTTCACGCTGGGCTCACCTCATGGTGGGGTAAATTACCTCTGCATGTCCTGCAGACTGTGCATAAAACCTTTAAGTTTGAGGGTGTGAGAAGCCAGCCTAATGTCCTTGCCATCGTCCTTGCCGGAGGAGAAGGTAAACGCCTTTTCCCTTTGACCGAAGACCGTGCCAAGCCCGCCGTGCCGTTTGGCGGCACCTACCGCTTGGTGGACTTCGTGCTGTCCAACCTGGTCAACGCCGGTTACATGAAGATTGCCGTGTTGACCCAGTACAAGTCCCACTCCTTGGACCGCCACATCTCCCAAGCGTGGAACGTTTCGGGCCCGACTCAGCAATACATCGCCTCGGTGCCGGCGCAGCAGCGCCGCGGCAAGCGCTGGTACAACGGCTCGGCAGACGCCATCGTCCAGTCGCTGAACCTCATTTATGACGAAAAGCCCGACTACGTCATCGTCTTTGGCGCGGATCACGTCTACCGCATGGACCCATCCCAGATGGTCGAAGAGCACATCGCCACGGGCAAGGCCTGCTCTGTCGCGGGTATTCGGGTGCCGCGCGCGGAGGCCCACGCGTTTGGCTGCATCCAGGCCGACGGCATGGGCACCATCACTGAGTTCTTGGAAAAGCCGGCGGATCCTCCGGGTACCCCTGATGATCCGGACATGACCTACGCCTCGATGGGCAACTACGTGTTCACCACGGACGCGTTGATTGAAGCGTTGCTTTCTGACGAAATGAATGAGGAATCCGCCCACGACATGGGCGGTGACATCATCCCGTACTTCGTGGCTAAGGATGAGGCGCACGTATACGACTTCTCGGCCAATGAGGTCCCGGGAGCAACGGACCGTGACCGAGGATACTGGCGCGACGTGGGCACCATCGACAGCTTCTATGAGGCGCACATGGATCTGATTTCCGTGCACCCGGTATTCAACTTGTACAACCGCCTGTGGCCCATCCACTCCACGGACGTGTCTAATTTCCCACCCGCCAAGTTTGTCCAGGGCGGTATCGCGCAAGCGTCCATGGTGGCGCCGGGCTGCATTATTTCCGGGGGCACGGTGCGGAATTCTGTGCTGGCTTCCGACGTCCACGTGGGGGAGGGGGCCAACGTCGAGGGTTCGGTTCTGATGCCGGGCGTGCGTGTGGGCAAGGGCGCCGTGGTGCGTCACGCAATTCTGGATAAGAACGTCTATGTTCACGACGGTGAGATTATTGGCGTAGACCGCGGCTTGGATGAATCCCGCTTCACCATTTCCGCGGGCGGCGTCGTGGTCGTGGGCAAGAATGAGGTCGTAGGCAACCCCGAGCCCGTGCCGAACGAGCCCGCGGAAAACAATTAGGGCCAGGAACGTTCGGCCTAGAGTTTGGTTACCAGCGTGAGTCCTGACCCCAAGGGCAGGCGGGTGACGTGAGCGTCGTCGAGCTTGGCGACGGCCGCGTCGGCCTCCCGCGCTGCGTCGGTGGCGCGATCCTTGCGAGACTCGTCGGCAACGGTGCCGTCCAGCAGACTTCCTGCCAAAACGACGGTGCCGCGCTTGCTGAGCAGCGGCCATGCCGCAGATACGAGGGCGGGGTAGTCCACGATGTCGGAGTCCACGTAGATGAGCTGGTAAGCATCGTTGGCTAGGCGACCCATGACGTCCAGCGGGCGGGATGGCAAGAAGCGCACGCGAGACGGTGGGTATCCCGCTTCGCGGAAGGTTTGCTTGGCGTGGTTATGGTGTTCCGCCTCCGGGTCGATGCACGTGACGATGCCGCTCTCCGGCAAACCGGCGAGGAGATGGAGGCCGACGACCGAGGACGCCGGAGTGATGGCGATGGCCTGCGCTTTGTCGCGAGTGGCACCGTCCTCCGCGGAACTATGGCCAGTAGCGGACGCCACAAGGGTGGTCAATAGTGCGCCCGTGGCGGCGTCGGGGGTGGGAAGGGCAAATTCTTCCGCGTGTGCCAGCGCGTCAGCCAGGGCTGGAGAAGATTCCTCGGCAGCCGCGTCCTCGATAAAGCGATTCAATGCATCAAAACCCGTTGTATTCACGCTCTCCAGTGTAGGGAACTTCACCCGACTTGCGCGCTATAACGCGGATTCAGGGCGAAAAGCTCTCAGCGATCTGCCAGTTCTTTAACTGGCGTTAGTACTCCGCGTAGGGCACAATTAGTCCCATGCCATCACAGGAGTCTGAAACACCGTCCGTGTCCGTATCTAGTGAGTCTCGTGAGGCGGGAAGCGCCGAACTTACCGGTACCGCGGCGTTTGACGCGGGCGAAGCTGGTATGCCCTCCTGGTCTGAATTGGTGGCCGAACACGCAGATAGCGTCTACCGCCTTGCTTACCGCCTCAGCGGTAACCAGCACGACGCGGAAGACCTCACCCAAGAAACTTTCATGCGAGTCTTCCGCTCGCTGAACCGCTACCAGGCGGGCACATTCGAGGGCTGGCTGCATCGCATTACCACTAACCTCTTCTTGGATATGGTGCGTCACCGCACCAAGATCCGGATGGAGGCCTTGCCGGATGACTACGACCGCGTTCCTGGCCGCGGTATGACTCCGGAACAAGAATTTGACGTTGCCAACCTGGATCCCGTTCTCCAGTCTGCTTTGGATGAACTCAGCCCGGACTTCCGCGTTGCGGTCGTCCTCTGTGACGTGGTCGGAATGAGCTACGACGAGATCGCGGAGACCCTGGGTGTGAAGATGGGTACCGTGCGCTCCCGCATCCACCGGGGGCGTTCGCAGCTGCGCCAGCTTCTGGAGGATGCGGCCAAGGAATCGGAAGACGCGCAGGTATTGTTGCGCATGCGTTAGAATTGCGGCGTCATGGCACTCAACGAAATCCCGGAACCCCCTGGCAACGGCTGGAGCGGCGATAACGCTCGGCGGCGAGCGAAAAAGCTGAACGAAAAACTCAACGCCAAGTTGCACGACGTCGTGCGGCAGTTTTCGGATGTCGATCATCTCAACCCGGAAGCCATAGTGGCTTTCGTGGATGGGGAAATGGAGCACAAGGCTGCCCACCGTGCGCGAATCCATGTATTGCACTGCAATGAGTGTCGCGCTGAAGTCAAACGAGTCCGGGGCGCCGCAGACTGGGTGCGCGGCCGCAGTACCGAAGAACAACTGACTGCTCCACAGGACCTCATCGCGCGGTTGGCAGGTTTGGAGCACACACCGCCTTCCGACGCCGCGCGGGAAGCCGGCGAAGACCCTAAGATGACACCACAGGGCGATCTGATGGATCGGTTCGAAATGGTGTTCCGCGCATTGAAGCGCAATCACGGCCAGTAAACCACTGGCGGTAAGGTATTAAGCGTGTTTTCAAATATCGGCTGGTTCGAGGTCATCTTCATTATCCTCGTGGGCATTGTCATCATCGGCCCAGAGCGGTTGCCGGGAGTGATCCTGGATATCCGCGCGGCGATTTTTGCTGCCCGCCGCGCCATCAACAACGCCAAGGCTGAGCTTACTGGCGAGTTCGGGGAATTCAGCGAGGAATTCGAGCAGTTCCGGCAGCCGATAAGCCAGGCAGCGGAGTGGGGCCGCATGGGCCCACGGGCAGCGCTGACCAAGGCGCTTTTCGACGGCGATGACTCTGCCCTCGATGCCTTCGATCCTAAGAAGATGCTTGCCGAGGATCTCGGCGACGGGCCGGCTTTGACAGATGCCCCTCAGCCCCAGGCTCGCGATTATCCGTCGCATCAAACCTCCCGCGCAACCAACCCCGGTAATGATGGCGGCAACGCAAAGCCCCCTGCCGGAGGCGAGGCCCCGGCGGGGGGCTGGTCCTGGACGGACTTGGTCTAGGCGCTGGGCGGCGCGCTATGTGCGGGTCACTCCCAGGCCAAGGGACTTGCCGGCCAAGGAGTCCTTGCGGACCGCCAGCTGATCCGCGATGGCCATGACAGCCTGAGACGCGGGGGAGTCGGGGGCACTCAACACCACGGGGGTGCCGTCGTCGCCTTGGACACGTAGCTGAGGGTCCAATGGGATCTGCCCCAACAGCGGCACTTGCGCGCCTGTGAGAGTGGACAGCCGCTCGGCCACCACCTCGCCGCCGCCGGAGCCGAAGATGTCCATGACGCTGCCATCGGGCATCACCATGGCAGACATGTTTTCAATGACGCCGGTGATGCGCTGGCGGGTCTGAATGGACAGAGAACCAGCGCGCTCGGCGACTTCGGCTGCCGCGGCCTGTGGGGTAGTGACCACGAGGAGCTCAGCGTTCGGCAGCAGCTGTGCCACCGAGAGGGCGACGTCGCCGGTCCCCGGTGGCAGATCGAGTAGGAGAATATCGAGATCGCCCCAGAACACGTCGCCGAGGAATTGCTGGAGCGCGCGGTGCAACATCGGGCCGCGCCACACCACGGGGGCGTTGCCCTCCACGAACTGACCGATGGAGATGTGCTTGATGCCGTGCGAAATGGGAGGCATGAGCATGTCGTCCACGACGGTCGGTCCAGCGGTCGAACCCAGCAGGCCTGGTACCGAGTGGCCGTAGATGTCGGCGTCGACAATGCCCACCTTCAGGCCCTTTGCCTGTAGAGCCGCGGCCAAATTTACGGTCATGGAGGACTTGCCCACGCCGCCCTTTCCGGAGGCGACGGCAAAGACGCGCGTGGTGGAGTCTGGCTTAGCGAACGGAATCTCCGGCTCGTCTTGGCCGCCGCGCAATTGCTTACGTAGCTCACGACGCTGGTCATCGCTCATGACGTCCATTTCCAGGGAGACGTTGCCTACCCCGTCGATTTCTTCCAATGCCGCGCGAGCATTGGATTCAATCGTTGATTTCATAGGGCAGCCAGCAATCGTGAGATACAGCGCCACATGAACGTCATTGCCGGTGATATCAATGGACTTCACCATTCCGAGCTCGGTTAACGGGCGTCCGATTTCGGGATCCTCTACGCGGGATAGCGCGCTTTCGACAGCGGAAACTTCTAGTGCACTCATCGAACGTTAGTGTAGTCCTGGTACGGCGGGACACCAATGCCCGCGCCCCTTGTTGAGGGGGCGGCGTCGCGAAGCCGGTGCGCCCAGAGGGCGATGTATACTTTGACGGTCCACACTTTTGTCGATTTACCTGTGGTAATGAGGAACGGTACCTAGAAATGCACAAACCCTTCTCGCGGAGTCCGCGGACGCTGCGTGCCTCTGCTGTGGTGCTCAGTGCCAGCGTGGCATTAGGAGGTTGCGCCGCAGCGGAGCCCGAGCCGATGCTGGATAAGCTCCTCGACTCCACGGTCCAAGTGGTCGTGGATCCCCGCGACATCGAACAAGTGGTGTTCGGCGAGATTTACCGCGGCACTCTGGAAAAGACCGGGCGCGATGCCGTCTTGTTGTTGGATACCCCCGGTGATACCGATGTACGCGCTGGGTTCTTGACTGACGGCGACGCCGAGCTGGCCGTGGGCTGCACGGGTCAGTTGTTGCGCCACTTTAATGCGCCCACAGCGCGAGAGCTCGCGGACAGCGGCGGTACCGGCGGAGCGGACAATGACGTCTCCCCAGTGGGGGAAGATCTGCTAGCTACGACCCACATCGCACTCATCGAGTCTTTGCCACCTACTCTCGGTACGTTGGACCCGTCGCCAGCTACCGGATGCGACAACGAGGAATCCTCTGGCCTGCCGGAGAATTTCGTTCCACTCTTCCAAAAGGAACGATTTACCCGCGAGGAGAAAGAGGCACTCGTCGGTGTCACCAAGTTCATCACCAATCAGGAGCTAGACGAACTCGTGGCTAAGTCGGAAGAATCCGGTTCCGTATCCCAAACTGTTTCCTCGTGGTTGGGGAAGAATGCCAACGGCGAACAGTTCGAGATGTCGGACAACCAAAAGGAAAACGGCATCGGTGCCGACCCAAACAAGCGTGAGGAGCAAGGCAGCTAGAGGCCTGTCGTACCCGTCGTTTTCGCATGGCGGGCGGACACACAAGAAGGACCCCGCAGCGTGAACTGCTCCCCATAATCCGGACTGAGAAATCAGAAACCAGATTGTGGGGAGTTTTCTATGCATCCACGCAGCAAGTTGAGCTAGGCTCAGCGTGAACAAGCAGTGGAACTATTTGAGCAGGGCTATGGCGCTAGAGCGGTGGCTAATCGTCTCGGGGTCAAGCGGGGCCAGGTTCGAAGGCTCGAGGGTCGGTTCCGTTTGCATGGCAGACTTTGTCTTGTGAGCAAACCAACGAGGAAACAGTACTCCTTCGACACCAAGATGGAGATTCTTCGCCGCCATAAAGCCGGCGAGACCAGGTCTGATCTTGCTGCGGAATTCGGCTTGTCCTCGCCTGACCTGATTAGTCAATGGGTGTGGCAGGTCAACAAAGACGGTATTGATGCACTACGGCCGAAGCCGAAGGGCAGGCCTAAAGGCTCAGCTCGGCCTGCACCACTGACTGAAGAAGACAAGCTGCGACGCGAAAATGAGCTTCTCAAGGCTGAATTGGCGTACTTAAAAAAATTGCGGGACTTGAGGGATCAGCGACGAGGCTAAAAGTCGAAGCCATCATCACTCTTAAGTCTGACCACCGCCTCGATGACTTGATCGCCGTATCTGGCCTGTCCAGGTCGACCTTCTTCGATCATCAGCGTCGCCTTGATAAACCGGACAAATATGTCCATCTGAAGAAACTGATAACGAAGATCTTTAACGACTCTCATGCCACGTATGGCTATCGCCGCGTATGGCGTGCGTTGCGCAACGAGAATGAGATCGTCAATAAAAAGCTGGTCCGCAAGCTGATGCGACAGCTGGGATTGGTATCGAAGATCAGGCGTAAGAAGTACAACTCCTACCGCGGAGCTATTAGCCACATTGCCGACAACGTGCTTGACCGCAACTTCGAGCAAAGTGCACCGAATAAAGCGTGGGTTAGCGACGTCACCGAGTTCCGAGTCGCAGGCACCAAGGTCTACTTGTCGCCGATTATGGATCTGTTCGACCGAACCATCTTGGCTCATACCTTGTCTACATCACCGAATACCAAGTTCACATCAAGATCGTTATCCGATGCCATTGCCCTGTTCAGCCCGGATGAAGGACTCATTGTGCACACCGACCAAGGCTTCCAGTACCAGCACACCAGCTGGCGCAACCTGATTACAAACATTGGTGGCGTGCAGTCAATGTCCCGGAAAGGCAATTGCTATGACAACTCAGTGATGGAGAATTTCTTCGGTCACTTGAAATCTGAGATGTACCACGGTGTTTCCTTCAGCAGCGTCAATGAGTTCTGCCAAGCTATTGATGATTACATCCTGTGGTACAACACGACCCGACTACAAGAACAATTCAAGGGCCTGGCCCCGATGCAATATCGGAACCAGACCCTTGCTAAGACCCAAACCATTTAGAATTAACCCAGTCCGGAAAACGGGGAGCAGATCAGCGAATGCTGTGGGGTCCTTCTTTCTTTAGCGTTTAGGCAAAGGCTTCGTCGAGAAGCTTCTTCTGCTCCAGCTGGTGCACCTTAGCGATGCCCGTGGAGGTGGAAGACTGCGCGCGGCGGGACACGCGCTTGAGCGGCGGCATGTCCGGCAGCAGCTCGCGCAGATGCTCGTTGTAGAACGGCCATGGGCCCTGGTTGGCCGGCTCGTCCTGAACGAAGCGGATTTCCTCGGCGTTCGGGAACATCGCGAATGCTTCGCGCAAGCGGTTGAACGGAATCGGGTGCAGCATCTCTACGCGGACGATGGCGACGTCCTCGCGGTTGTCGTCAGCCTTGCGCTTCGCCAAGTCGTAGTAGATCTTGCCGGAGCACAGGATGATCTTCTTCACCTTGTCGGTGTCACCAATCTTGTTGCCCTCGCGGTCCACAAAGTTCGGGTCGTTGATGACGGACTGGAACGACTTGACCTCGGTGAAGTCCTCAATGGAGGATACCGCAGCCTTGTTGCGCAGCATGGACTTCGGGCTGAAGACTACCAGCGGGCGGCTCAGCGGGCCCATGGCGTGGCGGCGCAACAAGTGGAAGTGGTTAGCCGGGGTGGACGGCTGGGCCACGGTCATGGAGCCCTCAGCGCACAGCTGCAGGAAACGCTCGATGCGTGCGGAGGAGTGATCCGGGCCCTGGCCCTCGTAGCCGTGCGGAAGGAGCAGCACGATCTTGGAGGTCTCGCCCCACTTGGCCTCGCCGGAGGAGACGTACTCGTCGATGATGGTCTGGGCGCCGTTGGCGAAGTCGCCGAACTGCGCCTCCCACGCCACGAGGGCGTCCTTGTTGGCGATGGAGTAGCCGTACTCGAAGCCCATACCGGCGTACTCGGTGAGTGCCGAGTTGTAGACCAGGAACTTGCCGCCGTTGCCCTTGGACTGTGCCAGTTCGTCGAGGCCGTTGTACTCTGCAGCGGTCTCAGGGTCGTACACGACAGCGTGGCGCTGGGTGAAGGTACCGCGGCGGGAATCCTCACCGGCGAGGCGCACGAGCTTGCCGCCGTTGGCCAGGGAGCCGAAGGCGAGAAGCTCGCCCCAGCCCCAGTCGATGCCGCCTTCGGTGGCAGTCTTCAGGCGCTCCTTGGCCACCTTGGCCACGCGCTTGTGCATCTGGAAGCCCTCCGGCGGGGTGGCGTAAGCTTCGCCGATCTCCTTCATTTCCTCGGCGGTGATGGAGGTGTCCAGGCCGTGCGCCAGTTCCTGAGCGGAAGTGATGCCCACCTGCTCCTCCGGACCAGACTTGTCGGTGGACTTGACGTCGGAGAACACGGCCTCCATCTGCTCGTTGAAGTCGCGTGCAGCCGCCTCGGCCTCTTCAGCGGACAGATCACCGCGGCCGATGAGCTCCTCGGTGTAGCGCTCGCGGACCGTCTTACGGTCAATGATGCGCTCGTACATCACCGGCTGAGTCATGGTCGGGTCATCAGCCTCATTGTGGCCGCGCAGGCGGTAGCAGATGAGGTCGATGAAGACGTCCTTGCCGAACTCGCGGCGGTACTCGGTGGCTAGCTGACCCACCCATGCAACGGCCTCTGGGTCGTCGCCGTTGACGTGGAACACCGGGCAGTCGAAGCCCTTAGCCAGGTCGGTGGAGTAGTGGGTGGAACGACCAGAGTCCGGGGTGGTGGTGAAGCCGATCTGGTTGTTGACCACAACGTGGACGGTGCCGCCGGTGGTGTAGCCACGCAGCTGGGACAGGTTGATGGTCTCCTGGACGATGCCAAGGCCAGCGAAGGAGGCGTCGCCATGTAGCAGCAGCGGGACGACGCTGTAGCCGTTCTCGCCCTTGTCCAGCAGGTCCTGCTTCGCACGGGCCATACCCTCCATGACCGGGTTCACGGCCTCGAGGTGGGACGGGTTCGCCGCCAGGGTGATGTCAATTTCGCCCTCGCCGAACATCTGGATGTGGTGGCCCTCGGCGCCTAAGTGGTACTTCACGTCGCCGGAACCGCCGGCCTGGCCGCCGGTGAAGTTGCCCTCAAACTCGTTGAAGATCTGCGCCAGTGGCTTGCCCACGATGTTGAACAGCACGTTGAGGCGGCCGCGGTGCGGCATACCGATGACGACCTCGTCCAGACCCTGGCCCGCAGCGGTGTCGATGATGGAGTCCATCAGCGGGATGAGGGACTCGGCGCCTTCGAGGGAGAAGCGCTTCTGGCCCACGTACTTGGTCTGCAGGAAGTTCTCGAATGCTTCTGCAGCATTGACCTTCTGCAGGATGTACTTTTGCTCAGCGTTGGTCGGCTTAGGCTGGCCCGCTTCCAGGCGGTTCTGCAGCCACTCGCGCTCATCGCGGTCGAGGATGTGGGAGTACTCGGAGCCCACCTTCAGGGTGTAGGCGCTGCGCAGGCGGGAGAGCACCTCGCGCAGGGTCATGGTCTCCTTGCCACCGAAGCCGCCGACGTTGAAGGTACGGTCCAGGTCCCAAATGGTGAGGCCGTGGGTAGCGATGTCCAAGTCGCGGTGATCCGGGAACGGCAGACCCGGCTGACGCCAGCTCAGCGGGTTAACGTCCGCGAGCAGGTGGCCGCGGGAACGGTAGGCCTCAATGAGCTGCATGACGCGGGTGTTTTTGTCCACGCCCAGATTCGGCAGGTCCTGTGCCCAGCGCATTGGCTGGTAAGGAACGCCCATGGCCTGGAAGAGCTCGTCCCAGAACTTGTCGTCGATAAGCAGCTGGGACATAGTCTTGAGGAAGTCGCCGGACTCGGCACCCTGAATGACGCGGTGGTCGTAAGTAGAGGTCAGGGTAACCAGGCGGCCAACGCCGAGGTCAGCCAGGCGGTCCGCGGACGCGCCGGCGAACTCTGCCGGGTAGTCCATGGAGCCCACGCCGATGATGGCGCCGGAGCCCTTGGTCAGGCGCGCGATGGAGTGGCGGGTGCCGATGCCGCCCGGGTTAGTGAGGTTAATGGTGACGCCGGAGAAGTCATCCATCGTGAGCTTGTTCTTGCGGGAACGAGCAACGATGTCCTCGTAAGCCTCCACGAACTCGGCGAAGTTCTTGTTCTCGGTCTCCTTGATGGAGGCAACCACCAGGGCGCGGGAGCCGTCCTTCTGGGGCAGGTCAATCGCGAGGCCGAGGTTAATGTGCTCGGGCTGCACGACGGTTGGCTTGCCGTCCTTGACCTCGTAGCGCACGTTCATAGCCGGGTGGATCTGGGTGGCCTTCACAATGGCGTAGCCAATGATGTGGGTGAAGGAGATTTTGCCGCCACGGGTGCGCTTGAGGTGCTCGTTGATCATGGAGCGGTTTTCCCACATGAGCTTGACCGGCATGTCGCGCACGGTGGTAGCGGTGGGGATTTCCAGCGACTCGTCCATGTTCTTGGCGATAGCCTTGAACATGCCCTTGAGCTGCTTTTCACCGGCCTCGGGGGCCTCGCCGATGCGGTCCATCGGGGACTCCGGCGCCTTCTTGGCGGCCGCGGCGGCAGGCTTACCCGCCTCTGGCTTGGAAGCGCGTGCATCCTTGGCTGCTTCGGTCACCTTGGTCTCGCGGGTAGCCTGCTTCTCCTCGGTGGAAACCTTGGTAGGGGGAACGGCCTGTCCCTTGGATTCCGCCTGCTTGACAGCAGTCGGGGCGGCAGCAGCAGCGCCACCGGACTTCGGTGCGCCGTTCTTCTCGAAGTAGTCGCGCCACTCCTGATCCACCGACTGGGGATCCTCGCTGTACTGCTGGTACATCTCATCGATCAGCCATGCGTTAGGGCCGTACACGCTCGCATTGCTCACGGCAGAAGCTCGCCTCATTTCCTTGCTGTGTTTTCTTGGCTTTTAACTTTGTCTTTTAGACATTAGTAGCACTTTGAAAAGTGATCCGTCCCCAATCATACGGGGGAATCATTGATGCACAACGACGGCCGTCGTTTAACCCCTAAAACGACGCCCGAACCCTTCCGAGTAGGGAGTTTTTTACCCCAAAAAGGTGTGCTGACAAGCCACCGTACGCAGGGGGAAGAGATATTCCTTTGCCCTGCGGCCCGGCTGGCACCCATGCTTTACGACGCGAATTGGCGCACGGTCCCCGGCAAGGGGTCAAGCTCGTCGTGCGCCGAGGAGATAACCTGCTGCGCCAGCTTGCGGTTGGCCATCGTGCCCAGCACGGCGCCGATACCCAGCGGCAGGATCTTGGAAAACAGTGACCACCGCAGTTTCTTCGTCGCGCGCTTCATGAAGGCCTTGGTCAAGCGGCCGTTGAGTCCCTGCAGAGTCGGGCCGGAAAAGTGCGACAGCGTTGCCAGCGAGGTTGCTCCCTTCAGTGAAGCGGTATCACCCAGAACGGTCTCCACGATGGCGGATCCCTTGTTACCCAGCAACACGACGAGGACCAGGGTGCGCCGCACCTCGGGGTTCCGAATGTCAGCGCCGCGCAGGAAGGCAGAGGCCACGATGTACCAGGCACTGGCGTCGAGGAACACGAGCGACTCAGCGCCTACTGCCGCGGCACCGGTTACAAATCCAATACCTGGGATGGCGGAGGTCGCGCCCGCCGCCGCGCCGGTGCCAGAGACAAGCTTGAGGAAGTGGCCGTCGATAAGCGACTGAATGTCCGCCGGGGACGCATCGGGGTTCTTCTTCACCAGGCTGCGGATGTACTTCTCAATGGCGCTTGACTGCATGGACACTGCTCGGTCCAGACCGCCCAAGAGCATCTTTGCCGCGGTGTCGTTGTCGTTAAGACGCTCCGGGGTGACTGCACTGGTCTCGCCCTGCGGGGTCGTCACTTCGGTGGAAGACTCGCGCGAAGTGCCAGTGTCATCTTTACCCACACCAAAAAGTCCCATTTCTCATCATTCCTTCTCTGTGGTGTCGTAAGTTCTAAATTCGTTCCTAAGTAAACGCGTGCGATGAGCTTTCCTTATCGCACACCATCATCAACGCTACCGATTTCCCTCCGGTTCCCGTTGAGTCCATATCGTTATTCTGGAGAATATGAGCACGCAACCCGGAGCTGATGACGCGGTCGAGGACTTGGACGTCACCGACAACCCCATGCTGGTGCGCACCCGCTTCGGGTGGGTCAAGGGCGTGGACATGCCTGAGCTGGGGGTGCGTTCCTGGCGTGCCATTCCCTATGGGCAAGAGACCAGCGGCCAGCGCCGCTTCGCGTCGCCGGTACCAGTGGAACCGTGGGAAGGAGTACTGGAATGCTCGCAGTACGGCAGCCCTGCTCCCCAACCCACGTACTCGTGGACCGACCGAATCGCAGGCGATGAGGACTGTCTGCATCTAGACATCGTGCGGCGGGCCACGGACGAGAAACTTCCCGTGGTGGTCTACCTGCACGGCGGCTCCTTCATCATGGGGGCAAGTCATGAGCCGATGCTGCGGGGGTTTCATTTAGCCCGCACTACGAATGTGGTCTACGTGTCAGTGAATTTTCGTCTTGGGGCGCTGGGTTACCTGGACCTGCGCAGTCTCTCAGGTGACTGCACGGCGAACCCTGCTGTGGAGGATCAGTTACTGGCTCTGCGTTGGGTGCGGGCCAACATCGCCGCCTTCGGCGGTGACCCGGACAACGTCACATTGATGGGGGAGTCCGCCGGCGGCGCCGCGGTGCTGACGTTGATGAGCGTCCCTTCAGCGCACGGTCTCTTCCACCGCGCCTTGGCGCAATCCCCGCCGATGGGCGTCTTTCACTCGCGGACGCAATCGACGTTCTGGGCACGGGAGTTGGTGTCTAGGCTGGGGTTGCCGCGCTTGGCCTCAGTGGACGACCTACGCGTGGAGAACTTCGCTGATATCGTCCGGGCGGGACAATCAATGATGTGGGCGGGGCGAGAGTTTCTGCACCTTAACACGTCGTACGCTCCGACCGCGGACGAGAATTTCCTCCCAGAGCACCCCTTAGCGGCTTTCGCTAATGGCAATCAGGCGCAAGTACCGTTGCTCATCGGCACGAACTCCGACGAGGCAAGTTTCGGTAAATTCGTCTACCAGCGGCAGAAGAAGCGCAGCAAGGCCGCGCACCGCCTGCTTCGGTCTTTCGATCCGGACGGCGCCCCGGGGGTACTTGCGGCGTACAACGATGCGACGGCGCGCTCGGACTTTGCAGAATTGCTGGCCGACGCCCTGTTCTGGGCCCCGGCCACGGCTTTGGCGTCCCGGCACTCGGACAACCACCCAACGTGGATGTATCGCTATGACTTCGCGCCCCCAGCCCTGCGCTGGGTTGGCTTGGGCGCGATGCATTCACTAGAACTGGCCAACGTCTTTGGCGACATGGATGCCTCACGCGTTTCCTTCTTCACCAAACTGGGTGACTCCACAGATATGGAGCGTCTCACGCAAGAAATGCAAGGTTTTTGGGGCGACTTCTTCCACGGCAAAGACCTGGATTCCAGCTGGCCTCGTTATGATTGCGACCAGCGCATTACGCGGATCTTCGACGCGGAAAGCTCACTGGAGTACGACCCGAAGGCGGAGCGGCGTATTGCTTGGGAGGGGTACTCAATGACCGAGTGGGGAGTAGGCCGTCCGGAGATTCTTGAAGCCCTGAGTTTCCTGACGGAGGGGCTCGGTGAGCCACCCAACGTGCAATAAACAGCATTCAGCACACGCGCCCGGGCAATAGTCGGTAGGCTTGGCTTCGCTTTCACATCCACTCTTGAATGCAGATAGGGCAAAGGGAAAATGAGCTTTTTCGAAGATATTGCCACCGCGTTGGACGCTGAGGGCATTGAATCTCGTGTTAATGATGACGTGATGTTCGTTCCGATCACCTCGGACCTGGAGATTCAGTTCGTTGAAATCGACCCCATCCTGCCAGCCGCAAACGTGTATATCGCAGCTGCTGACGTGGACGAGGACGATGACGAGTTCGAGGCGGTCTTGGTGTCCGTGGCGTTCTCTGTCGATGACGCTGTGGAGGCAGTTGCCCGCCACGTTGCCACCGACCAGGTTGTGACCGTCCTGCGCGACCTTCTCGAAGGCACCGATGAACGCATCGCAGACCTCGAGTTCATGCAAGACGAGTTCAATCCGAACCTCGTTATCGCGGACGTAGCGCAGGAATCCCAGCTGCGCGTTCTCGTGGAAGTGGTGGATAGCGTCCCTACCGCCGTGGTGCGATTCCTTTCCTTTGACCTCAGCGCTGAGTTCGATGATGACCGTGAAGTGGAGGAGGATGACTTCTGGATCACCGATGACTCCGATGAGCTTTCCGATGAAGATCGCCAGCGTCTCTTCGGCGACGATGAGGACGACATCGACGTTCTCGGTGCGGATGACGAGTTCTTGGACATTGAGCCGATAGTCGAGGTGCCGTCAGAAACACTGGAGCTGGGTACCTACACTGATTTCGACCGCCTGTTTAACATCCTGTCCCTCGTCGCCGACCAAGCCGACGACTGGGAGTCCCAGCTCGTGGAGTTCGATGAAGGTGAATACGACGAGCCTGACGTCTACGACATCTTCGGCGCCGACGACTTTGATGACGACGTCGACTACGACGACGAAGACGATGAGCTTGAGGACGACGACGTCGACAGCAGCGACAGCGACAGCACCGACGACAGCAAAAAGTAAGGGTCAGCGCCTACGCCGCTGAGGCAAGGCCCTCGAAGAGAGACACAGGGGAGCGCACGGGCAGGAATGCCTTGTCCACCAACCAGAGGAAGGTGGCTGCGCTCCCCGTAGTGATCTCGTGGACCGCACCTGACTTTGCGCCAGGCACCAATGCGCGCACCCAGGCCTCGGCCAGCGCCGGGAGTACCGGGTAGCCGTTGGGATTGGTAATGCGCACGGACACCAAATAAGCCGGTTCCCGGGTCTCGCCAAAACCACGGACGCGCGCCCTGGCACGCGGGCCTACGCGGTGGCGCGTTAACGTCATGGTGAGATCACCATCGCCCGCGATGTCCGGCAGTTGTTTCTGTGGCGGGCGCCAATCTGGTGTAGGACGCGCCAGGGAGCGCGGGTGATGCAAGACGCTCTGGAGTGAGTCGAGCGTCTCGCCGTGGTGCTCAAGAATGCGTGCGGTGAGCTCGAAAGTGTTCAATGACGGGCGGCGGTAGTCCATGTGTTGTTTCATGGTGAGGATATTACGAAGGCGAAAGACATCATCCTGACTGAAATTTCCCATCCTCGAACACGTGTTCTATTCCGGGGTTGTGTGCTGGGTAAACGAGGGCATAATTCGCCGAACGTCACGGGAAGGACTACCCTCAGGATTCACCATGGCCGATGCAGAAAAACTTCCTGAACACAAGATTCCTCAAGAAAAAATTCCTCCTGAGATCTGGATCTTGGTCGTTGCCGCGTTCACTATCGCCCTCGGCTACGGTCTGATCGCGCCGTTGCTCCCGCAATTTGTGGTGAGCTTCGATGTGACCATGGCCGCTGCAGGTGCCGTGGTTGCCGTTTTCTCAGCGTCGCGGCTCCTGTTTGCGCCTATGTCAGGCAGCCTGGTGGACAAGCTGGGCTCACGAAAGGTGTATCTCACCGGCCTCATTACTGTTGCGATTACAACGGGGCTCGTGGCCGGCGCCCAGCATTACTGGCATATTCTTGCGCTCCGCGCCCTCGCGGGTATTGGCTCCACGATGTTTACAGTCTCCGCGATGGGCCTCATCGTGCGTTTGGCGCCGGCGTCCATCCGCGGTAAGTGTTCGGCGACGTACGCCACAGCGTTTCTCCTCGGCAACGTCATCGGCCCGGTGCTCGGCGCGTCGTTGTCGTTCCTCGGCTTTCGCCTCCCGTTCCTGATTTACGGTATTGGCGTCGGACTTGCGGCGGTGTTTGTGTGGTGGCGAATGCCTGCCGACGACATGGTCGAACTCAAGGCCCATGCCAAGCCGGCGATGAGCCTGGGGGAGGCCTGGCGCGACACGGCCTACCGCGCCGTGCTGACGTCTGGGTTCGCGCAAGGATGGATTAACTTTGGCGTTCGTATTTCGGTTCTCCCGTTGTTCGCCGCCGCTATCTTTGCCGACGGCGCGGAAGCATCCGGCTATGCCTTAGCGACGTTCGCGGCAGGCAACGCTATCGTGTTGCAGTTCTCCGGTAACCTGGCGGATCGTATCGGGCGCCGCCCGTTGATCATTGCCGGCTTGCTCGGTTCCGGGTTGTTCATGGGGGTACTCGGTCTTGCGGAATCCATCCCCACGCTGCTGTTGGCCTCAGCACTCGCTGGTGCCGCGTCTGGTCTTATTAACCCCGCACAGCAGGCGGTCATCGCCGACATCATTGGCAATGACCGCGCAGGCGGCAAGGTGGTGTCTACCTTCCAGATGTCCATGGACCTCGGCCAAATCTTCGGCCCCATCCTCATCGGCGCCCTCGCCGACGTGTACGGCTTCACCACAGCCTTCGCCCTCTGCGGTGCCGTTGCCCTCGTGGGAATCATCGCGTGGGGATTTGGGCGGGAGACGCTGCAGGCGCGAAAGGCTGTGCTGAGGCCGCTGCGTAAGAGGCTCTAGCTACGTACTTGCTGCGCGGGTCACCGCGAGCCCGTGTAAACGATGGCAGGCGCGTGGTGGATGGGATCGCTGCCTTCGGCGACGCGCCACCGCTGTCCTTCCAGCTCAATGCACGGGTGCGGGGCATTGGGCTCGGATGGGACTAGTCGCACCGCTACAGAATCGCCAGGGCCGGGGACCGGAAGCTCTAGGGTCTCCGCAATGAGCCGATGAGCCTTGTAGTCGCCCAAGATGACGATTCCTTCTGCGGCCAATGCGGAACGTGCACCGCCATTGCCCCGCACGCGCTTCATATAGTCCTTTTGCTGGGCTACCGTTGCAATGATGCCGCGAGGGATGAGTCTTTGTTGGGCGCGGCGAAACAGCTCGTTGATGCGGGCTTGACCCGACTTTGGGTTTAGGATGGCGCGACGATCCTCACTGGAGAGTTGAAGGAGGGTGTTTGGAATCAACGGTTCGTCGTAGAAGGCCCAGGAAATATTCGCGCGTCCCTGGCTTGAGATCGTTCGTTTGCCATCGCGATTGCCGCCTCTGGTGAGGATGTCGTCGCTGATCTGCACGAACCCCACTCGCCACATCCCCTTGTCGTCATCTGCGTGGCAGACCATTGCGTGGTGTCCGAGGGCCTCAGAAGGGATCATCCAACCAAAAGGAGCTTTGGAGTATTTGCAATCAACCTCGTGTCCAAGGATGTCGAAGTCCATCACCATGCCGTCGCGGATGAAGCCATCGAAAGCGCGACGGATGTTGATCTCCACAATCGATCCGATGTGTGCAGACTCGGTTTTACTGAGCTGCGAAATGGAGTAGCGTCCGGTGTTCTGGCCGTCGTAGATTTGGTCGAAAGATTGCCGAAACAATCGGGCGAAAACGCTTCCATCGGGATCCTCATTGCGCATTGCCGTGGCTAGCTCTTGGGAATGATCAGGGCGTTCCCAGTGGTGAACATCAATTGGGGAACCTAAATCGCTAGCGCCGGACACTGTGACTCCTTTGGCGAGGTTATTGCTGAGCCGCGTAGGCTCTACTGGGCAACGAGAAACTCTGTTGGCAAGGTCGGAGTCGCCGGTGAGCAAGGAACCTGGTTTAGTGCGTTCTTGATCGACATTCCGATGGCTTTTGCGACCGGGGGCGGAAAAGCATTTCCAACCTGCCGCCATTGGGCGGTCTTACGTCCCGCCCACGTCCATTCTGCAGGGAATCCTTGGATGACACCACCCATTTCTACGGTGAGGCGGGGCATGTTGTTCGGATCTCCGACGGGGAAGTCGCTTCCCGGGGCTTCCTCAGCGATAGACGAGCCCTTAACCCCGAGCTTCTTCCAGGCTTCGCGTGCACGCGTGGGACCCACGTCCGGGCCACCGTGCTTCTTGGAACCACCCACTAGTGTCGGGGCCACGTTGTCAGCTGTCTGAGCCCAAGCTTTTGCCCCCTTCCAACCATTCTTCTTCATGAGTGGATAAAGAGCTTCGCCAACGGTCACACGTGTGTCGGAAGGCGCCGGCCAAGCGAAGAAGTCGGCGTATTCGGGTAAGAGTGCGACGAGGATAAAACGGGGACGGAGTTGGGGAACGCCGTAGTCGGCGGCTTGCAAGAGCTCCCAGAAAGCCACGTAACCCATGTCGTTGAGCTGGCGGATGACATCGTTGCGATAGCTGTCAAAGCGTTTTTGTCCGAGACCCTTGACGTTTTCTAGTAGAACAGCCTTGGGGCGGATTTCAGAAATGAGGCGTAGAGCGTCGGGAAATAAGTCGCGTTCATCGTCCGCGCCGAGTTGTTTGCCGGCGATTGAGAAAGGTGGGCAGGGGACTCCACCTGCAAAGAGATCGACTTGCCCCCGCCATTGCATGCCGTCTAGCTGGGTGACATCGCCTTCTATAACTTTCCATGGTCCGAGTGGACCACCATGCGCGCGGTTGAGGCGTAGGGTCTCGGCCGCCCACTCGTCGATTTCTACTACCGCGGTGTGGTGAAAACCGGCCTGCTCTAAGCCTAGGGCTTGGCCACCCGCGCCTGCACAAATCTCCACGGATGTGAGACGTGGGGGATTGTGTGGATTGACTGCATCCATGGGTGGCTGCTCCTCGTAGTGAAGTCTTTGATTTTAAAGGTGGCGGTGAAGCCTCGACACAAAACACCATAGCTGCTAGCGCGACAGAAGAAGCAACGGGCCGAACTATTATTCGAATTTGGCTGTGCATAGAACCCCTTGTCTGGAATATCAGACAATCAGCCACAAGTGCTTTGTTCAACATTCGTGCTCTATGTCATAGCATTGAGGAGTTCATGGCGCGCGGCACAATAGTGGGGCGCGGGTTGATCGGAAAGGATGAATGCGATGGCTACCGAAGCTAGTGGCGTAACCGACGGCCATGCGGTGCCGGCGCAGGCGGCAGGAGGCGCGGCGTCGACAAGCGAACTGCCCCGCGTATCCGGGGTGTGGCGCCTTTTTGTCTACAGTGCGATTGGCGCTGCGGTGTTCTTCTGGCCAGTGACCTACAAGGGCAACAATTCCATCATGTTGGACCATTTCGTCACCATGATTAAGGAAGTAGCGCCCCAGGGCGCGCAGTGGTTTGTGCTGCTCTTGTGTGCGTACGGCACCGTGATGGGGTTTGTGAAGAAGGAGTATAAGCTCGGCCCCATTAAGGCGTTCTTTACCTTCGCCAACGTCATCGGTCTGGTGGTGTCCATCATGATGATGACGGACTCCTTGCCCTGGGTGCTGGGGGAGAAGGACTTGGTGCCGTTCCTGTGGGAGAAGATTGCCATGTCCGTGGGGCTGATTATTCCAGTCGGCTCTATCTTCCTGGCGCTGCTTATTGGTTACGGCATGCTTGAGTTCGTGGGCGTTTTCATGCAGCCCATCATGCGCCCGCTGTGGCGCACCCCAGGCCGTTCGGCTATCGACGCCGTCGCCTCCTTCGTCGGTTCCTATTCCTTGGGCATTCTGATTACTGACCGGGTATACCAACAAGGTGGCTACACGGCTCGTGAGGCAGCCATTATTTGCACGGGCTTTTCGACGGTCTCGGCTGCATTCATGGTGATCGTGGCGAAGTCGCTGGGAATCATGGACTTGTGGGGCCTGTATTTCGTTGTGGCATTGGTAGTTACTTTCATCGTTACGGCGATTACCGTGCGCATCTACCCCTTGAGCAAGATTCCCGACGAGTACTTCGACGGTGCAGAGCCAGACCCGGAGAAGCCGGTACAAGGCAACCGATTCCGTGCTGCCTGGCGCGAGGCGCTGTTGACCCTGGCTGGTGCGCCCAGTCTCCAGCGCAATATCTGGGAGAATTTGCGCGACGGTATTCGCTTGTCGTCGTCGGTCGTGCCGTCGATCATGTCCATCGGTCTGGGCGGGCTGCTTCTGGCTCGCTTTACTCCCATCTTTGAATGGATTGGCTACTTGTTCTACCCGTTCGCCTGGCTCGTACGGCTGCCGGAGCCTGTGCTTGCCGGCGAGGCTATGGCAATGGGCATAGCGGAAATGTTCCTACCCGCTACGCTCATCGGTGACAGTGGTGACCTGGTGTTGCGCTTTGTCGTCGGCGTGGTGGCTATTTCCGCCATCATCTTCTTCTCCGGCCTGGTGCCATGCATCCTGGCCACCAAGATTCCCATCTCCATCAAGGACATGGTGATCGTGTGGTTTGAGCGTGTGGCGTTGACAGTTCTTATCACTACGCCGCTGGCTTATTTGCTGTTGTAGCCAGCTCGCGCCTGGCACTTGAGTGCGAGGAGGGCAGTGCGGCTTGTTGTCGTCGTGTGCTACAACGCCATTGCGATCAGGTAGGCGAAGGGGGCAGCTACCACTACCGAGAGCACGACGCGGATAAACCAGACAGCAAGGATATCTTTTATTTTCAGTGGGATTTCGGTGGCGAGAATCGACGGGACCATCGAAGAGAAGAAGAAGATCTGAGATACCGACACAATGGCAATGAGAATCCTCGTGACGTCGTGCGGTGAGTCGGCCACGATGGTGGCGGGCAGGAACAGCTCAGACAACCCAATTGCTAACGCCTCTGAAGCGAGCTGAGTATCAGGGATCTGGAGAACCCACAGCAAGGGATAGAAAATGTAGCCTATCCACTCGAAAATTGGGGTGTAGTAGGCGAGGACGAGCCCGAGAAAGCCGATAGACAAGATGCCAGGGAGCACCTGCATCGTCATCAGCATTCCATCGCGGAAGTTCTCCCAAAGCACTCGCATGAGGCTTGGTACATTTTTGAGCACGTGTTTCGCTTCCAGCCAGGCCAACTTCATCCGATCGCCTGAAATGGCTTCTTCTGGGGTGGGAGTAACCCCGGGGTAGTACTCGTCTGGGATAGAGCTGATTGGAGGGACGCGAACCATGATGGCGGTGACGATGAAAGTCACGATGAGGGTCGCGCCGAAGTAGAGTCCCCACACGCTCATGAGTCCGAGTGCTTTGGCGATGACCACCATGAAGGTCGCCGAGGCTGTGGAAAAGCCAGCCGCGATGATGGCTGCCTCTTTGCTGGTATAACCGCCGGCTTTGTACACGCGGTCAGTCACGAGGAGACCTAAAGAATACGAGCCGACGAATGATGCCACTGCGTCAACGGCTGACCGGCCAGGAGTTTTGAATAGCGGTCGCATGATGGGCTGTACAAACACACCGATGAATTCCATGAGGCCGAATCCCACCAAAAGGCCGAGGAATGGGGCACCAACGGGAATCAAAAGACCTACCGGAATGACCAACTTGTTCATCAAGAACGGCCCGAGTTCTTCGCGGAACACCACAGACGGGCCAAAATTGAAGACGAGCATAGTCGCGATAATCGCGGCAAAAATGTAGAGGAACGCAAATACTCGGCGAGCGACAGACTTACGCCACGTACCGGTGTAGAAAGGGACCACTGCGCCGGCCAGAATAATCAGCCACACCACGTACTTCGCGGCGTCGCCAAGCCCTACCTTGAGCCACCCGACAATGTGGTCCAAAAGGATGGTGTTCGTATCCCCAACTGGGAAGGGGACGAAGAAAGCAAAAATACCGAGACCACTGTACAGAAAGAAGCGCCAGGGTGCTTTGGCCTTTTCTTCAGTGGTTGCAAATTCTTGGATTGCGGTGCCACTCATTGTTCTTCCTTCTTTCGGTAAGGAGCGGAGGCGAAGCCACGAGGGGGCTCAGCGAGCCAGGATTCGATCAGGTGGTTGTGTTCGCCCAGTTTGGGTGCAGGAGATGGGGCCGCAGACCCCGTTAAGCGAATGGGAGACGCCAGGGTGGTGAAGTCGTCAGCTTCTTTGGCAAGCACCTGGCGTTCTTGTCCGATAGGGCCGTGTAGGGCCTCGCTGACGGATTGCACAGGGGACGTGGGAACGCCATGCTCGCGAAGCAGCGCGATTGCTTCGGACGTGGTGTACTGGGACAGCTTCTCCTCGAGCAAGTCGCGGAATAGTGCGCGATTGTCGCGCCGGGCGTCGTTGCTGTTGAAGCGCGGATCTTCGAGCATGTAGTCCAAATCGAAAGCGGTGGCGAGGTTGCCGAAGAGTTTCTCGTTAAGGACCGCGATGACAACCGGGCCGTCACTAGCTTGATAGGTGGAAAATGGAACGGTCATTGCGTGGTCGTTGCCTTCGGGCTTCGGTTCCTCGTCCGTATGCACGGCACGCATTCCGACCGATTCTAGGATTGACACCAAGGAATCAAACATTGCAATGTCAACATGCTGACCCTGGTGACTGTGTGCTCGCTCTGCCAAAGCTCCGAGGGTGGCGATGGCACCATAAAGCCCTGGGATGAGGTCACCCAGACTCACGCCGACTCGGGTAGGTCCGGTGACGTCATGTCCTGTCACGGACATGAGCCCGCTCATCGCTTGGGCAACGATGTCGTACGCAGGGGCCTTGGCCATCGAGCCAGTTTGGCCGAACCCACTGATGGACGTGACTATTAACTGCGGGTTAATGGCGAGAAGCTGCTCCGGGGAAACACCAAGTTTGGTCATGACTCCGGGACGGAAGTTTTCAATCAGGACATCGGCACGCTTCACCAGTTCCAGAAACGTGGACACATCGGTGGGGTTTTTGAGATCGAGTGTGATCCCTTTCTTCGAGCGATTGAATAGGCGGTAGTACGCGCTCTCACCGTTGAAGAATGGGCCGACCGCACGAGAGTCGTCACCCCAAGGGGATTCAATCTTGATGACGTCAGCGCCGAGATCCGCGAGTATCGAGGCGCAGAAGGGGCCGGCGAGCACTCGCGACATATCGAGGACACGGATGCCCTCGAGTGACTTTTTCTGCGAGGCAGCGTGGTCGGGGTCAGCGGTGTTGGTTGGAGTGGTCATGGTGGCTCCCTTCCTTAAACGAACGCAGATTCGCCGGTCAGCGAACGTGCTACGACCAACTGGTTGATGTCATAGGTGCCCTCGTAGGAATAAATGGCTTCTGCATCGCAGAAATGCTTGCCTACTTTGTAGTCAGAGATGATGCCGTTACCGCCCACGAGCTCGCGGCCCAGAGCCGCTGATTCGCGCATCATTCGGGTCACGTGTGCCTTCGCGAGGGCGGAATGCTCGTTTTTGTCCTCTCCTTGTTCCTGGAGCCGGTTCAGCTGGGCCATCATGGACTGCGAGGCGATGAGGTTGCCCTGGATGGTTGCCACCTTCGACTGGTTGATTTGGAAGCTCGACAGTTTTTGGCCGAATTGGGTCCTTTCGTCCAGGTATTCCAAGACGGCGTCGAGAATCCCCATTTGGAGACCTACTGCTTGCCAACCCACGGTGGCGCGGGCTGACTTGAATACCTCGTTGGTTGCCTTAAAGCTGTCGGCCTTATCGAGCTTGTTCTCATCAGGAACGAAGACGTTGGTGAGCGTGATGTCGGCGTTTTGGACGGCGCGCAAAGCAATACGGTTTTGCATGAGCGTTGCGGCATAGCCCTCGGTCGAGGTGTCCACGATGAACCCCTTCACCTGGTCGTCGGCAATGTCGCGAGCGTACACGCAGACGTAGTCTGACCAGGTGGCGTTGCCAATCCAGCGCTTCGCGCCGTTGATGATCCATCCGCCCTCGACCTTCTCGGCGGTCGTAGACATTCCCTTAGCCACGTCCGATCCGGCGTTTGGCTCGGTGATGGCGAAGACTCCTGTCTTCTTGACCGCATAGAGATCAGGGAGGAAGCGCTGTTTCTGTTCCTCGGAGCCTAGTAGCTCGACGGAACCAGTGAAGAGTCCGTCTTGGCCAGAAAAGAAGGTGCCCACCGATGCGTCTGCGCGATGGATTTCAGCGGTCACGAGCCCAGCGAGCAGGCCGGAGTATCCCTGCCCCCGCTTCAGGCTGATGATGTTGAGGTCTTGAATACTCGGGATGAGTTCGAAAGGGAACTCCGCACGGTTCCAGTAGTCGTTGGCAATGGGAGTGACTTTCTCCCGGGTCCACGTCTTAACCTTCTCGAGGATGTTCAGTTCCTCGGGAGAAAGTTGCGATTCGAAGAAGTAAAAGTCCCCGTTAGGGTAGCGGCCGCCCATGTGTAACCTCCAATAAAATTCAAACTCCATGTGTCGCAGAAAACATTGTGCGCAACAAGGTGATCTGCTTCACGCTTAGTGGATTACCGTAGTTTGGGTTAGCGCAGTCGGCCAGGGGTATTTTATACATCCCGTCTGTAATTCGAGACCCACTTCAGTGCAGAAAGGCGCCTATATGACCTGCTTGGGTCATATAGGCGCTACGTAGTTTCCGAGGGGTGGCTTAAACCCGTACTGCGGTGTCCGCCGCGTCCTCATTCTCTTCATTCATGATGTGCGATACGCCATGCTCGGCGGAGTCCCAGACTTCCTGGTCCTGGATGCCGGCGCGCTTGGCCACCATGGTGGCGGCCAGCGCTTGGCCGGTGACGTTGACGGCGGTGCGGCCCATGTCGATGATGGGCTCGATAGCCAGTAGGAGGCCCACGCCCGACAGCGGTAGGCCCAGGGTAGATAGGGTGAGGGTAAGCATTACAGTGGCGCCGGTGGTGCCCGCCGTGGCGGCGGAGCCGATGACCGAGACCAGGATGATGAGTAGGTACTGCGTCAGGGACAGGTCAATGCCATAGAACTGCGCAATGAAGATGGCCGCGATAGCCGGGTAGACCGAAGCGCAGCCGTCCATTTTCGTGGTGGCGCCCAGGGGGATGGCAAAGGACGCGTACTCGCGCGGGACGCCCATGGCGCGCTCGCTGAAGCGCTGCGTTACCGGCATCACGCCTATGGAGGAGCGGGTGACGAAGCCGAGGGAGAATACCGGCCACACGCGCTTGTAGAACCCGATGACCGGGATGCTGTTAACCTTCAGGACCAGCGGGTACACCACAGCGATGACCAGCGCGAGGCCGACGTACATGGCCAGAACGAACTTGCCGAGGGAGCTCAGCGCGTCCCAGCCGTAAGTCGCTACGGCCTTGCCAATGAGCGCGGCGGTGCCGATGGGGGCGAGGCGAATAATCCACCACAGGATGACCTGGATGATCTTGAGGAAGGATTCGGTAAAGCGCAGGAATGGGTCCGCGGCCTCGCCCGCCTTGACGGCGGCGATGCCCAGGGCTAGCGAGATGACCAGCAGCTGGAGCGCGCCGAAGCTCAAGGAGACTTCGCCTTCGTCCACGTATCCGCTCAGGCCGAAGAAGTTGGCCGGGACGATGGACTGTAAGAAGGCGGTCCAGGAGCCTACCGAGGAAGGCTCGGCGGCGGTGGCGGCGTCCACGGTGGTTCCCACGCCCGGTTTCATGACAACTGCGACTGCGATGCCTACGAGAACGGAGAGGAAGGCGGTGATCGCGAACCACACGAGGGTAGATACGGCCAAGTTCGCCGCGTTGGTGACCTTGCGCAGGTTGGCGACGGAGGTGACCACTGCGGCGAAGATGAGCGGCGGCACCATCACTTTAAGTAGCTGCACGTAGGCGGAGCCCACGCCGGTAAGTAGGGAGCTCAACCAGCCGGGCTCCTCGGCGCCGGCGTCCATCCCGGCGGCGACGAAGCCGAGGATGAGGCCGATGATGAGGCCAGCGATAACTTGGGCGCCGAAACCAGTGGCCCACGAGGGGAGCCCGGACTTGGGCGCGGTAGCAGAGCGAGTAGACATGGAGGTTTTCCTTGGGAGTAGATTGCGCTAGATATGAACAGATCGGTCTAGCAAAGTTAGACTGTTCCGTTTGATACCTGCAACATGCTACGCCTGAAAGTAATTCCCCTCCAAAGTGAAGGCGCGACTAGGGGAGGCGCTTCGTCCACTCTTCGGTGCCGTACTTCTCCGAAACTAACTGCTCGGCTGCGGCGATGTCGGCGTCGGAAAGCTCCGCCTGCTGTGCGCCGTAACGCGTGGCAAATTCCGTGGCCATAGTGTTAATGATCTCCTCGCGAGACACACCAGTCTGTCGGCGCAGCGGATCCACGCGCTTCTTCGCTGAGGCTAGTCCCTTGGAAGACACCTTCACCTTGCCGATGCGCAGTACCTCCATCATCTTGTCTGCGTCGATGTCATAGCTCATGGTCGTGTGGTGCAGCACTGCGTGACGACGCCGCTTCTGGGCCGCACCGCCGATCTTCCCACCGTCGGAGGTGATGTCATTAATCGGGACGTACCAGGCGTTGACGCCGTGCTTTGCTAGCGCGGCGAGCACCCACTGGTCGAGGTACTCATAGGAGGCCTCGTAGGAGTATCCCGCGACCAAAGAATCCGGCGCATAGATGGAATAGGTGATGCAGTTGCCGCCCTCCATGAACATGGCGCCACCACCGGACATGCGGCGCACCGGCGTAATGCCGTGTTTGTCGACACCTTCTTGGTTCAACTCATTGGAATAGGACTGGTAGCTACCGAACACCACGGCCTTATCGTCCCATTCCCAGAAACGCAGTGTGGGCCCGCGCTCGCCGGAAGCGACTTGATTAAGCAGGACTTCGTCGAGGGCCACGTTCACGGGCGTGGGCAGCGCGCCGGGGCGCAGTATCTCCCAGGTGTGGTCGGTGAAGTCAGTGCCGCCGGCCAAGGCGCGCTTGACGGTGACCGCGAGATTGTGGGTGTTAAAGCCGTGGAGGTGAACCTCGCTATCGATGCGTGTCAGTGCGGCATCGAGGCGGGCCTCGATGTCAGCGGTTGCTGCGGATAGCGGTGTTCCCACGAGTGCGGGGGAGAGGGCTTCAAAGGCTTCCTCCGGTTCCAGAAAGAAATCGCCTGAGATCTGGGCCTGTGCCACGGTGTCGGTGGTGGGATCGATGGCGAGGTCCACGACAATCAGCTTGCCGCCGGGGGCCTTGAGCTCGAAGTGGCGTGCGTCGGCGCCGTTGCTGGGTTTTTCTGTTGTGTTGTTCGACATAAGTCCAAGGGTACTCGTGGAAAAAGAAAGCGTATGGCCAGCGAAGATAGCGTCAAAAGTGTGATTTTCTCCGGGAAATTAGACTTGTTAAGTGTGTAAATATATGATGGCTTAAATAGTTTGCATTTCTTGCCCTGTGTGTTTCCGCGATGTGGAAGATCTAGGGCGAAAATGGGCGGCATAATATACACGGGAATGGAGAGTGGTGCAGTGGGTACGCACGACTCTTTTCTGCCTCCGCTGCCGCCGCGTCAACCGGTCAGTGAACCCGAATTCGCGGCGAAGCTACCTGGCGGCACCGGTGCGTGGCGCTTTTACGTTCTCTCCGCCGTAGGCCTCCTTGCGGTATTTGTCCCTTTTCCAGCAAACGGGGCCCTCGACGTCCCCGTCGGTCATATCGTGCGGCTTCTCGTGTCCCGTGCGCCGCTGCTTACCGACGCCCTGGTGTTGCTGCTCTGTCTTTACGGCGTGGCGAGCGCAATTCATCGCCGCTGGAAGAAGAAGCCTACAGCGAGGACGTGGGTGGTGATCATGCAGCTGTTGGCGCTAACTATCGCAGTGCTGCACGTGAGCGGGCGCCTGCCTCAAGAGCTGACGGCGAGCTCGATGGTGCCTTTCCTGTGGAATGAGATCGCCGCCAAAGTCGCCTGGTTGATCCCCCTTGGTTCGCTGGCCGTTGCCTGTCTCGTGGGTTTCGGCTTCTTGGAGTTTTGTGGAGTGCTCCTCGACCCGGTGATGCGCGCGGTCTTCCGCACCCCGGGGCGCGCGGTGGTGGACGCGGCGACGAGCTTCTTCGGTTCCTATGCCGTGGGAATCATGGTCACTGACAACGTCTACCGGTCTGGAGGGTACACCGCGCGTGACGCCGCGATTATGGCGACCGGGTTCTCCACGGTGTCCATGTCATTCATGGTGGTAGTCATCAGGGCCTTGGATTTGGAACATCTGGCGTTGCCGTTCTTCACAGCGACGGTCCTCTCCACGCTCCTCGCCACTATCGTCACCGTACGCATCCCTCCGCTGTCGCGGGTATCGACTGACTTTTACGAGCATGCCGACGCACTCCCCGACACCGTGGTGTACACCTCGCGCTTTCAAGCTGCATGGCGCACCGCGCTGCGAGTGTTGGACGCCGCGCCGGGTTGTCATCTGGTCATGTGGCACTTCCTGCGTGGCGCGGTGTGCATGGCCGCCCGGGTCATCCCGGGCATTCTGGCGGTGGGGACCTTGGCGTTGCTGGTTGCTCGCCATACTCCAGTTTTCGAGTGGCTGGGCTACTTCTTCGTCCCTGTGGCGTGGGCGGTGCGCCTGCCCGAGCCAGTCTTGGCCGGCGAGGCGCTCGCCGCCGGGTTGGCAGAGATGGCGCTGGCGGGGTGGGCAGTGGGAGCACATGACAGCGTCGTCCTGCGCTTTGTCGTGGGCGTGGCGTCCATCTCGGGAGTGGTCTTCTTTTCAGGAGTGGTACCCTGCGTCCTGGCTTCCAAGATTCCTTTGTCGATCCGAGACATGGTCATCGTGTGGCTCCAGCGAGTGGTTTTCACGGTGTTTTTAGTGACTCCCTTTGCAAACCTGTACCTTGTTGCGCCACTTGTGTAATGAGGCGTCTGGGCGTTCCAGTGCTAACTGGAGTGGGGAGTTGCGTCGAGATCGGCAAGGAATTCTTTGGCATACGAGAGCTTGCGTTGCAAGGTCTCGTAGCTCTGCAAGGCGCGTTCGGTGATGTTCTTTTTGACTTTCTTTGCGTCGGCAACGTCCTGTGCGTCGATAGCTGCCTGCGAGGAGGCGGCTGCTGTCAACGTCTCAGAGGCGGTGATGTAGGCGCGCATGTCGTCGAGGCTGAAGCCTAGTGGCTTCATTCGGCGAATGAGTTTAAGGCGTCGAAAATCTAGCTCTGAATATAAGCGAAAACCGCCCGCGGTTCGCTGGGACGGGGAGACGAGTCCGACGTGATCGTAGTGCCGAAGGGTGGGTATCGAGATGCCAGTAGCTTCTGAAACTTCTCCGATTTTCATCCCTGACGGCGTCTGGTGGCCGGTGTTTGTTGCTGAGGGCACGGTTTTACCTTTAATTAGTTCGCAACCTCTAGGGGCTGGGGTTCAATTTGCGCGAATTTTGTTCCTTCCGTAATCTTAGCGAAGTTCAAAACCTGAAGTTGCTTTAGGGTTAGTGTCATTCCGTCCGCTGTGAGGAGATTTCTTTGAGCACTGTTTTGCGACCCCAGCACAACTCCGATTCGTTATCTGTCGTCAGCTCTTTCCGGGAGGCGTTTTCCTCGCCCCAACGCCTCCGAATCGAAGTTTTAGGCGGCCTTGCTGTGGCTTTGGCGCTTATCCCTGAAGCCATCGCTTTTTCAATTGTCGCCAATGTTGATCCTGCCGTAGGCCTCTACGCCTCCGCGCTGCTCGCTATGGTCATCGCTTTGACGGGTGGGCGTCCAGCCATGATTTCGGCGGCAACTGGCGCGATCGCGCTCGTCGTGGCACCAGTTGCTATTCAATATGGGATGGACTACCTCATCGCCACAGTGTTACTGGGAGGAGTGTTCCAGGTGCTGTTGGGCTTCATCGGAGTGGCCAAACTGCAGAGGTTTATTCCGCGCTCGGTGATGCTCGGTTTTGTTAACGCCTTGGGAATCCTCATTTTTACGGCGCAACTCCCACATCTCGTAGACGTCCCCTGGGCCGTTTATCCTTTGGTTGCCTTGGGAATAGCGGTTATGATTTTCTGGCCCAAATTCACCACTGCGGTGCCTGCACCCTTGGTGACGATTGTGCTCGTCGCCCTTGTCGCAATCGGTAGCGGAGCGCAGGTGCCGCAGGTGTCGGATATGGGGCAGCTGCCGGACTCGTTGCCTTCCTTCTTTGTACCTGACGTGCCATTGACGGTAGAAACTCTCCGCATCATCGCGCCCTATTCCTTGGGCTTCGCCGTGGTGGGGCTCATGGAGTCTCTCATGACGGCCAAGCTAGTGGACGGTATCACGGATACACACTCGAATAAGACGCGCGAGTCCATCGGCCAGGGTATCGGCAATATCGTCCAGTCTTTCTTCGGTGGTATGGGCGGCTGCGCCATGATTGGCCAGACGATGATCAACGTCAAGGAGTCCGGAGCCCGAACCCGCTTGTCGACGTTCGTGGCCGGCGCAGCATTGCTGGCATTCTTGGTCTTTGCAGGCGACGTCGTGGGGCTCATCCCGATGGCAGCGCTCGTCGGCATCATGGTGATGGTGTCCATTGGTACGGTGAACTGGCACTCGGTGCACCCGAGGACACTCAAGCTGATGCCTTTAAGCGAAACCATCACGATGTTGGTCACGGTCATCGCGACGCTCGTGACACACAACCTGGCCGTGGGGGTCATCCTGGGCGTGCTTACCGCGATGGTGATGTTCGCACGCCGTGTCGCGCACTTGGTCTCCGTGGAAAAGGTCGTCGTGGGAGGACAAACTGCTACTTACCGGGTGACTGGCCAGCTGTTCTGGGCATCCTCCAACGACCTGGTCTATAGCTTTGACTACTCCGACCCCTCTGAGCATGTCGTTGTTGATCTCACCGCTGCGGAGATCTGGGACGCGTCGACGGTGGCCACGCTGGATTCTATCCGCCACAAGTATGAAACTCGTGGCGCCACGGTCGAATTCATCGGACTTGACGGCGCCAGCAAGGCCCGACTCGAGTCTCTCAGCGGAAGGCTGGGGGAGGACGGCTAGGCGAGGGCGGCGAGCGTCGCCTAGCGCTGGCTGGCGGAGGCGTGGGCGGTGACGATGTCATCGATGAGGCGCGCCGCCACCTTGGCTGTGCGCTCGTCGATGTCGAAGGAGGGGTTGAGCTCGACGACGTCGACAAGCCGGAGTTTGCCCGTCTTGGCAATGGCGATGGCCATCGCACGGATGTGTTCCAGAGACACACCGAGCGCGGCTGGGGCGGACACACCCGGTGCGACGCTCGCGGCCAAGACATCGAGGTCGATGCTCAGGTGGAGAGCGTCCTTGCCGCTGGCCATCTGACGGGCTAGTGCCGCGGCCTCCTTGATGGGCATATCTGCCAGATCCTCATCCAACACCACGCGCACCCCGAGCTTCTTAGCGGTGGCGAACAGCGCCGCGGTGTTATTGGGCTTGGAAATACCCGCCACGCTGTAGTCGAAGCCCCGGCCCACCAGCTGTGCGATCTGCAAGAACGGGGTACCAGAAGTGGGTTGATCTGCCGCGCGGAGATCGAAGTGCGCATCCAAGTTGATAATGCCCAGCGGCTGCTCCTCATTGCCGCGGTAGGCGCCCCGATGGGAGCCAAAAGCGGTTTCGTGTCCGCCGCCCAGGACCACCGTGAGGAAGCCTTGGCGGTAGAGCGCCTCCACGCGGTTCGACAGTTCCTCGTGCGCGCCTTCGAGGTCAGTGCCCTGCGTAGTCACGGTGCCCGCGTCGTAGCGCGGGAAAGAATCGTGCACCGCCAATCCGCCCAGGGCCGCGCGCAGGTGCTCGGGACCAGCCACCGCGCCAGCGCGTCCGTGGTTGCGGCGTACCCCCTCGTCGGAGGCAAAGCCTAAAACCGCCACCTTGTCCGCTGGGACTCCGGGGGCTTCGGGGGTTGAGTCCGTGCCGGAGGCAGAGGAAAAGACGTCGTCTGTGCGCACGACCGAGTGCCAGCGCGCGTGCTCCGCACCGGGACCGTCATTGCGGCCCTCCCACGGCTGAGCGGGCGAGTACAGGGGAGCGGAGCTGGTCGTGTTGTTGGCAGAAGCAGGCGAATCGTTCATGTGCCCAAGGGTAGGCAAAACCGCGCCACCATGGTGGTGACGCGGTGTGTTAGCTACGTCTCTTTAAGACTGGGCGGCGCGGGATTCGGCGTCTTCGGCTTCGGCTGCCGCGGTGTACGCGGCGTCGAAACGCTGACGCCCAGTGGCGTAGTACAGCACCGTCATGATGACGGTGAAGGAAACTCCGACAGCAAGTGCCATGTGATAGTCCGACTGCCAGACCATGATTCCGAAAGTAAACAGGATGAAAGCGATGGCGAAATACTGCCCATACGGCCAGAACGGGACGGAGTACTGCAGCCCACGCTCTTCCTCGTTGGTCATCCTGCGGCGGGAAGCCACCTGGGCCAACAGGATCATAAGCCAGACAAAGATGGTGGCAAAAGTGGCCAGGGAGGCGACGATTTCAAAGACCCGCTCCGGCAACATGGCGTTGAGCACGACGCCGACGACCAACACAATGAGCAAGATGACAGTGGTCATGACGGGGACACCACGGACGGTCTTTGCCATGACCTGCGGGGCCAGGTTTTGCTTGGCCAGGCCGGTCAAGACCCGGCCGGCGCCGAAGAGGTCAGCGTTGATCGCGGACAACGCGGCGGTAATCACCACGACGTTGAGCAACGCCGCGGCCCAGTTGATGCCCAACGTGGAGAAGATCTGGACGAACGGGGAGGCCTCGCCGTCGATGCTGCGCCACGGGTTGATGAGAAGGATCACCAGGATAGCCAGGACGTAGAACAGCAGGATGCGAACCGGGACGGTATTGACCGCCTTGGGCACAGACTTCGCGGGATCCTCGGCCTCAGAGCCGGCCACGCCGATGATTTCCGTGCCGCCGAACGCGAAGAGAACAAGGATGAAGGAAGCGGCCATGCCCGACAGGCCGTTAGGGAAGAAGCCGCCGTCGTTAGTGAGGTTGGCAAAGCCACCCACGTCGCCCTCGCCGAGGTTGAACATGACGATGGCCGCGCCGCCGGCGATCATGGCGACGACCGCCGTGACCTTGATGATGGTGAAAGCGAACTCCAGCTCGCCGAAGGCTTTCACCATGGCCAGGTTGGCAGCACCGACAATCAGCAGGGTAACGGCGACCCAGACCCAGGAATCAGTATCGGGGAACCAAAAGCCCATGTACATGCTGATAGCTGTGAGATCCGCGAGGCAGACGATCACCATCTCAAAGGCGAACATCCAGCCGGTGATGTATCCGGCCCAGCCGCCCAAATAGCGTCGGGAGTATTCAGCGAACGAACCGGTGATGGGGTTGCGTACAGACATCTCGCCCAGCGCGCGGAGCATGAAGTACACCACCGCGCCGCCGAGGAGGTACACCAGCAATACCGAAGGTCCCGCGGCCTGGATGGCGCTGGCGGAGCCGTAGAACAAACCGGTGCCGATCGCGGAGCCCAGCGCAATGAAGTGCAGGTGGCGGTGCGACAAGCCAGGGGCTTTAGTTGTCGACGACTTCGTGGTCCGCGCCGTGGCGGACGAGGCTTGGCGTGAAGCGCTCACCGTGAAACTCCTTGAATGATGTGAAAGATGTGAAAGATGTGAAAGTGGGTCGGATTACAATATTGGGGTCATGCCCGAACGTGGGGAAGCATAATCTGGAAATAAAAAACAGCCCCTCCGCGCGGGATTTTCCGCGCAGGGGACTGTAGGGGAACTGTCGCCGTCTACCTTCATCGTGAGGGCTTGTACTTAGACGGCGGGCGTTCCCCGCGAAGGATGATGCTGGGTGGAAACCCAAACCAAGTTCGAAAGCATGTGGTTTACTGTACACCCAGACTGGGAATTATGCACATCGGTGTAAAAAATTGTGTGTTTGTGCACTGAGAGGGAGACATTTTAATGACCGCTTCACCCGCGACATCCAAGCCGCAAGTTCCCGCCGCACGCAACACTTTGCGCATCCTCGCACTACTGAGCACTATCGACGTCCCCGTCTCTGCAGCTCGCATCCGTGCGGAGTTGGAGCTCCCGCGCTCGAGTACCTATCACCTGCTCAATGAAATGGTGGACGCGGGGTTCGTGGTGTACCTGCCCGAAACTAAGACGTACGGGTTGGGGCTGGCCGCATACTCCATGGCTGCCGCCTATTCCACGCAGCAGCCACTGGTCCGGCTTGCGGACAAGTATCTGAAATCCGTGGCTGAGGACCTGTCGGGATCCGCGCACTTGTCGCGCCTGGTGGGGCAGGAGATCGTCTACCTGCAGGAGATTCGCGCCACCGGTGCGCCCTCGCTGATTACGGAGGTTGGGGTGCACCTGCCAGCCTTGCAGACGGCGTCGGGGCGCGTGTTGCTCGCCCATTTGCCGTCGGTGCAAGCGCGCGCAACATTTGACGGAATGTCTCCCCTCGTGCGGGAGCTCTACAACGGTTCGCCGTTGACCTATGGCGAGTTCGCCACGGTGATGGGCACTATCCGCGAGGCCGGCTGGGCAGAGGAAGTGGAGTCGGTGAGTAGGGGACAGGCCTCGGTAGCCGTTCCGGTATTTGACCACCTCGAGCGCCCGGCGGCCGCCTTGGCCGTGACCGCGCGGGTTGACGCCATGGGGAGCGAGACCATCGCGGGCGTCGCCAAGCAATTGGGCGACATCGCGTCTGTGATTTCAGACAAGATGTACGGGCGTGGTCGTGCCTAGCCGCTCCTTTCGCCGCGAGACCAGCATGCCATCGAGTACCGTGAAAGGTGTTCAAAAAGTAACGAGCAGCACAAACTTCACATAATGTAGTGGGTGTTACTCAAACGTTGAAAGGATGACGCCGTGGCCGACCATCAGGACACCAACTCTGGACATTCTGGCAGGGCTTTCAATGCTGGGTCGAAGTCCTACCCCGCAGAAGTGACCGTGGGCATCGGCCCGTTGACTATTGACGAAGTCGTTGCGGTAGCGCGTTACGGCGCGTCGGTGAACCTGGACTCTGCTGCGCTCAAAGAAGTTGCAGCTACCCGCGAGCGCATTGAAGAGTTGGCCGCGAACCCCGTCCCGGTGTACGGCGTGTCCACCGGTTTTGGCGCCCTGGCCCGCGAGCATATCCCTGCGGACATGCGCGCGCAGCTGCAGCTGTCCTTGGTCCGTTCCCATGCGGCGGGTTCCGGCCCGGAGGTCGAAGAAGAGGTCGTGCGTGCACTCATGCTCCTTCGCTTGTCGACGCTCGCGACCGGCCGCACCGGCGTGCGCCCCGTGGTGGTCGAAACCTACGCGGCTGCGCTCAATGCAAAGATCCATCCGGTGGTAAAGGAATACGGCTCCTTGGGCTGCTCGGGCGACCTCGCGCCGCTGGCACACTGCGCCCTGGCCCTGCTCGGCGAGGGCGAGGTTCGCGTTGCGGGCGGCGATGTTCAGCCGGCGGCCAGCGCCCTGGCCGCCGCAGGAATCGAGCCGTTGCAGCTCAAGGAGAAGGAGGGGCTGGCCCTCATCAACGGCACCGATGGCATGTTGGGGCAGCTGTGCTTGGCCGTTGCTGACCTGCAAGACCTCGCGAAGGTTGCTGATATTTCCACGGCCATGACCGTCGAGGGACTCCTGGGCACGCTCAGCGTCTTCGATGCCGATCTCCAGGAGTTGCGCCCGCACCCGGGTCAAGCTGACTCGGCGGCGAACATTGCTGCCGTGGCGGCGGGTTCCCCGATGCTGGCGGCGGCCCAAGAGGATTTCCGCGAGAAATACGTGCAGGACGCCTACTCGGTCCGCTGTGCCCCGCAAGTAGCAGGCGGTTTCCGCGACACCATCGCCCACGCAGCGACGGTGGCGTCACGCGAACTCGCCGCGGCCGTGGACAACCCAGTGGTGGCCAAGGACGGCCGCGTGGCCTCTAATGGCAACTTCCATGGCGCGCCTGTGGCGTACGTCCTCGACTTCCTTGCCGTGGTGACTGCCGACCTGGCTTCCATGTCGGAACGCCGCACCGACCGTTTCCTGGATCCCGCCCGCAACCGCGGCCTCAACGCGTTCCTCGCCGGCGACCCCGGTGTGGACTCAGGTCACATGATCGCGCAGTACACCCAGGCGGGCATCGTCGCGGAACTCAAGCGCAACGCGGTTCCGGCTTCGGCGGACTCTATTCCGTCCTCGGCGATGCAGGAAGATCACGTATCCCTCGGCTGGTCAGGCGCCCGAAAGCTGCGCCGCTCTATCGACGGCCTGCAGCGAGTCCTCGCCATTGAGATTCTCACCGCGGCGCGTGCCATCGATGCCCGCGGCGGACAGCCTGCAGCCGGAACCGGGGCTGTAATAGCAGCTCTGCGGGAGCGCGTCGAAGGGCCTGGCCCGGATCGTTTCCTTTCCCCAGAGATTGAAGCCGCTGTCTCACTCGTCGCCTCCGGCGAGGTGCTCCGCGCAGCGGAAGGGGCGGTAGGGGCGCTCAAATAAGCAGGTGCGCTCCAATTAGCCGGTAAGCACAACTCTCTATATGTGCCCGCCTGCCCGATCTGGGCTGGCGGGTTTTGTCTTGGCTCTCTTTAGTGGGGCTGGAGATAACAGGAGGGGTGAGGAAAAACTGTTGAAACAAGTATTTAAAGACAATCTGTGCAGGTGGGTAACGTGTTACACACTGAGAATGTGTGAATAATCACCTGAAGGTTTCTATGTGGGGTGCGGAGTTGGGAAGTGCTTAACTACCACTGTGGTTGATTAGAGTTTGGGAAAATAGGCCTTACTTACCCATTGGTGGAAGATTTACAATTCCTGACAGCTGTACTAAGTTTCATTATGGTTACTCTTAGAATAAGTAGACCTTTAATTGTGGATGCGGAAGCACTGCTCGACATAGGACGCCATATGACCCCTTCACACTCCCCTTTATTGCAACGCGGAAAGGCTATTACCCGAGCCTTGAGTTTAGGTCTAGTGGTAATGTTCGGCTGCGCTGGTGCCGCAGTGGCGGAAGATTCCTCGGTCGGCCCAGCGGTGGTTATGGGGGAGGACGGGCAAGACGATCGTCTGGTCATCGACGAGAACATGCTCTCGGAGGAGATGGCTGAGGTAGCGGATGCTAAATCGACGCATCCTTCGAGCGCTTCTTCAAGTGCATCGACTTCACCTAGCTCAAGTGCTTCTTCTAGTTCGGTCGAGCCCACAGTTTCTTCCACTCAGAAGGAAACGTCCAAGGCTCAGGCTTCTGAACCCTCGCTAGTTAACAGCCCCACTGAGGTGGAGAGCACGGAACCGACTCTGCTGAAACCTCCGAGCGCTGAGTCCTCGGCTGCCGAGGAGACCCCTGAATCCCCCAGCGTAGAAGTTTCCACGCCAACTACTGTGGAAACTTCTACTCAAGAAGACAATGCAGAAGCCTCCACGAGCTTGACCAACGAGGTCACGGAAACCACCGAGGCCCCGGAGACGACCGCAGGTGAAGAAGATGCCATTGCGGCGCTGAACGGTTTGTCTCCCGAAGGCATTCCGGATGAAAACGATCCGTTGTTTTCTTGGATGTCCGAAGACGCTCAGCCGAGCAATGAAGCGGAAACTGAAAAGGAAAGTGCCGCAGCTGAGCAGGAGAGTGCCGCGGCTTCATCCAGCGCCCAAAAGCCTGCCGAGAGCCGTTCGATGTCGCGCGCACTAGCCGTTGCGGCGGCTGCCAACCTCACGTGTTCACCAGGTTCGTACTACAGCACGGATTTGAATGGTGTAGTTTATCGCGGCACGAAGAGCGGAACGACCTATACGGCTCCGACTAGGACCTTCCAATTCCGCCGTAACACCTTGAATTACCAGGGGTACCCTTACTACGGTTCACAGGTCAACGGACTGGGCATTAACTCCGACGGATCGATCGCCTACGCTTTGGATCGCTTTGACTGGGCAAATACCGTTGACATCCTGCGTTACAACACCGCAACCGGCACCTCTACGGTACCTAAGCGCATCACAATTCAGGCGCCGCGCGGCACCAACTTCAGCACCACCGGCATCGTGGGCGGTGCGGTGTCAAAGAAAACTGGAGATAACGACTACTACTTTGGCGGATTTACCACGGGACAGGTTTCCACTCAGTACTGGGTTCCGCCGAGGTACGAATGGCGTCCCTTCTACGATAGATATGGGCGTTACCTCTACCATGACTGGTACCAGGTGGGTGGCGGTTACTACGAAACGGTCACTGAACACACCGTGCGGTTTAACCTGTGGCGCTACGACGCTGAAACCAATACCGTCGCGTACCTGGGCTATACCCCGGTTGTCACCAGTTATTCCCCTTTGCCGCCAGCAAACGGCGACATCTCCTTCGACGCTGAGGGCAACCTTTACGTCCTCTACTCAACGACGTCGCAATCTAAGATTGTGCCGATCACCAAGGAATCGATTGCAGCCGCGGAGAGCCGGTTGCCCGTTGGTATAGACGATCAAAAGACCAACGAGTATTACGAACTCGCGGCACAGGCGACCCCTGCGCTCCCCGGAACAGGGGCTGTCTACTACGGTATGACGTTTATTTCCGATGGCACCATCGTTGCGCAAACCGATGACAATAACGGCTTGCCACGGTACGTCAACATCGACCCAGCAACCGGTAAGGTCGTCAGCTCCAGCCTGGGCTATAGCGGAGTAGGTGAACACACGGATACGGCTGGCTGTAACAGCTTCCCGACGATCGCTTTGGAAAAGGACTTCCAGCGCGCGAACTCGAACCACGAGGTTAAGCTGGAGATTCTCCAGAAAGGCAATAACATCCCAGTGGGCTCCGCCGTGACCAACGGCCTGGAGCCTGACGGATCCATTAGGGAGGGCCGTCAGGATGAGTTCGCAGGCCCGGTTCCGGCACGTGCGGGGCAGACCTACATCCTCCGAGAGACAGGCACCGTGCGTGAGGGCACCGCTGGCGCGGCCCCGAATGCCAACGAGTACAACGTGACTCTGCAGTGCGTGAATGACACGACAGGGGCCATATTGCCTGTCACGGACGTCAGCACTGTCACGTCACCGCCGACGCGGCAGTACGAAGTGGTGGTACCGAACTCTTCCACCAGCGTGGCCGCCGTGACCTGTAAATACGTCAACAAGGCACGCGTGGGTACGCTGACCTTCAATAAGACGGATACTGCGAAGGACGGATCAATTTCGATGCTGGCAGGTTCCGAATGGGAGCTGCGGCAAACCGACGCGCCCGCGGGCACGACACCTCGTAGGTTCGCGCTCAAGGACTGCGTGGCTGAAATTGCTGAAGCATGTTTGCGGGAAAACTACGACCTAAACCCCGCCGAAGGCGAGTTCTTGGTGGACAACATCCCGTATGGCAAGTACGAGCTGGTGGAGACCAAGGCGCCAACGGGCTACGAGCTTCTTAAAAATCCCATTCCGGTCACCGTTGATCGTGGATCCGTTAGCCTTCGGCCAGTCAACTACAACGAAAAAGATCTGGGCAATATCGACAACGTTCAGATCACTGGAACTGTGATTTGGCAGAAGCTCGCCGAGAACCCCAACATGCCGAGTGATCCGTCTTTGCTTGGTGGGTCAACGTGGACGATTACTCCCGTCGATGCCAACAACAGGCCGACCGGCGCCGCTCGCGTAATAGAGGACTGTATTGCTGCTGGTTGTACGGAAGACCTCAAGGATTCTGATCCGTCGCCGGGCGACTTCCTGATCAAGGGTCTTCCATCGGGGCGCTACGCGCTTCAAGAAACCAAGGCGCCTTTGGGATTCCGGGTAGATCCGACTATTCGCTACTTCATCGTCCCGGATTCGGGTTCGGTGAACGTCGGTTCGTTCGTCAACGATCTCATCGTTGAACCGACGCTGCCGAAGACTGGTTCTTACGGCGTGGCACCACTGTTCGCCTTCGCCGGGCTCATCATAGCCGTCGGCCTGGCCTTAGGGATGAGGCGACAATGGCTCGCATAACCCGTTTGCAGGCTCGGACTAAGGCGCGACATGGGCCTCGCGCCGGTCCGTCCTCGCACAGTTCACTCCAACTCCACAATCGTCATACCCCACCGAATCCTCTCGCTCTTTTCTTCACAGAAAGTAGAATCACCATGACTTCTCGTATTGCTCCTCGCGCCCTGGCTCTCACCGCGGCGGTCAGCGCCACCCTCGTTGCTGGTTCCTTCGGCTTCGATACCACCGTCCCTGTCGCCACCGCTCAGGTCTCCGCGCAGGCAATCCCAGCTGATGCCACCGGTAACATCAACATTCACAAGTTCGTCAACACGACAATCGGTGAGCAGGCAAACGGTCAGGAAATGCCGACCGCCGGTATGGGCGTCGCTCTCGACGGAGTGGAGTACAAGGTTGAGCGCGTGCAGGCTGACGTGACCACCAACGCTGGCCTGGAGGCCGCTTCCAAGCTGACCCCGGATACCGCGCAGATTGACACCGGCTTCGCCGCACAGACCCAGACCACTGCTGATGGCGGTCTGGCTACCTTCAGCAACCTGCCGGTTGGTGTTTACCTGGTCACTGAGGTCTCCGCCCCGGACGGCGTCGTGAAGGCTCCGCCGTTCCTGGTTTTCTTGCCAATGACCAACCCGGACGGCTCGGGCTGGAACTTCGACGTTCACGCGTACCCGAAGAACACCGAGACCAAGGTGGACAAGAAGATTGACGACACCGACAAGAACGTCGGTGATGACATCACCTACACCATCACCTCGGACATTCCGGCTCTCGCGAACGAGACGACCGAGCTCGAGAAGTACATCGTCCAGGATGACCTGGACGAGGCTATGCTGACCACGTCTCCGGATAAGGTGACTGTGAACGTGGGCGGCACCGAGTATGTCCAGGGCACCGACTACAACGTCACGGTCGACGCCACGACCCAGCAGGTTGAGGTTGTCTTCACCCCGGCCGGTCTGTCCAAGCTCACCGCTGCTAAGCGTGCAGATGACACCGTTCGCGTGGAGACCGCCATCTCCGCGACCGTCGGCGCCATCGGCGATGGCACCGGCGTGGTCACCAACGACGCGAAGACCATCACCAACAACGGCGGCGGCGGTGGTGACACCACCACTCCGTCTAACGAGGTCATCACCCGTTGGGGCAAGGTCAACATCAACAAGAAGGACGAGGGTGGCACGGCCCTTGCTGGCGCAATCTTTTCGGTCTACGAGTGCACCGCTGACGGCCAGACTGTCGGCGATGCCTTGACCCTGCAGGGCCAGGATTCTTCCGACCAGTACGCGGGGTCCCAGTTCACCACCGCTGCCGACGGCACCGTCGTCATCGATGGTCTGCACGTGACCAACTACGAGAACGGCGCCGCGCTGCCGGAGCCGAAGAATTACTGCCTCGTTGAGGAGCAGGCTCCTGCGGGCTTTGCCAAGCTGCGTGAGCCGATCCCATTCCAGCTGCAGGAGGGCGCCGCGGACGTCACCGGCACCGACGCCGAGGGCAACATCGAGTACACCGCTGACGTCGTGAACTACAAGGACAACACGCTGCCGGGCACCGGTGGCATGGGTGTGACCTTCATCCTCATTGCTGGTGCGGCTGTTGTGGGTGCAGGTGCTTACGCCGCTAAGCGCAACAGCAAGCAGGCTTAAGCTCACTACAAATCACCGCACGCAACCGCAATCCCGTAGGAAAGAAGATTCATGAACAGCACCACCACAGCCAGCCGACCCGCCGGGGCCTCGCCCGCAGCGGGTGGTCAGGGGCGCAAGAAGGCGCTGCTGCCCGTGTTGTTGGTGGTGTTGGGCATGTTGATTCTGCTCTACCCAGTGGTGGCCAGCCAATGGAACAATGTGCAGCAGGCGCGCGTGGCCAAGCAGTACGAGCAGCAGCTCAACCACGTGGCACCCGAGAAGCGCAATGAAGCCATCGAGTCCGCGCGCGACTACAACAAAAAGCATTCGGGCATCCCGATCCTGGACCCGTGGCTTAACCGCCTGTCCAAGGACAACGTGGATTACCAGGCGTATCTCAAAGAACTCTCCGGGCAACCGGCAATGAGCCAGGTGGTTATCCCGGCGATCAACTCGAACCTGCCCGTCTACCACGGCACGGATCACGGGACCCTGCAAAAGGGCGTCGGGCACCTTTACGGATCGGCGTTGCCCGTGGGCGGTTCCGGTACCCATACGGTGCTCACCGGCCATACTGGACTGACCAACGCGACGTTGTGGGATAACCTCAACGAGGTTAACGAAGGCGACGCGGTCTACCTCAACACCTTCGGCGAGCCGATGAAGTATGAGGTGGACAAGATCGAGGTCGTGCTCCCTGAGGAGACGGATTCTCTCAACCCGGTGGAGGGCAAGGACCTTATCACGCTCATCACCTGTACTCCGTACGGCGTGAACTCCCACCGACTTCTCGTGCACGGTCACCGTGTGCCGATGGATGAGGCAGACCACAAGGCATTCGAGAATACCTCGGGCTTTGTGATGCAGTGGTGGATGTGGCTGGTGCTGGCTATCGTCGCGCTTATTTTGTTGAGCCTGTTGTGGTGGTTGCGCCGTAACAAGCGGAAGAATTCGCAGAACAATCAAGGCATTGAGGAGGGCGATCACCCGGATGCGCTCTAAAATTTCCCCTTTCGTGGCGTTCGCCTGCGCCACGGGCCTGAGCCTGTCGATTTTCGTGGGACCGGCGTTGGCCGATGCCCGCACGGTGACTGGCGACGTCTCCGCCATCAGCGTGGCGGCCATTGACCCAAGCCGCGCGGTGTCGCTGTCTCTGCAGATGACGCACCCGAACCCGTATAACGATCAGGAGCCGGGGCAGTTGCCGCAGGGGCCGATGGGCGGTCACATCATCACTGTGTCGCGTGTCTCGGGCGTGGACCTGACCACTGTGGCAGGCTGGGAGACCGCAAAGAAGCTGACCGTAGCGCAGGCTCGGGAGAAGGGGCTGGCCGAAGCGGCCCGTGCCCAGACTGATGATTCTGGGCGTGTGAGTTTCTTTGGTCTCACCCCAGGGCTTTACCTTGTGGAGGAGACTGTTCCGTCTAACCCTGACGTTGAGTACGTGGCTACCCGTCCGTTCCTCGTCACGTTGCCTATCGGCGACGGACAAAACGGTGTGTGGGATTACGATGTGGAGCTTTTGGCCAAGACCGACAAGGTTCCGCCAGGGGAGACCACTCCACCGGAGACGCTTCCGGAGACCCCGACGATGCCGCCGTTTACTCCGCCGGACACTCCGAAGGAATCGACCCCGCCTGAGGAGCCGGGGCCGGGACCGTCGGACCCGCCGGTGGTTCCCACGACGTCGACAAGCTCCGTGACCCCAGCGCCGCCGGTGTCAGGGATACCGGGAGAACCTGGCGAGCCGCAGGGTCCGCTGGCTAGGGCGCTGGCATCGACTGGTGCCAGTGTGGTTGGCCTGGTTCTGGTGGCCGGAGGTTTGGTGGCTCTTGGTGCGGTGCTGTCGCGGCGACGTAAAGAAGATAGCTAAATCTCGCATGTGAGACACTTGGGCTGGTTTTCCCAGCCCATCGTGGCGTGGTCGGCGTTACATTAATCATGTAATGAAGTTCGCGCCATGTTTTTATGTGGCCCCTAATACACAGGAAGGCTGACCACCATGTCTCAACCCCGCGAAGTCCGCTCCCCACGCGGCACCGAAATCTCCGCGAAGTCCTGGCAGACCGAGGCCCCGCTGCGCATGCTCATGAACAACCTCGACCCCGAGGTTGCGGAGCGCCCCGAGGACCTGGTGGTCTACGGAGGCACCGGCAAGGCCGCGCGTAGCTGGGAGGCCTTCGACGCGATCGTCGAGACGCTCAAGGATCTCGAAGCCGATGAAACCCTGCTGGTCCAGTCCGGCAAGCCCGTCGGCGTGTGGAAGACGAACGAGTGGGCGCCGCGCGTGCTCATCGCCAACTCCAACCTGGTGGGCGACTGGGCCAACTGGGAGCACTTCCGCGAGCTTGAGGCCGAGGGGCTTATGATGTACGGGCAGATGACCGCGGGCTCCTGGATTTACATCGCCACCCAGGGCATCCTGCAGGGCACCTTCGAGACCTTCGCGGCAGTGGCCAAGAAGCGTTTTGGCGGCACCCTGGCCGGCACCTTCACCCTGACCGGTGGCTGCGGTGGCATGGGTGGCGCGCAGCCGCTGGCCGTCACCCTCAACGGCGGCGCTTGCCTCATCGTGGATGTGGACGAGACCCGACTCAAGCGTCGCCAGGGCAAGCGCTACCTGGATGAGGTCACCACCAACCTTGATGAGGCGCTGGAGATGGTACTCAAGGCCAAGGAGGAGAAGAAGCCCCTGTCCGTCGGCCTGGTAGGCAACGCAGCCGAGGTATTCCCAGAGATCCTGCGCCGTCAGCGCGCCGGCGAATTCACCGTCGACGTCGTTACCGACCAGACCTCCGCGCACGATCCGCTGAGCTACCTGCCTACCGAGATCTCCGTGGAGGACTGGCACCGCGAGGCTGAGGCTGATCCGGTCACCTTCACCAAGAAGTCCCGCGAGGCCATGGCTGCACAGGTTCGGGCCATGGTGGATTTCCAGGACGAGGGCGCCGAGGTCTTTGACTACGGCAACTCCATCCGCGACGAGGCCCGCAAGGCCGGCTACAACCGCGCATTCGAGTTCCCGGGCTTCGTGCCTGCCTACATCCGACCGCTGTTCTGTGAGGGTCTCGGCCCATTCCGCTGGGCAGCACTGTCCGGCGACCCGGAGGACATCAAGGTCACCGACCAGGCGCTCAAGGAGTTGTTCCCGGACAACGAGCACCTGCACAACTGGCTGGACGCCGCTGAGGAATACGTGGAATTCGAAGGCCTGCCAGCACGTATTTGCTGGCTCGGCTACGACGAGCGCCACAAGGCTGGCCTGCTATTCAACGACCTGGTCAAGGAGGGCAAGATCTCCGCGCCGATCGCCATCGGCCGCGACCACCTGGACTCCGGCTCCGTGGCCTCCCCGTACCGCGAGACCGAGGCGATGCTCGACGGCACCGACGCCGTCGCCGACTGGCCACTGCTCAACGCCATGACCGCAGTGTCCTCCGGCGCTACCTGGGTCTCCATCCACCACGGCGGCGGCGTGGGCATGGGCCGCTCCATCCACGCCGGCCAGGTCTCCGTGGCCGACGGCACTGAGCTGGCCGCCGCCAAGCTGCGCGCGGTGCTCACTAACGACCCGGGCATGGGCGTTATCCGCCACGTGGACGCTGGTTACGACCGTGCGGACGAAGTCGCCCGCGAGCGCGGCGTGCGCATCCCGATGCCGTTCAAGTCCCGCGAGAGCTAACACGCTCATCGACGTACCGTGGAACCCGTAAGGAACAATTGTCCTTGCGGGTTTTGCGCGTTAATCAATTAAAGGAGAAAAAGATGTCTACGTTGTTTACCGGTATCTCTGAGCTGCGCACCGTTGCGGAGGCGGGCACCATCAAGGATGCTGCGCTGGTGGTGGAAGACGGCTGCATCGCCTGGATTGGTGCTGCTGCTGACGCCCCCGCGGCGGACGAGAAGGTGGATCTCGGCGGCCGCGCCGTGCTGCCGGGCTGGGTGGACTCGCACACCCACATGATTTTTGCGGGCGACCGCGGCGAGGAATTCGAGGCCCGCATGGCGGGGGAGAACTACGCGGCTGGTGGCATCGCGGTGACAATGGAAGCCACCCGCAACGCGGGTGAGCAGAAGCTGGAGCAGCTCCTCCTGGGGCGTATCGCGGCGGCCCATGCGGGCGGCACCACCACCATGGAAACCAAGACCGGCTACGGCCTTAACGTCGAGTCTGAGCGCCAGGCCGCGGAACTCGCCGCCCGCCACGTCGATGACGTCACGTTCCTTGGCGCTCACCTCGTGCCGCCGGGTTCTGACGCGGAGCCCTATCTGGACATCGTGGTCGGCGACATGCTCGATGCGGTGGCCCCGCACGCGCAGTGGATTGACGTGTTCTGCGAGCGCGGTGCGTTCGACGAAACGCAGTCCCGCCGTGTCCTCGAAGCCGGCAAGGCAAAGGGTTTGGGCGTGCGTGTGCACGGCAACCAGCTTGGCGACGGCCCCGGCGTGCAGATGGCCGTGGAACTCGGCGCGGCCTCAGTGGACCACGTCAACTACCTCACCGATGAGGACGTTGAGGCGCTGGCCAACTCGGATACGGTGGCGACCATGCTCCCGGCGTGCGACTTGTCTACTCGCCAGCCGCTCGCGCCGGGCCGTCGCCTCATCGACGCCGGTGCGACCGTGGCCATCGCTTCCAACCTCAACCCAGGCACCAGCTACACCTCGGCGATGAACTATTGCATCACCACCGCGGTACTGCAGCAGGAGCTCACGCTGGAAGAGGCCATCGCCGCCGGTACTCTGGGCGGCGCTAAGGCGCTCCGCCGCCACGCCGTGAGCGAGACCGGTGACAACGCCGGCGCCGACGCCCAGGGCCGACCCGCCAAGGGCCAGCTCATCGTCGGCGCCGCCGCGGACCTCCACGTCCTGGACACCGCCAACGCCATCGACCTAGCCTACCGCCCCGGCATGCCACTGACCTGGCACACCTACGTCGCCGGCCAGCAGGTGTTTTAGCCACCCCACCAACACCACACTAGACAAAGCCCGCTGCCGGGCCCTCCTTTACCGGAGCGGCCCAGCAGCGGGTGTCTGCGTCACACTGTATTCCCCGAGAGAGAAGGGGTCTTTACTTCTGGAAGCACGGGGTGCCCAGGGCGAGATCGGTGCCGCGGGAACCATCCGTCTCCGCAAGCTCAACTGCGAATTCCTTATTCGTGCGGGACAGGGGAACCGTGATGAGCTTTGGCGCATCGCCTAGGTTGTGGGTGATGGTTTTGATGCGCTCTCCGTCGAGGTAGACGTGGAGAACGCCTGCGACATTGCCGTCACCAATAGGCCCGAGAACGGTCTTGAACTCCTTGTAGGAGCCATTGAGTGCTGCACCGTAGTGTCTATTTGGAGAGCGGTCAGACTTGAGGTAATTCTTGTTGCCAATCACGACTGTGTCGCGGAATTGATAGCCACCATTGATGTCGCCCCAGTAGTCAAAGTTGCCGGTGCAGACGGTACCAATGCCGATGCTGGGCTTCGGTGCCGGGACATTGATGCCGGTGTTGCCCTTGGACGGTGCGGAGGTGGAGCTGCCTACGGAGCCCAACGCGCCCGCGATGAGGGTGATGATGGTGATGGCGGCTGCGATGGCTTCCTTCGCCTGTGGAAGCATCTGCATGATTTCTTTCGGGCTTGGCATCTTTGGAGTACGCATACAAAGGCCTTTCGAGAGAGAGTGGACTGATGTGCTGTAACGCGAGCGAGTTCGCTGTAGTTACAAGTCAGGGGTTACCCTCTCGCAAATGTTTTGTCATGCGATGTTGCCACCCAATTTTTTCCCGTACCCCGCGCTGGCGCCGGATTTTCGGGCATTACATAATTATATAAACTATTGTAATGCGGGGTTCTGACTTTGTGATCCTTCGGGTGGAGTGGGGGGACGGGGGTAGGGATTGTTGCTGGGATCGCGGGACGTCGACAAGCGGATCCATGGCGGGTGCCGTCGCGGGCTACGCGCGCCGCGTGCCTCCGTGCTCACAGCGGAAATCACCCCTGGAGGTAGAGGCAAGAAAGTCTCGTATGGTGCTTATTGCGTTTGTCGCGTACTGTGGAGCGGGCAATGAGCATTACCGATAACGCCACCGGCGGCGTGAACGAGCCGGACGTAGAAAATAGTCAGTCGGAATCTCAGGAAACTTCGCAGAACGAGCAGCCACAGGCTGACGTTCAATCTCAGGACAACGGCGTCACCGATGCCCGCGTGTCTGAGCAGCAGGCCGACACCGGCCAGGGGAATGCGGAACCTTCTGAGGACACCGGCGCTGAGTCCGAGGACTCGGCCAACGAAAGTACCCAGGGGTTTGACACTCTCGGCCTGCCAGACGAGGTTATTAAGGCCGTCGAAAAGGTTGGTTTCACCACCCCTTCACCGATCCAGCAAGAAACCATCCCACTGCTGATGGAAGGTCGCGACGTCGTCGGCCTCGCGCAGACCGGTACGGGCAAGACCGCGGCGTTTGCGCTGCCGGTGCTGTCGCGTATCGACGCCGCTGCGCGCTACCCGCAGGCATTGGTCCTGGCTCCGACCCGTGAGCTGGCCTTGCAGGTTGCCGACTCGTTCCAGTCGTTTGCGGATCACCTCGGACGCATCGAGGTGCTGCCGATTTACGGTGGCCAGGCCTACGGCATCCAGCTGTCCGGCCTGCGCCGTGGTGCGCAGATCGTCGTGGGCACTCCGGGGCGCGTTATCGACCACCTGGAGAAGGGGTCCCTGGACATCTCCCAGCTGAAGTACCTTGTTCTGGACGAGGCTGACGAGATGCTCAACATGGGCTTCCAGGAAGACGTGGAGCGCATCCTGGCGGATACGCCGGATGACAAGCAGGTGGCTTTGTTCTCCGCGACGATGCCGAATGGCATCCGCCGGATTTCCAAGCAATACCTGAACGACCCAGCCGAGGTCACCGTGAAGTCGGAGACCCGTACCAACACGAACATCACCCAGCGTTTCTTGCTGACCCCGCACCGCGCCAAGATGGATGCGTTCACCCGCATCCTCGAGGTCATTGACTACGACGGCATCATCGTGTTCGTGCGCACCAAGCATGAGACGGAGAACGTCGCAGAGCAGTTGCGTGCGCAGGGCTACAGCGCTGCTGCCATTAACGGCGACATCGCGCAGAACCAGCGTGAGCGCACCGTCGACCAGCTCAAGGACGGCCGCCTGGACATCCTCGTTGCTACCGATGTTGCGGCGCGTGGCCTGGACGTTGAGCGTATCTCTCACGTGGTCAACTTCGACATTCCGAACGACACTGAGTCCTATGTCCACCGCATTGGCCGCACCGGCCGTGCAGGCCGTACCGGCGAGGCAATCCTGTTCGTGACTCCTCGTGAGCGCCGCATGCTGCGCAACATTGAGCGTGTCACCAAGGCCCGCCTGGAAGAAATGGATCTGCCTTCCGTCGATGAGGTGAATACCGCCCGCAAGGCTAAGTTCACCCAGAAGATCACCGAGAAGCTCGATGATTCCCAGATGGAAATGTTCCGCGGGATGCTGCGTAAGTACTCGGAGACCAACAACGTTGCGATGGACGATATCGCTGCTGCGCTGGCAGTTGCCCTGCAGGGTGACACTGAGTTCCTGATGAAGGAGCAGCCAAAGCACAAGCGCGACAAGTTCGACCGGGACAAGTTCGACCGCGATGACCGTCGCGGTGGCCGCCGTGACCGTGACGACCGTCGCGGTGGCCGCGACCGCGGACCGCGCCGCCCGGATGGTGACTTCGAGTCTTACCGTATTGCGGTGGGCCGTCGCCACAACGTGCGACCAGGCGCCATCGTTGGCGCTATCGCGAATGAGGGCGGCTTGTCCTCCGGCGACTTTGGACGCATCACGATTACGGAAAACCGCACCATCGTGGAGCTGCCGAAGAACTTGGATCCTTCCGTGTTGAGCCGCTTGTCCGATACTCGTATCCAGGGCCAGCTCATCAACATTGAGAAGGACACTGGACGCCCGCCACGTGACCGTGATGACCGCGGTGGCCGTGGCTTCGGCGGACGCGGACGTGGCCGTGATGATCGCGGTGGAGATCGCCGTGATGACCGTCGTGGTGGCCGCGGTGGCCGTGGCTTCGGCGGCGGACGCGACCGTGACGACCGCCGAGGTAGCTGGCGCGACTAGTCTCCGTCTTTCGCCCTCTAGACGCTAACCCGGGATGCGCATTGCGCTCCCGGGTTTTGTCGTGCCGCCGTCAGCCTGCCGCGCCCAAACTGCCACACTTGCGCGGCTGCATCGCCGGAGGCGGCACTGAGTGGGGTACTTTGGGCGTGCCCTTATCACCACACTCGCGCGATTGCGGTGACCGGCGCCGATGTTTGTGGGGTACTTAGGCCACCTCGCCCTAACCGCCACACTCGCGCGATTGCGGTGACCGGCGCCGACGTTTGTGGGGTACTTAGGCCACCTCGCCCTAACCGCCACACTCGCGCGGCTGCGGTGAGGTGGGCCAGCCTGGATGGGGTACTTAGGCCGTGCGCCCAAACCGCCACACTCGCGCGGCTGCGGTGCTTGGGTCGGCGCCGAGTGGGGTGCTTGGGGCGCGGGCGGCGTCGAAAAGCGCAAAAGCCGGCAGCGGGAGAGCTGCCGGCGAAGTTGCGTAGAAGCGCTAGATGAACATGAGGATGGCGATGACCACCCACAGTAGGGAGAAGATGCCGCCGAACATGGACAGCTGGGACTTCATTTTGGCCCAGTCGAAGGAGCCTTCGGCACCCGGGTTAGCCAGGGCGTCCAGGGCCTTCTGCTGGCGGGGCACGATGAGGAAGAAGAGCAGCGCCCACGCGATGACCGAGAGCAGGATAGAGGCGTGGAACTGGCCCATCTTGCCGTAGGTAGCCATATCAGTCAGGAAGATCGTGATGCCGATGACCGGCACGATAGCCGAGAGCATGCCGTAGTTCTTCGTGATGTTAGCCAGCGTCTGTGCCGCGCCACGGGAGGCGACGTCGCCCTCAGAGGCCTTGAGCGCCTTGACCTGGAAGGAGGAAACGGCCACGGTGACCGGGCCGAGGAACAATATTGCCGCGAGAACGTGAAGTGCGATGAGGAAATTCATAATTCGGTACCCTACCTGTTTCCGCATGAAAAGTGGACTTCACCGGGCACTCAGCAGGCAGATGCGCCGCGTCGTGGCCACGTCTGCGCGGGGGACCGCGAGGCCGTAGTCGACGGCTACCGCCAGCACACGGCGCGCGTACCAGCACTGAGTACGCGGTGATGGCGGGAGCCATTGGGAGGGAAGCTGGTCTGATTTGTCGCGGTTGAGGTCTTTCGCCGTGGCAATTAAATTCCGCGGGTCGTTGGCAAAGCGTTGGCGCGTGGCGTCGTCCCACGAGTGCGCGCCCAAGTCCCACGCGGCGGCCAGCGGGAAGACGTGGTCCACCTCAATGGTCTGTGTCGCGATGGGGGCCGTGGCGTGGGCGTAAGGGTCGTAGAACGTGCCGATGTCTACTTTGCACGGGGAACCGGGTCCCGGTAGTCGTGCGGGACCGCTAGTTTGCCGAAGAATAGCGTCCTCCCGAGCGGTGCAATGCTCAAGGTCGGCCCACCCGGCGCCGAAGTGCTCCCGTTCGTAGCCGGGGGTCGCTGGGCGTTGCGGCACCACAGTGACCTGGGCCGCCAATGCGCTTGCCGACGGCAGCCCTGGCTCATCCGTGGCGTTGAGCCGCGGCCAGGCCAGGGTCGCTGCCCAGCACACCGTCGCGGTGGTCAGCAGCAGGAAGTAGAAACGCAAAAGGCTCACGCCCTAGTTGGACTAGGGGTGAGCCTTCTTTCGTTCCGGGGTGTTTAGGCGCGGGCCGTTCCCGGGTTGTTGTCCACCTGTGCGGCGGCTTCCTCGAAGGAAGCATCGGCATCGTCGCCGACGATGCGGGCCAGCTTGGTGGCGCGATCGAACTCGGAGGTGATCTTCTCGTTCGGGGCCTTGGTCATCCGGGAGACAACCACGGTGACCACGAGGGCGAGGAAGAAGCCTGGGACGATCTCGTAGAGGACGTCGGAAAGCGGGGACATACCCCACGCCAGGGAGACGACGGCGCCGGTGATCATGCCGGCGATGGCTCCGGTGGCGTTGAGACGACGCCAGTACAGCGACAGCAGAACCACTGGGCCGAAGGCGGAGCCGAAGCCGGCCCACGCGAAGCCGACGAGGCCCAGGATGGAGTCGGACGGGTTGATGGCCAGTACTGCTGCGATGAGGGAGACAGCCACGATCATCGTCCGGGAGAGGTTAATCAGGGTGTCCTGGGAAGGATGCTTCTTGGCGAAGATTTTGAACAGGTCCTCGATCAGTGAGGTGGAGACCACGAGCAGCTGGGAAGACATGGTGGACATGATGGCGGCGAGCACCGCAGTGAGCACCAAGCCTGCTGGCAGCGGGTGGAACATGACCTGAGCCAGGTCGAGGAATACGGTTTCGAAGTTTTCCTGGTCGGTGATCGAGTTGCCGGTCTCGGTGAAGAACACGGTGGAGACGAGCGCGACGAAGACTGCGCCCAGGATGGACAGGAACATCCAGGTGACGCCGTAGAAGCGTCCTGCGCGGGCGTCGGAAGGCTTGCGCAGGGCCATAAAGCGCACGATGATGTGCGGCTGGCCGAAGTAGCCCAGGCCCCAGGCTAGGTTGCCCACGATGACGCCGACGGAGACGCCCTTGACCAGGTTGAAGTAGTCGGGGTTGTCCACAACGCCGTTGGAGCCGTAGGGGTTCTCGGAGGCGAAAGTGAAGATGTCCATTGGGTTGTCCAGCGCCAGCAGCGCCATGACGGGGACGATCATAAGGGACAGGAACATGAGGACGCCCTGGACGACATCGGTGTAGGACACCGCGAGGAAGCCGCCGATGAAGGTGTAGGCCACGGTTACCGCGGCGACGATGATCATTCCGGTGAGGTAGTCGCCGTTGAAGGTGGACTCGAAGTAGCGGCCACCGGAGACCATGCCGGAGGAGATGTAGAAAGTAAAGAAGAAGATAATAATGACTGCGGCGATGATGCGGAGCAGTCGGGACTTGTCTCCCAAGCGGTTTTCAAAGAAGGAAGGGACCGTGATGGAGTTTTCTGCAACCTCAGAGTAGGAACGCAGGCGCGGGGCGACCCACTTCCAGTTGGCCCAGGCGCCGACGAGGAGGCCGACGGCCATCCAGATCTCGGACATCCCGGACAGGAATAGGGCGCCGGGGAGGCCCATGAGTAGCCAGCCGGACATATCTGAGGCGCCGGCGGATAATGCTGCCACGAACGGGTGGAGGCCGCGGCCGCCGAGGACGTAGTCGTCGTACTCGTCGGTCTGCTTGTAACTCCAGTATCCGATGGCGAGCATTGCGAATAGATAGATGATAATCGCAATGAGGTACCAAGTACTCTCAGCCATTTTTCTCCTTAAACTTGATGGCGCCGCGAGTCAGGGCGGCGCGGTGCACGTGAACTAGTCAGTCAAAATCTTCTCTAGAACTGTGTGATGCCTGTGTGTAACCTCTCTGCACAGGGACCTTGATCACGGTAACGGGATATTGAATGTGACCCAAACTATTTCACAGTGTGTTGTACGACTCAGTGGAGTCGGAAAATGTATGCATGCAGGGAACTTCGCAATAAATAACGAAACTGTAACGATCGTGAAAACTATGCAGAAAACTGCAGCCCGGCGGCGAAAATTCTCGCGGTGATAGAATATTCGGCATGTCTCAATACCTGGTACACGGTCTCTGGCTGCCCGTCTCGGGCCTGAGTCTGTGGATCGAACAGGTAGAAGGCCACAAGATTATGGTTCCGTCCAATGTGCCCGCGGGGACGTTCCCGGATGTAGTCGAACAGATGCTTGCGAAGAAGAGCTTTCGCAACCGGGCTCGCGTCTCGCTGCGTACCCCGAAGGGGCGGGATGTCTCGCTCATGGTGCCCATGGCGATGTATGCGCCAGAGGAAGCCATCAGGGTTCTCGAACAGCTCACTTTCGTGACCGAGTCGCAGAGTTCGGTGTCCCCGGAACACAAGGCAACGCTGGCGCCAGATCTTCTATGGCTTGTTCATGCCTACCGGGGTTTGCGTCGCTTCGTGAAAGCCGGCCGCGTTACCATCAGGCTTTCCTATCAGGCCGGCGAGTGGTTCCCCATGTGGCAGTTGGCTTCTGGGCTGGGGGAGCGCAGTTGGCTCGCTGAAATGCTCGGGTCGGCGCCCGGCGTGCTGGTGGCGAATAACCGATCGTTGAGCGAGGACCTCGCCAATGAACTAGTTCATTGGATCGCGTTCACCCACTTGCAACCCCTGCGCACTGAGCCGCGGCCTTATCCCTGGCACGAGTTTGCCGACGCCCTGTTGACCACGCGCCCCGTGCGGCGCGGCCGGGCCCAGCTGCTGCGCGCGCTGAATGAGTGGAAAGACTCGATTACCTCGGTGGATCTGCAACTGGTTTTTATCGTGGAGGAGCCGCCCGCAGTAGATAGCGAACTCGATGACGAGACCGCCGAAGCGCAGGCGGTGTGGCCGGTGCGCGTGCGTGTGCGCTCCGGTACTGACTCGCCGATGCCGGTGCGTTTGCAGGACTTGGATGTCGCGAGCGTCGAGAAGCTCCGGGAGGCCCACCGCCGTGCGGTTGCATTGGCGCCCCAACTGGAAACCCAAGGCGGAATTGCCCCCTTGGACGCAACGGTGGAGGGGGAGTGGGACGTGTTTTTATCCACCGCGGACGTGGTGGATTTCGTCTCTACTGGCGTAGAGAAAATGAAGGCGGCGGGGTTCACGGTCATGCTGCCGCGGGCGTGGGCGCATGCGGAGACCACCGCGAAATTGGACACTCGCGAGGTGCGCGACCCGGCCGTTGCCGCAACCTCGTCGCATCTGGGTATGGACAAGCTCATGGAGTACAACTGGCGGCTGTCCGTCGGCGACACTGAGCTTTCCGACGACGAGATGGAACGCCTCGTTCAATCCAAGTCCGGCCTCATCCGCCTCCGTGGCGAGTGGGTTATGGCGGACACCTCCGCGTTGGGCAAGATCCAGGACTACATGCAGCAGCTGTCCCAGAAGGCCCGGGATCGCAAGCGACAAGACGTCGAACGCCTCGCGGCCAAAGCGGAGCACGCGAAGCAATTAGATCTCCCCGGACGGCGGATGCTGCAGGCCGAAGCAGAGAAAGCGCGTGAAGAGTTCAACGCCCAGCACGCGGATGAGACCACCGGCGAACTCACCGTGACGGAGCTGCGGCAGCTGGCGTTGGAGTCTCTGGCTTCCGAGCCTGTGGAGTTTACGGGATCGACGTGGCACTCCAGCCTCGTGGGCGGCATGGCGACGCAGGCGCCCGATCGGGTGGAGATCCCCGATACCGTTCACGCGGAGTTGCGCGAATATCAGCGCCGTGGCGTCGATTGGCTGTATTGGATGTCACGCAACAACATTGGTGCCGTGCTCGCTGATGACATGGGCTTGGGCAAGACCCTGCAGCTGTTGTCGTTGTTGGCAGTCGAGCATACTCGCGATGAAGCTCCGGGCCCGACGCTCGTGGTGGCACCCACCTCGGTCGTGGGTAACTGGGCACGGGAAGCGTCAAAGTTTGTTCCCTCGCTGCGCGTGATGGTCCAGCATGGCCCCGCGCGCTTGAAGGATGCGGAGCTGGTCCACGCGGCCTCCGAGCACGACCTGGTAATCACTTCGTACGGCACCGTCGCCCGTGACTTCAAGACGCTGGGTGCGGTGGAGTGGGACCGGGTGGTGCTTGACGAGGCGCAGGCGATCAAGAACTCCACCACCAGGGCGTCCAAGGCGGTCCGCTCGCTGCCGTCGCGTCAACGCATCGCGCTGACGGGCACGCCGGTAGAAAACCGCCTGTCCGAGATGCGCTCGATTCTGGATTTCTGTAATCCGGGTGTGCTGGGCACTGCTAATTTCTTCCGCAACCATTTCGCCAAAGCCATCGAGCGGGACAACGATGAAACGATGGCGGAGCGCCTGCGGCTGCTCACCGCACCGTTCATCATGCGCCGATTAAAGACGGATCCGACGATCATCGACGATCTGCCGGAGAAGTCGGAGCAAATCATTACGGTCCGGATGACCAGCGAGCAGGCCAGCTTGTACAAGGCGCTTGTCGACGACGTGCAGAAGCGCCTCGAACAATCCCAGGGCATCGCGCGCCGCGGCCTCGTGCTCTCCTCGCTGACCCGTATCAAGCAAATCTGCAACCACCCTGCGCATTATCTCGGCGACGGCTCCGCGGTGACGCTGAAGGGCCAGCACCGCTCCGGCAAGGTGGCCGAGCTCATGCGGATCATCGACGAATCAGTCGAGGCGGGGGAGAAGGTGCTCATCTTCACCCAGTACAAGGCCTTCGGCGATATCTTGCAGCCGTACCTTTCTGAGCAGTACGGACGAGACATCCCGTTCTTGCATGGCGGCGTGACCAAGACGAAGCGCGATGCCATGGTGGAGGACTTCCAGGAATCCAGTGACGGCGCGCCGGCGATGATCCTCTCGCTGAAGGCGGGCGGTACTGGGCTCAACCTCACCGCGGCGAACGTTGTGGTGCACATGGATCGCTGGTGGAACCCCGCGGTGGAGAACCAGGCGACGGACCGCGCGTTCCGCATCGGACAGCAGCGCAACGTGCAGGTATACAAGATGATTACGGCGGGCACCCTGGAGGAATCCATCCAGGACATTGTGGACGGCAAGATGCACCTCGCCGGTGCAGTGGTCGGCGAGGGCGAGGGCTGGCTCACTGAGCTGGACGCGGATCAGTTGGCAGAGCTCATGAGCTACCGGGGCGCGGAACCTGGCGCCGACCGCCCCGGCGCTGGTCTCCAGTATCAGAAGGGAGAGGTATAGGTTATGGCACCACAAGGAGTGCGCGGTAACGGCGACGACGACAACGTCATCTACCTCAATTTCGGCCGCAAGCAGCGTGTGAACTCGGCCGCTGAGACCAGTGAACCTGAGCGGCGTTCGCCCCTCGACGCCGCGCGGGATCTGGTGCGTGAGACCGAGCGGCGTCGAGAAGCGCCGGGAACCTGGAATCCTGGTGACCTGAAACGCCATCTGGACAACCTCATCTTTGAACATGTCGAGTCCGGTCGCGCCAAGCGAGGGCTGACCTATGCACGCGCCGGGAACGTGGTGGACCTGGAATTGCGCGACGGCGCTGTGCACGGCCGGGTGGCCGGTAGTCAAAACGAGCCCTTCGCAGTGGTTATCCAACTTCCACGGCGCGACGGTGCCAAGCAAGCGGTGACCACACTTATCGCCGATGTCCCCAATGGCATGCAGCGCGCCCGCTCTGGGGAATTTTCCCAAGAGCTGCTTGACTACATACTCGGCGAGGAACCATTTGATCTGCGCATCAGCTGCGACTGCCCGGACCCGGAGCGGCTATGCAAACACGTGATGGCGGTGGCCACGCGCTGGAGCCAACGCCTGGAATCGGACCCTGAGCAGGTGTTGGCGCTGCGCGGACTGAGCTTCGCGACGATCGATGAGTCCGCCATCGCGCATGCGAATAAGGAAGCAGAACGCAACGCTGGGCTGGATACCGACGACTCCGGCGAGAGCGATGACGAACAGGCCCGCGCGGAACGCAATGAACGCTTCTGGAACGGGCGTCAACTGCCGGACCTACCCCGCCCCAAGGTGGCGCCCGCGTTGGATGACTCCGACCCCGACTTGCTCCGCAAGGCGATGCGCGCGGTGAGCTACACCAACATCGATTTGCTGCGTGCTATCAGCGACGTCGAAGACCTGTATCACGGTCTTACGCACTGATTTTCGATGGTCGTGAGCAACTGTCGAGCTGATGTCTGGGTCGTCTGCTAGAAACGTGAAGTATGACCCACACCCACAAAACCTCGTCACAGAGCACCAGTAGAAATAGCTCACACGCTGAGTCAGTCCGTTTTATTCATTCTTCGGACTGGCAGCTCGGCATGTATCGCCACTTTCTGGCCGATGGCGGCGGCGACAAGGCCGAAGCCCAGGCGCGCTTTTCCGCAGCGCGCCTGCGTGCCGTTGCCGCGCTGGGTGAACTGTCGGAGGAGGTGGATGCGGAGTTCATCGTCGTCGCGGGGGACGTTTTTGATTACAACTCGTTGACCCGCCAGACGGAGGGGCGCATCTGGGAAGTGCTCAAGGCATTACCGGTGCCGGTCTATCTACTGCCCGGTAACCATGATCCCTTGGTGGCGCATTCCATCTTCCACAAAACGAAGGATCTCGACGGGGTCTACTATTTCGCAGACATCGAACCGCTGGAGGTGCGCCCGGGTGTGGAACTTATCGGGGCGCCGCTGCGCGCGCGAACCGCTACTACGGATCTGGTGGCTGACGCCATCGCTGGCCTCGACCCTGATCCGAGGATCCGGATCGTCGTGGGGCACGGTCAGGTCCAAGGCCGCTCGAGCGAGCCGAAGCCGGACCTGATTGACCTCAATAATGTGGAAGAGAATCTGCGTGCCGGCGCCATCGACTACGTGGCGCTGGGCGATACGCATAACACTGAAGAGCTGGGTTCCACGGGTGCGGTGTGGTTCTCCGGCAGCCCGGAGGTCACCGACTTCCATGACTTGGACTCGGCGGGTGGCGGCGAACATGATTCGGGCAATGCCTTGGTCGTGGACATTACCAAGGACGGACCCGGGCAAGCGCAGGTGAGCGTGGACAAACGCGAAGTAGGGACGTGGACTTTTGATACCTTCAAAGAGAGTTTGAGCTCTTCTGAAGATGTTGACCGCTTCATCCAACGCCTTGAGGCGTATCCCCGCAAAGACTCCACTGTGGTGAAGTACGCCCTGGAGGGGGCAATCGGAATGGAAGACAACCGCCGGCTGGAAGAGGAACTGGAGCGCCTCCGGCCGGTGTTCGCGAATATTTATCCGCGGGAACGGCTCATGGATCTCATCATTGCGCCGTCTGAAGATGAGCTTGCCAATGCGGATATCAGCGGCTTCGCACAAGCCGCTCTAGATGAATTAGTAGCCGACATGGACCATGATCCCACTGCGCGGGATGCTGCCAACCTGCTTTACCGTCTTGCTCGAAAGGAAGGCTAGGCCGCCATGAAGTTGCACAGCATTGAGATTGAAAACATGCGCTCCATCGAGCGCCTGCGCTTAGACGACATTCCGGACAACGGCGTGTTGGTAATCTCCGGGCCGAATGAATCCGGCAAGTCCACTATCGCAGAAGCCATCAACCTAGTCCTCAACACCAAGCACACCACGAAGCACAAAGATGTCATGGCGATGGGCACTGTGGGCAAGGATGCGCCATTGACCGTGAGGTTGGAGGCGACCGTCGGCCCGTATCGGTTCACGGTTCTCAAGCAGTTCCTGAAGCAGCGGAAGTGTGAGCTGACCATCACTGCTCCGCAGCGCCGCGAGCTGCGCGGTGAAGAGGCACACGACGAGCTCCAACGCATTCTCGATGAATATGTGGATGCCTCGTTGCGGGAGACCCTGTTTATGCGCCAAGATGACCTCAATGATGGTATCGCCGCTGCAGGCATACCTTCCGTATCCGCTGCGCTAGGCGAGGCTGCCCGCGTCTCCACGGCCGTTGATGATCCCCGTGACTCCGAGTCCCAGGTCGAGTTGGGACAGCATGACACCGAACTGTTCCAGGAAGTGGAACGCCGCTATTTTCAGTTTTTCAGCAAGACCGGCAAGCCCGTGAAGGAATACGCCAAGGCTCAGGACAATCTTGAGCAGGCTGAGAATGCGTTGGAGGAAGCGCGGCGCAGCGTCGCAGAACTTGAAGGTGACGTGGAAGCACACCGCGAGCAGTCGCTGCGCCTAGAATCGGCGCGCCGGTCATTGCCAGAGGCCCAGCGGGAATATGAAGCCTATTCCGTGGAGTTGGACGCCCTCGAGGCCGTCGAGCGGAAACTTGAACTGGCTATTAACCAAGTATCTCGACAGGAGGCCCTGCGCGACAACGCGGCCGCGAAGGTTGCGGAGCGCCGACACCTGCGCGACGTGCTCGCGGAGAAGGAAGCCGCGGTGGTGGCGATAGAGGAGAAGTTCCCTGCCTTAAAGGAACGCGCCACCGTAGAAGAGAACACGATCACTGCGCTGAACAAAGAATTGGAGGAAAAGAGGGGTGCGGTGGACTCCGCCAAGGCAGCGCGGAAGGAGGCCGCGGCAGCGGTTCACCTGGCGCAAAACCGCGACCGGGCGGCGCAGTTGCGCGATACGCTGCAAGCAATCGATGGCATCGACGCCGACATGGCCGCGGCCCAAGAAAAGCTGGCCGCGTTAGCGCCGCGGGTTAAAGACAAGGACGTTGATACGGCGGAACAGTTGCGCAACACCGCGGACCAGCTCCGGGAACGGATTAGCGCAAGTGCCGCTAAGTTGCGGGTTACTTCCACCGGGGAAGACACTCTCAACGTTGACGGTGTCGAGCACGTAGTTTCCGTTTCGGGCGACGAGTTGGTGGTGGAGCTGGGGGCTGGCACGGAGATCACCGTGGGATCGCTGCGTGCTGTTTTTGATCCCGGTCGCACGGCCCGGGAGCTAGAAAAAGACCGCGCGGAGCGCACTCGGGTCGAAGAAGAATTCGCTCAGCTCATCGAGCGCTTCGGGGTGGAAAGTCTCGCTGAACTGCGGCAGCAGAAGCGGGAGCAAGACGAACTGGAACAAGAAATCAATGGGCTCAAACGGCAGCGCGCCGCCGTGGTTTCTACTCTCCGGGGCAGCGATTCTTCCCAGGCGGATGTGGCAGCTTTGCGGGCCGAGCTAAAGGCCATTGAGGCAGCTATCGAACAGCATCAGGAAGTCGCCACGAGCAGCGGGGAAGAGTTGACACTGGATGCAGCTCGCAGGGCTCTTGATGAGGCGGAGCAGGCCGTCGACGACGCCGCTGCGGCGGTCGACGCAGTAGGGGCTCAGCTTGAACCCTGGCAGGCGAGAAAGGCGACCATCGCGCTGTCTGAGGCGAATGCACAGCGTGCTGGCGTCATCGAAGCCCGTGAGGAAGCCCGTCAGGTTTTGAACACGGCCGTGGAAAGCAACAGCGACGAGGACCTGAACACTGCAGTGGAGGAGGCCGAGGCTTCATTAGCGGCTGCCTGCCGGGAACGAGACACACAGCGGGCCGTGCTGGAAGAAAAGGACGTCGAGCAGCTGCGACGCCGTGCTACTGCTGCGGAAACAGCCGTGGCAACGCATAAGGAGACCATTGAGAACGCCGCACTGAAGCTTGCCGGCCTCGAGGCGAGAATCTCGCATGCCGCCGGTGCCGAAGAGGAGCTTCAGCGAGCGGAGATGCGGGTAGAGCAGTTTAGCGCGGAAGCTGCCAGCCTCGAGCGACAGGCCCGCGCAGTGAAACTCCTGCGGGAAACGTTGGTGCGTCACCGCGATGCAGCGCGTGCGCGGTACGCAGCACCTTTTGTTTCTCGCCTGGCGGGGTTGGCAAGCGTGGTGTTTGGTAAGGGCGTCAACTTCGAGCTGGACGATGAGCTGAACGTAGTGTCGCGGACTAAGGACGGTCGCACCGTAGAGCTCGGGGCATTATCGGGTGGTGCGAAGGAACAGCTCCGGATGCTCACGCGCTTCGCCATTGCGGACCTGGTCGCTGATAGCAGCAGTACAGATCAGGAATCCAATAGTAGACGAATCGGAGGTAGGGAACCGGTACCGGTAATCGTTGACGATGCGCTGGGTTCCACCGACACTGGGCGCCTTCTCGATATGGCCGCGGTGTTCAACGCCGTGGGCGCGAACAATCAAGTGGTTGTGTTCACCTGTGTCCCGGAGCGCTATTCCGGTGTGCGCGACAAAACCGAGCGCAGTATGCGGGAACTGAAGTTGGCATGACAATAGTCACGATTTTTCAGAAAGGTATTGCATCCTGTGGGTTTCTTACATAATCTAAAGCGATAACTATTGAAAACGAGTGTGTTTAGTTGGGCTTGTGCCCAGGTACTAAATCAGGATAGATTGTTGACGTGACTACAAACCCGCGATGGCTCAATGGCCAAGAACAGGACTTCTGGCGTACCTATCTCGCCGCAATGCGCAAGGTAGACCGTGGTATGGACGAGACCCTCTTGCTGGGAAGCGAGATCTCCGCATCGGAGTTCGCGGTGCTCGTTACTCTTTCTGAAGCCGACGATCGCTGCCTGCGTCTTCGCGAGCTGTGTGCCGAGTTGGATTGGGATCGTTCCCGCACCTCCCACCAGGTCACCCGCATGGAGCGCCGCGGCATCGTGGAAAAGTCCAAGGCAAAAGGCGATGGACGTGGAATCGTCGTTCGCCTCACGGATACGGGGTTTGAACGGCTGAAAAACGCCGCTCCGAATCACGTGGAGTCCGTGCGCCGCCTTGTATTCGACCACTTAGATCCCGCGGACTTACCGGTGTTCAAGAAGTTCTTCGACGGCATTCTTGCCGTCGATAATGTTCCGGGCGTGCCGGGGTTCCCGGGCGACGACCTCTTGCCCGCGTCCCGCGCCTAATCAGTACGCCCCAGGTCAAGTTCAGGGCCGGGTCAGGGGAAAGATCAGGGATCGCCCTGATGCGTTCCTTCGAGTAGTTGGGTTCAATGGAAAGTGCCAAAAGAAAACAACATTGGACCAGATACACAAGGAGGCTCGCCATGAATTCCATGAATGGCAACGACAACGATATTCCGAAGGCCACCTACAACGACGGCTTCATGAACCACTCGGAACCCACCCCGGTCTTGCAGCGCCGACTCCACCGCTCCACCACCGACAACATGGTCGGCGGCGTTCTGGGCGGTATCGGCGAGACCTACGGCATCAACTCCACTCTGGTACGAGTGCTGTTCATCTGCTCGTTCTTGCTCCCCGGTCCGCAGCTTCTGGCGTACCTCATCATGTGGATCATCATGCCGCGCGGCTAAACCGCTAGGATGGGGCGCGGTGCCAATTATGCGCCGCGCCCTTTGTCGTCTCACCAGAAAGGCCGTGATGGACCCATGATGAGCCAAGACCTCTTCGAGGACGTCGAGAAGCAATACTCGCTGTACCGCATTACGTCCTTTACTCAGGAGTCTCAGGTATTGGGGGATCCAGAGGACTTCACCGATGGTGAGCCCACTGCGGACCAAGCCGAGGTCATGGAAGGGATGCTCGCCGAGAACCAGGGTAAAGCCTTGACCTACGATGAATCATTCGGCTTGTGGATTGCTGGGGCCGAGGAGGACATCGCGCGCATGTTCGCCGATCGCGACGAGTTTGTGGACGCGCTAGAAAACGGCGAGGATCCAGGAGTGGTCTAGCGTGCCGACGCCGTGGGTGCCCCCGCTGGGTAGGGGACACGGCCTCATATCGTTACCCTCTGGTGACATTCAGGGGATAGCGCGCTATACTTTACTCGTCTACCAGCTTATTTTTAGAGAGGAACCACGGCATGAGCAACATCATCGCTGAGCGTGACGCCCAGGCGCAGCGCGAGCAGGAAGCACGCGACAATGACTCCTTCTTCAGCGAGGTCTTCGGCCCGTGGCTCGCAGGCGCTATCTTCACTTTTGTTCTGATCGGCGCCATGATGCTCGGCATGTTGGCTCTGGAGCCGGGCCCGTTCCAGCTCTAGTTTTTAGCTACCCTGACCCCGCCTTGGTGCGGGGTATTTTCGGGGTTAAGTAGCAAAAAGTGTGTCTCTCGGCGTGTCGTCGGTAGACACACTTCTTTTATCGGAGGGGGCCTTTTCTGATGCCGATGTTGTGTTGGTATTCGTCTCCGATAGCCTTGTCATAGAGGGCTGGGCGTCCGGTTTCGTTATCGGCGGCGTTGAGGTCTTCTGGTTCTAGATCGGTAACTTTGGCGAGTTGATCTAGTCCAAAATTGCACTGCCTGGCGATCTGTAGTGGGTCGTCAGGCAGTTGTGTTTTAGCATTGAGCCACCATTCCAGCATTTTGCGTTGCCGTTCTCCGCTTCGCCCTCGGTGCATTCTTGCTAAGAGCTTCAGTTGGGAGTTGATGCCGCCTTCCAGGCTATTTGTGGTTGATGCCCACGAAGTATCTGTCGATTCTGATGAGGGTTCGAGGTAGGTAAATAGGTATCCTTGTTTGCTGAGATGAAGTAGTGAGTTGTAGGCCTTGCGGACTCTGACGTGGGTGTATTCCCAGGTTCGGGTAGCCGTGCGTCGTTCTTTCGGTAGGGGTGTCTTTTCGTTGAGGAACGATTTGTAGACTTCGCCGAATTCATGCAGGTTGATCACCCATTCAGCGGCTTGTTCGGTGTTGGTTATCTGAGTCAGTTTTAACGATAAGGAGTAGATGGTGTTCCCGGCTGGGGTGCGGGGTCGGATGGTGGGGTACCGGCGGACAACACGTTGAGCATGGACAAGGCAGCGTTGAATTCGAGTGGTGGGCCAGCATGATTTGATCGCACTGTAGGCTCCTTGACCGCCGTCTAGAACAACGCATAACGGTGGCGCTAAGTGCTTGAGTAATTGGGTGTATGCGTAGGTTGATTCGCTTGTGGCCCAATGCCAGCACAGGACGTGGCTGCGTGTAGAAGCTATCAGAAGGCATCCGGCGGAAGTGTAGGTACCGTCGATAAAAACTTGATCGTAAATGCGATGCGGGTCTGGGGTATTGGGCACATCGATGTACCAAAAGGTTCTGAACCTGCGGTCTAAGGTCCATCTACTGACTCCACGGCGTGCAGCGATGTCAGCGAGCGTTTGGTGGCCGGTGACGTAGCTGTAGAAGTCGTTGAAGGCAGTGGCTTGGTGGATATCGGTGCGTTTTCGGGTGTGGGATTGTCGGCAGTTGGGGTTGGTGCATCGCCATCGTGTTGTACCGGCGGTCGTTGTGCCGTTTTTTTTCATTGGCCCTGCACAACCAGGGCACCGGGGTCTGTTTGTGGTCACTGACTAAGCAAACAGCACACCTGTACCACACGTTCGTGTCAGATCCCGATATTGAAGCAGAATCGGCTTGGAATAACACCTTGAAAGCTATTCCAAGCCGATTTTGAGAGCCTAACCAGCAACAACCGTCAAAAGCAGACACACTTTTTGCTACTTAACCCTATTTTCGTTTTTCTGGGAGACCAGTTTTCTAGGAGAAAAGCAGGGTTAAACGACAGAAAGTGTGTCTGGATTCGGTGACTTGTAGTGGTTGACCTCTAGGTTTCAGAGAAGTATATGCTCCGGGAGCATATATCTGGCTCCGGGACGGTAAATCCACGGTGTGGCAGCAGTGATGTGCTACATGCGGCGTGGTGTGGTGTCACAATGTCAAAGAACCAACCACGCTGCCACTGCGGCGGTGAGATGAAACGCAACGGCACCACCAGCAAAGGAACTACCAGGTGGCGATGCAAACACTGCGGCGCGTCGCGTGTGAAGCGCCGGATCGACATCACCAATTCCACGGGTTTTACCGCCTTCATTGACCACCTGACCACTGGCGCCAGCCTCGATACCATTGCCAGCCGTGTGGGATGCTCGCCGCGCACACTGCAACGCCGCTTCGAACCCTTCTGGCTCGTTGACGTACCCGATCCAACCATCGGACACATCGGGCGGGTCTACGACCAGGTGTTTCTAGACGGCACATATACCGCCGGCGGCTGTTTGATCATTGCCGCCACTATCGACCATGTCATCGCCTGGCACTGGTGCAAACACGAAACCACGCGCGACTACCAACGACTTCTCGAGCGCATCGAAGCCCCACTTATCGCCGTTATCGATGGCGGCCAGGGAGCGTTTAGCGCGATCAAAAAGTGCTGGCCCACCACGAAAATCCAGCGTTGCCTCGTGCACGCCCAACGCGTGGTACGCCGCTACACCACCTCACGTCCCCGCACTGATGCTGGGCGCACCATCTACCGACTGGCGCTGAAACTGACCCGGATCACCACCCTGGACCAAGCAGCAGCATGGGGTGCGCAACTGCACGAATTCTCCACGATCTACCGTTCCTGGATGGACGAGAAAACCACGGTCAAAGACCCTAAAACAGGTACATGGACCCGCACGTGGACACATCACAACGTGCGCAAGGCCTACAACAGCCTCAACCACCTCTGGCGCTCCGACCTGCTGTTTGTCTACCTCACCCCACCAGAAGGTGTGCTGGAGAAAAACCGGATTAAATCCACCACCAACAGCCTTGAAGGCGGCATCAACTCCCAGATCAAACTACTTGCCAGAACACACCGCGGAAGATCAGGCGAACGACAACGCCGGATGCTGGATTGGTGGCTCTACTTAAAAACCGAACTGCCCGACGATCCAGCACGAATCGCCAGGCAGTCCAACTGGGGCCAGGACCAACTCGCCAAAGTTTCCACCCTGACCCAACACGAGAACCAAGCCGACCACGAAACAGGACGACCAGCCCTCTACGACAACGCTATCGACACCGACTACACCCACTCAATCGGCATCCAGAAAGGCCAAATCTAACCCCCACGCGACACGCGGGTTAAGTAGCAAAAAGTGTGTCTGCTTTTGACGGTTGTTGCTGGTTAGGCTCTCAAAATCGGCTTGGAATAGCTTTCAAGGTGTTATTCCAAGCCGATTCTGCTTCAATATCGGGATCTGACACGAACGTGTGGTACAGGTGTGCTGTTTGCTTAGTCAGTGACCACAAACAGACCCCGGTGCCCTGGTTGTGCAGGGCCAATGAAGAAAAACGGCACAACGACCGCCGGTACAACACGATGGCGATGCACCAACCCCAACTGCCGACAATCCCACACCCGAAAACGCACCGATATCCACCAAGCCACTGCCTTCAACGACTTCTACAGCTACGTCACCGGCCACCAAACGCTCGCTGACATCGCTGCACGCCGTGGAGTCAGTAGATGGACCTTAGACCGCAGGTTCAGAACCTTTTGGTACATCGATGTGCCCAATACCCCAGACCCGCATCGCATTTACGATCAAGTTTTTATCGACGGTACCTACACTTCCGCCGGATGCCTTCTGATAGCTTCTACACGCAGCCACGTCCTGTGCTGGCAGTGGGCCACAAGCGAATCAACCTACGCATACACCCAATTACTCAAGCACTTAGCGCCACCGTTATGCGTTGTTCTAGACGGCGGTCAAGGAGCCTACAGTGCGATCAAATCATGCTGGCCCACCACTCGAATTCAACGCTGCCTTGTCCATGCTCAACGTGTTGTCCGCCGGTACACCACCAGCCGACCGCGCACCCCAGCCGGGCACACCATCTACGCCCTAGCGTTAAAACTGACTCAGATAACCAACACCGAACAAGCCGCTGAATGGGTGATCAACCTGCATGAATTCGGCGAAGTCTACAAATCGTTCCTCAACGAAAAGACACCCCTACCGAAAGAACGACGCACGGCTACCCGAACCTGGGAATACACCCACGTCAGAGTCCGCAAGGCCTACAACTCACTACTTCATCTCAGCAAACAAGGATACCTATTTACCTACCTCGAACCCTCATCAGAATCGACAGATACTTCGTGGGCATCAACCACAAATAGCCTGGAAGGCGGCATCAACTCCCAACTGAAGCTCTTAGCAAGAATGCACCGAGGGCGAAGCGGAGAACGGCAACGCAAAATGCTGGAATGGTGGCTCAATGCTAAAACACAACTGCCTGACGACCCACTACAGATCGCCAGGCAGTGCAATTTTGGACTAGATCAACTCGCCAAAGTTACCGATCTAGAACCAGAAGACCTCAACGCCGCCGATAACGAAACCGGACGCCCAGCCCTCTATGACAAGGCTATCGGAGACGAATACCAACACAACATCGGCATCAGAAAAGGCCCCCTCCGATAAAAGAAGTGTGTCTACCGACGACACGCCGAGAGACACACTTTTTGCTACTTAACCCCGACACGCCGAGCCAGACACACATTTTGTCGTTTAAGCCGAAAAGCAAGACCGGCGGCTCTGCATTCTGCAGAAACCGCCGGTCAATGCGTGTCCCCGACAGGGATCGAACCTGCGACCTTCGGTACCGGAAACCGATGCTCTAATCCGCTGAGCTACGGAGACAGTGTGCTGCCCGTGGTGTTGGGCAACAACGATGTGATTCTAGCACCAATCAGCGCGCGGACGGGAATCCGGGTGCCCGCGCGCGAGTAGTCGCTAGTCCGTCACGATGACCACGATGAGATCGCGAGGGCCGTGCACGCCCTCCACACGGGAGAGCTCAATATCCGAGGTAGCAGACGGGCCCGAGATGAGCGTGGCCGGGCGATCCGGGGTGATGCGGGCAAACATCTCCGGCACCGAGTACACGATGTCCTCAGCTCGTACGATGCACAGGTGGCGGTCCGGAACCAGCGTCAGTGCGCGGCGGCCGTTCGTCTCCCCGGAGGTGAGGACAATCGTGCCGGTCTGTGCGGAGGACGCGGTGGATTCGGTCACCACAGCGTCCTCGGAGTTGAGTTCGCGCGGATCTGCGGTGCCGTCATCAGCACGTGCGTTACCGCCGCGGGCGTTGAACGCGGAGAACAGCTCCGCGTCCATGCCGTGGGCAAAGCGCACGTTGTGGGCCTCCCGCTGGCTGAGGATCTCGGCGATCTTCTCGCCCAGGTCTCCCGCCGTGGCCGTGTGCACGTCCGCTTTGTAGTCCTCTAGGCGGTCGACGAGGATCTCGATGAGTTCCGCGCGCGGGTAATCGAACTCGCGGTGGTAGTCCCGCGGGACGTCCACTGAGGCGGGGATATTGGAAATCTTTTGCGCATTCGCAATGCGCGCAAGAATCTCTTTCTTCGCCGCCGCATTATCCGGGCTCGCCGGGTGGGTAGTTAATGGTGCAGACTTCGGTGCCATGGTCTAGGCCTCCTTCTCGCCGTGCTGATCCGGGTTGGGGCCGACGTGCTGGTCGGCAGGGGATTGCTGCGCCAGGCCCTCTTCGCGGGCCTGCGCCAGGAGCTTCTTCGCCTCATCGGATTCGAACCACTGGCGGAAGGACTTCTTCGGCGGGACCGCGGTGTTGCGCACCTCAGACCAGCCACCAAAGATCCACGGCAGGGAATCAATTTGGCCGTTGAAGCCGCCCAAGACGCGGCCGAAGACCACCATGCGCATGACCTTGTCCCACAGGGCGGGGTTGTTCATGACGATGTTGGCGGCGCCGAGCATCGCGCCTTCGATCGGCGGCTTGTGATGCTTGATCTTTTGGTGCCGCATCTCCAGCAGGACGTCGGACAGCGGGATCTTGACCGGGCAGACCTCGTCGCAGCGCCCGCACAGGGAGCAGGCGTAGGGCAGGGAGGCGTTGGGGTCCTTGTAGTCATCGATGCCGGTGAGCTGCGGGGTAATGACCGCGCCGATAGGGCCAGGGTAGGTGGAGCCGTAGGCGTGACCGCCGGTGCGCTCGTAGACCGGGCAGACGTTCAAACATGCGGAACAACGGATGCACTTGAGCGCCTCGCGGCCAATCTCGTTGCTCATCGCCGCGGTGCGGCCGTTGTCCAAGAGGATGACGTGGAAGTTCTGCGGGCCGTCACCCTCGGTGACGCCAGACCACAGGGAGGTGTACGGGTTCATGCGTTCGGCGGTCGAAGAGCGCGGTAGGAGCTGCATGAACACCTCGAGGTCGGAGAACGTCGGGAGCAACTTCTCAATGCCCATGACGGTGATGAGCGTCTCGGGCAGGGTCAGGCACATGCGGCCGTTGCCCTCAGATTCGACCACGGAGATGGTGCCGGTCTCGGCGATACCGAAGTTGGCGCCGGAGATGGCGACCTTGGCCTTCATGAACTGCTCGCGCAGGTACATGCGTGCGGCCTCGGCAAGCTCAGCGGGTTCGGAGGAAATATCGGGGCCCAGGTCGGGCATCTTCTTTAAGAAGATCTCGCGAATCTCCGCGCGGTTGCGGTGGATGGCCGGCACCAGGATATGCGACGGCTTGTCCTCGCCCAACTGAACGATGAGCTCGGCCAGATCGGTCTCTTGAGCGAAGATGCCGGCCTCTTCAAGCTGCTCGTTGAGGGCGATTTCCTGCGTGGCCATGGACTTGACCTTGACCACGTTGTCCTCGCCAGTCTCCTTCACCAGGCGGGTGGCAATTTCGCCGGCTTCCTTGGCGTCGCGTGCCCAGTGCACGTGGCCGCCGCGGGCAACCACGGACGCCTCAAACTGCTCGAGGAGCTCGCCCATGCGGGCGGCGACGTCCTGCTTGGTGGCGGAGCCTGCCTCGCGCAGCGCCTCCCAATCATCGAGCTCGCCGACGGCGCCGGAGCGCTTGTCGCGAATCGTCGTGGTGGCGTGGTGCAGGTTGCGGCGCTGGGTGGCGTTGTTAAGCGCATCGTGCGCCGCGTGTGGGAATTGTTCGGTGCCGCGGAGGTTGCCCGGGACGTGCGGGGCATGTGGCGGCATGGTGGGGGTGTTCAGACCGATTTTCACAGCATCTTCTCCCTCGAATAAGCGGCGGTGGTCGGCGTCCAGGGGTTGTCCTTAGTGGAGGCCAGGATTTCCGCCATGTGGATGGCGCGGATACCGGTGTGCTGGCGAGACAGGGAACCCGCGATGTTCATGAGGCAGGAGGAGTCACCGCCGGTGACGTATTCTGCCTTCGTGTCCTTGATGTGGTGCGCCTTGTCACCCACCATGGCGGCGGAGACCTCGGCGTTCTTGATCGCGAAGGTGCCGCCGAAGCCGCAGCATTCTTCTTCGTTGTCCAGCTCCACCAGGTCGATACCTTCGACCTGACGCAGCAGCTCGTAAGGGCGGTCGCCGAGTTTGAGGAAGCGGCGACCGTGGCAGGAGGAGTGGTAGGTCACGCGGTGTGGGAAGAACGCGCCGACGTTGGTGACGCCTGCGACATCGACCAGGAATTCTGGGAGGTCGAGGGTTTTGTCGGCGGCCTTCTTCGCGCCGTCGACAAGCGCGGCATCGCCGTAGCGGTCCGCGATGCGGACGTGCTGCTCGCGCACCGCGCCCACGCAGGAGCCGGAGGCGGAGACGACGTAGTCGATGGAAGGGTCCGCGAACGCATCGGCGTAGGTGCGGATGATGGGGACGGTTTCTTCTTGGTAACCGGTATTGATGTGCATTTGGCCGCAGCAGGTCTGGCCTTCAGGGAAGACGACCTCGTGCCCCAGGCGTGAGAGCAACAAAGCAGTGGCCTTGTGCGCGTCTGGGAACAATGCGTCACCAATGCATGTGGAAAAGAGTGCGATTTTCATGTGGTACTCCAATGCAATAGGGGGACTAGGACAAGTTTAGTGGTGTTCACATCAGGGAGCCAGAGCTATACAGCCGGGACCAAGAATCCGAGGACGTTGGTCATGAGGAAGACGATGACGCAGACGGCAACCAAGAACACGAAGGAGTAGCCGACGACCGCCTTGAGAATCTTGGACTCTTGGCCTTCCATCTGCACGGCGGTGGCGGCAATAGCCAGGGACTGCGGGGAAATCATCTTGCCCACGACACCGCCCGAGGTGTTGGATGCCAGCAGCAGATCCGGGCTGACACCCAGGTTGTTGGCGGCGGTGACCTGAAGGTTGGCGAACAGCGCGTTGGCGGACGTGTCCGAGCCGGTAACCGCGGTGCCCACCCAGCCGAGAACGGGGGAGAACAGGGCGTAGAGCGCGCCGGCGCTGGCCACGAACTCACCGATGGAGATGGTTTGGCCAGAGTAGTTCATCACGTAGGCCAGGGCGAGGACCAGAACGATGGTGAGGGCCGACCATTTCATGCGGTTGGCTACTTCGAGGAATTTAGTCCAGGGCGCCGAAGGAGCCAGGGCGAACTTGCCGCCGTCGTTGAAGAAGTAGTAGACCACTGCCACGATAAGACCGGAGATGAGCAGCAGTGTTCCGGGGTTGCCGAAGACGGACAGGGAGTACGAGGTGTCCATCGGGGTGCCGTCGGCCGCGAGTACGGTGCCGTCCAGCAGCGGCCAGTCCAGCTTGATCTTGACTGCATTGAGCAGCTTCGGGATGGCACCACCGACGTTGGCTAGGCCGAAGACCACGGTCACGATGGCGTAGGGCAGCAGGGCCATCCAGATGCGGCGGCCGTTGAGGTCCGAGCTTGTCGACGCCGCTTCGACGTCCAAGCGTTCGCGGAGCTCGGCGACGCCCTTGGGGTGCCACATTCGCATGAACAAAAATGCCGCGGCCAGCGAGACGATGCAGGCGATGACGTTGGTGAGCTGGTAGGCAAAGAAGTTGGCGGCCAGCCACTGCGTGATGGCGAACGAGAAGCCAATGACCAACGCAGCTGGTGCGGCTTCTTTCATGCCGCGGACGCCGTCGATGATGAACAGGATGAACATCGGCACCAAGGCCGCGATGAGGAAGACTACCGACGCGGTGAGCGATGCAATGTCCGCGGTCTGCTCCGCGGTGCGGCCGCCTACCTCGCCGGCGGTGGTGATGGGAATGGCCACGGCGCCGAAAGCGACGGGGGCAGTGTTGGCGATGAGCACCACGGTGGCCGCCTTCAGTGGCTTGATGCCCAGCGCCATAATCATGGTCGCGGTGATGGCCACGGGAGCGCCGAAGCCGGCGAGCGCCTCAAGCATGCCGCCGAAGCAGAACGCGATGAGGATGGCCTGAACTCGAATGTCACCTTCGCCCAGCAGGTCGAAGGTCTTGCGCAGGTCATCGAAACGCCCGGCCGCCACTGTGATCTCGTAGAACCAAATGGCCATGACGATGACCCAGACGATGGGCAATAAACCGAAGAGCCCGCCGCGACCGGCCGAGGACAGTGCCATGTCCCAGGGCATATCAAAGGCAAAGATTGCTACGAGCAGTGCCGCAGCGAGGGCGATCGCCCCCGAGGTATGCGCACGCATCTTGAGTAGAAGAAGGCACACGAAGAAGGTGACCAGGGGAACTGCAGAAACCACCGCAGAAAGCCCGGTGCTTCCTCCCACCGCGTCCGTTGTGATCTGGAAAATATCCATAAGGACCGTCCTCACGGGGATTCGGGGATGAAATGCAAGGTAAAAAGCTAAAGGATTATCGATTCAGTTTTCAGATACTAATGCGTTCCATCCTAGTTGACTTATAGGTACTGTGATACCTGAATACCGTAGAAAACGGCATTCCGATAAACTAAGGCGCCATGACCCCAGCTGAACTTTCTTCGCTTGTTAAGTCTACGGCGACCACCGTCATGAACGACCGGCAGCTCGATGTCACGGTGCTTCCGGAGGCCGTCACAGTAGAGCGTCCTCGTAACCCAGAACACGGCGATTACGCCACCAACCTCGCGCTTCAGGTGGCGAAGAAGGCCGGGGTAAACCCACGCGAATTCGCCGGATGGCTTGCCGACGCCCTGGGTGCCGACGCCGCGATCGACTCCTGCGAGGTTGCCGGCCCCGGCTTCATTAATATTCGCCTCGCCGCCGCCGCGCAGGGCGAAATGGTGACAAAGATCCTTGCAGCGGGGAAGGCTTTCGGGGCTAGCGAGCTCTATGCCGGGACCGCCATTAACTTGGAATTCGTCTCCGCCAACCCGACCGGGCCCATTCACCTGGGCGGCACCCGCTGGGCTGCTATGGGTGACTCGCTCGGCCGCGTCCTTGAGGCTGCCGGTGCGAAGGTGACCCGGGAGTATTACTTCAATGACCACGGCGGTCAGATTGATCGCTTCGCACGCTCCCTCGTGGCCTCCGCTAAGGGTGAGCCCACCCCGGAGGACGGCTACGGCGGCGAGTACATCGCGGAGATTGGCCAGGCGGTCGTCGCCAAGCGCCCGGATGCCCTTGAAGGTTCCGCGGAGGACGTTCAAGAAACCTTCCGCGCTCTGGGTGTGGACATGATGTTCGAGCGCATCAAGGCTTCCTTGCACGAGTTCGGCGTGGACTTTGATGTCTACTTCCATGAAAACTCCCTGTACGAGTCCGGCGCCGTGGACCGCGCACTCGATGCGCTCAAGGACAATGGCTACCTTTACGAAAGCGAGGGCGCCTGGTGGTTGAAGTCGTCCGAGTTCGGCGACTCCAAGGACCGCGTAGTCATCAAGTCTGACGGCGACGCAGCCTATATCGCCGGCGACATCGCGTACGTGGCCGACAAGATCGACCGCGGGCACGACCTCTGCATTTACATGCTGGGTGCGGACCATCACGGCTACATCGCCCGCCTGAAAGCCGCGGCGCAGGCGCTGGGCTACAACCCGGACCAGGTGGAGGTGCTCATCGGCCAAATGGTGAACCTGCTGCGCAACGGCCAGGCGGTGCGCATGTCCAAGCGCGCCGGCACCGTGATTACCCTCGAGGATCTCGTGGAGGCCATCGGCGTGGACGCCGCGCGCTACTCGTTGGTGCGTTCCTCGGCAGATTCGTCGCTGGACATTGACCTGGAACTGTGGGCCTCGCAGTCGTCCGACAATCCGGTGTATTACGTGCAGTACGGGCATGCCCGCCTGTGTTCGATTGCGCGTAAGGCCGCGGAGCTTGGCGTCGGCGCGCAGGACGCCGACCTGTCGCTGCTGACACACGATCGCGAGGGTGACCTCATCCGCACCCTGGGTGAGTTCCCCGCCGTGGTGGAAGCGGCTGCCACCCTGCGTGAACCACACCGCGTGGCCCGCTACGCTGAGGAGCTGGCTGGTGTGTTCCACCGCTTCTACGACGCCTGCCAGATCCTGCCCAAGGCGGGCGCGGAAGCCGAGCCTATCCACGGCGCACGCTTAGCGCTGGCTGCGGCCTCCCGCCAGGTGCTGTCCAACGCCCTGACCATGGTGGGCGTGAGCGCGCCGGAGAGGATGTAGATGTCGGCGAACGACACGAGCGCAGACTTCAACGATTTTCCCGCTCACGTCTGGCCCCGCCACACCCGTCGGGAGGAAGACGGCGTCATCACCATCGCGGGCGTTCCGTTGCCGGAAGTGGCGGAGGAATTCTCCACCCCAGTGATGGTCTTTGACGAGGACGAGTTCCGGCTGCGCTGCCGCGAGATGGCGGCGGCCTTCGGCGGCCCGGACCGCGTGCACTACGCCGCCAAGGCGTTCCTGTCCAAGGCGGTGGCCAGCTTCGTGGACGAAGAGGGCCTGAACCTCGACGTAGCGTCTATCAACGAGCTTAAAATCGCACTGGCAGCTCACTTCCCGGCTGCTCGCATTTCCGCACACGGCAACAACAAAGGCGCGGACTTCCTGCGCCTGTGCGTCGCCGAAGGTGTGGGGCGCGTCATCATTGACTCCGCAGCCGACATCGAGCTGCTGGACTATATTGCCGCGAAGGCGGGGCGCCGCCAAGACGTGCTCATCCGGGTGACCCCCGGCGTGGATGCACACACGCATGAATTCATCGCGACGAGTCACGAGGACCAGAAATTTGGTGTGTCGTTGGCCACCGGCGAAGCCTTCGCCGCTGTTCAAGCCTGCCTGAACGCGGAAAATATCTCGCTCCAGGGATTGCATTGCCACGTCGGTTCGCAGGTTTTTGACGCCGATGGGTTCACGCTCGCGGCGGAACGTGTTCTAGAACTGTACTCACGCATCAACCGTGAGCTCGGCGTGAGTCTGGGGGAGCTGGACCTGGGCGGCGGCTACGGGATTCCGTATACCGCACCGGAGCGTGCCCTCGACGTCGCGGCGGTGGCCAAGCAACTGCTGGCCGCGGTAGCGCGCACGGCGGAAGAGCTGGGGATCCAGCCCCCTAAGGTTTTGGTGGAGCCCGGTCGCGCGATCGTCGGCCCGGCCGCGGTGACCGTCTACGAGGTGGGCACCATCAAGGATGTTCACACTGGGAAGTCAGACGTTCCTGTACGTCGCTACGTGAGCGTAGACGGCGGCATGAGCGATAACATTCGCCCGGCGCTCTACGACGCCGACTATGACTTGCGCGTGGTGGGCCGTTACACCGAGGGCGAGCTTGTCGACGCCCGCGTGGTGGGATCGCACTGCGAGTCTGGCGATATCCTGGTGGACGAACTGTCGCTGCCGAACGACGTTGCACCGGGTGACCTTGTCGCGCTGGCGGCGACGGGCGCCTACTGTTACTCGATGTCCTCGCGCTACAACGCTTTTGTGCGCCCGGCCGTTGTTGCCGTGCGCGCCGGGGTAGTGAAGCCCATGCTGCGCAGGGAAACCATCGATGATCTGCTCTCTCTTGAGGTCTCATTCTTAGAGAACTCCACCGACTAACCCCGCGGTGAGGCCGACACGGCGGGGTGTGCTGTGAGGGGAGTCGATTCTGCTTAGAACTTAGGCAGGTGCTTCATGACATTCGGGACGTAGCCCTGGTCAGCCAGCATGTTGTACAGGCCGAAGACGATGGCGATGGAAGCTGCGGTGTAGACCAGGGACAGAGCGGAGGAGCCGGTGCCGATGGCGGAGCCGGTCAGCTCAGCGGAGCCAGTGGAGGACTCGGCGTTGGCAACACCGGTGCCTGCGAAGACCAGGGCGGTGGAGGTAGCGATAGCTGCTGCAGAGCGGGAGAAGCGCTTCATGGGTTACTCCTAAACGTCGTAGGTAATGGTGGGTATTGTGAATAAAATGCGCATGCCCAGGGGAGTGGAAAGTTCCACGTCCCCGCGAACCAAACCAGACAAACTGTGTCCTTGGTTACAGTGCATGCACTAGCGCCCAAGTTAGCAGCCAGGCTGCGGTGGGTTCGCGTGAGCGCATGAAAGTTCACCTATATTTCACTTTCATGGTGACGGGTGGTGCGAATGTGATGGAAGGTGACGCGTTTGTGACCATGTGAAATGGTGGGATGGTCGGGCCTGTCGGCATTACAGGGGCGGCGCCCTGGAGGGTATAGGCGGCTTCCGGATCTGGTCAGGCGTGGCGGGATGAAGCAAAGGGGGAGCGTGGCAGGCGGGGGACAATAATAGTTGCCGAAAAGCCTTAAATAGACTACTAAGTCTGTATCATTGGCGTGGTAACTATTCATTTCCGGATCAGGTAGAGAGGGGAGCGCCATGAACGCTACGACTCAAGCAGCAGCATCGAACCAGAAACAGGATGCGACTATCTCTGGCGGCTCTTCCTCCGGGGCTCGCGCGGGAAGCGTTGGTGTGGCCCTGTTGGGTATGGGAACGGTGGGAGCCGAGGTCTTCCGCCTGCTGGAAGAAAACAGCAACGATTTCACGCACCGCATCGGCGGGGCCGTGGAGATCAAGGGCGTCGCCGTCTCCAATATGTCGAAGCCACGTCCGGGAGTGCCCGATGAACTGCTTACTGATGATGCACATGCGCTCATCAATCGAGACGACGTGGACGTCGTGGTGGAAGTCATCGGTGGTATTGATTATCCACGTGAACTCGTGCTGGCGGCGCTGAAGGCAGGAAAGTCCGTGGTGACCGCCAACAAAGCGCTCGTCGCCGCCCACGCGGACGAATTGGCGGCTGCCGCCGACGCCGCCGATGTCGACCTGTACTTCGAAGCGGCCGTGGCCGCCGCGATCCCCGTCGTCGGCATGCTGCGGCGCTCGCTGGCAGGCGACAAAATCCAGCGCATTTCCGGCATCGTCAACGGCACCACCAACTTCATCCTGGATGCCATGGCTTCCACAGGTGCTTCCTATGACGAAGCGCTGGCTGAGGCTACCCGGTTGGGCTACGCAGAGGCTGATCCGACCGCGGACGTCGAAGGGCACGATGCTGCTAGCAAGGCCGCCATCATGGCCTCGCTGGGCTTCCATACCCGCGTGAAGTTTGAGGACGTGCACTGCGAGGGTATTTCTGCAGTGACGGCGAAGGACATTGCCGCCGCCGACCAGGCTGGCTACGTGATCAAGCTCCTTGCGATCTGCGAGCGCCTCGTCGCGGAGGACGGCAGCGAATCGGTCAACGCGCGCGTCCACCCGACACTCGTGTCCAAGGAACACCCGCTGGCTAGCGTTAACGAGTCCTACAACGCCATTTTCGTGGAGGCCGAGGCCGCGGGCTCGCTGATGTTCTACGGCAACGGCGCGGGTGGCAACCCAACCGCGTCCGCCGTGCTCGGTGACCTCGTGGGTGCCGCCCGGAACAAGGTGCACGGAGGCCGCGCGCCAGGTGAGAACACCTATGCCAACCTGCCGCTCGCAGACTTCGGCGAAGTGACCGCGCGCTATCACATCGATATGGAGGTCGATGACCGTGCTGGCATGCTCGCCGCCGTGGCTCAGGAATTCGCCAAATCGGGCGTGTCCATCCGTACCGTGCGACAGCAGGACACAGGTCATACCGCGCGCCTCATCGTGGTTACCCACTCCGCACAAGAAAAAGTTCTAGACGCTACCGTCCATGCGCTGTCCAACGTCCCGGGCGTCAAGGCTGTGGATTCAGTGATCCGGCTGGGTGCATAGCGTGTCGAAGATTTCGTTTGTCCGGGTTTCGGTCCCGGCGACCTCGGCCAACTTAGGCCCGGGGTATGACACCCTCGGCATGGCCCTGAGCCTGTATGACGAGGTTACGGTGGAGGTCGTGGATTCCGGGATCGCCGTCGTCATCAACGGTGAGGGAGCAGAGACTCTCCCGCGCGATGAACGGCACCTGGTGGTCCGTGCGATCACTGCTGCGCTGCGTGCTGCCGGGATGGAAGTGCCAGGCCTCAAGGTGTCCTGCACAAACAACATCCCGCAGTCGCGGGGGCTGGGGTCTTCGGCCGCCGCGGCGGTCGCAGGCGTAATGGCGGGCAACGCCCTGGCTGGGTTTTCCTTGAGCGACGCGGACGTCGTCCAGCTGGCCTCTGAATTTGAGGGCCATCCCGATAATGCCGCGGCCGCGGTACTCGGTGGAGCTGTAGTGTCCTGGACCGGAAGCGACACCGCGACGTCTGGGGTGCAATACCAGGCACAATGCTTCGCGGTGCACGAGGACATTCGCGCGACGGCGTTCGTCCCGCAGTTCCACGCTTCCACGAATGAGGTGCGCGGGGTCCTGCCTGACACCGTTTCGCATGCCGACGCCGCGTTTAATGTCGCTCGCGGAGCACTTCAGGTTCTCGCTCTGCAACACAATCCGGAGCTACTTTTTGAGGCCACGAGAGACGTGTTGCATCAGCCGTATCGGGCGGGCGTGCTGGGTGTGTCGTTCGAGTGGGTGCGACGCCTGCGGGAGGCGGGCGTCGCGGCGTTCTTGTCTGGCGCGGGGCCCACGGTACTGGCCTTGCACACCGAACCCCTGGCTCCGGAGTTGCTCACCCGCGCCGAGGAGGAAGGTCTCGTGGTCTATTCGCTGCGGCCGGACCGCGGGGCTACTGCTTCTGTGTAGCCTGATACGACTCGAATTGACCCGAACTTTTAGGCGCTTGGCGTGGATGCGTCTCGTTCTTCACCCGCCGGTGCTAGGCGAACAGCGCAGGTGCCTGGGCCGGAACGAGGGATAAGCGTCAACGAGGTCTTGCCGTCGGTGTGAGAACGCATGGCCTCTTGGAGGAAGCCGTCGTGCACTGCACAGATGAAGGGCGAGGGCTGGGCAGACGCCGTGGTGAAAGGGCAGGCATTGAGGTCCACCTGGGACTCGCCCGAAGGTGTGTCGGGCTGGACTGTGGGGTCAAAGCCCATGTCGCGTAAGCGGCGGAAGACCGGTGCGAGCACGCTGCCCGAGTTCGCCAGGTCTTCTCCGTAGAGTTTCATTGTGCGTGCCCACTTTGTGCCGATCTCCCGGGCCATATTCAGGTCGGCGGAGCTGAGATCATCCCGCGACGCCACCATGCCGGCCAGGACCTCGATGAGCGTGACGTATTCTTCTGCGATGGAGCGATTGTCCGGCACGCGCACTTGGAAAATCAGAGACGGGCGGCCGCGGCCCTTCGCTGGGGCGGTCACGACGCGCACGGCGTCGTGCGCTACAAGTTCGTCTAGGTGTCCGCGGGCGGTATTGACATGCATGCCTAGCTTGGCCGCAACGTCGGCGGCGCGGGCGCCTTCCGGGAACGTTTGTAGGGTATTGAGCACCTCTCGTTGCTTCGGTGAAAGCGTGAGGGATTCCGGGAAGAGTTCCGCTGCAGCGCGGGGCGCGGAATGTTGAGTAGCCATTCATTGGCTCCTTTCGACGCGCAGGTTATAAGGCATGAGCTGACAATCAATTGTAGTACCAAATAACTGGGAAAAATTGGAGAAATCGTGTGGTGATAACAACACTGTGATGTCGTACTCACCACACTCGAGCGTTACTTTTGCCTGCGCGCCCAAGTCCTCGATGGCTACGACGGTGCCCCGGATGAGGTTGTGCTCGCTGGTAGCGCTCAGCGCGGCGGTATCTACAGGGTGGACGGCGTGGGGCGTGAAGCTAGCCCACGCCACATCGCCGGCCTGAATCCCCGAATCGATGGTGTAGCCAGTGAGATTCAGGTTCGGTGCGGCGCCTCCGCGCAACCCCAGAGTGACGGCACGGCGTCGGCACGTTGCACCGTTAGCCGTGGTGGCTTCGGCGGCATCCTTCACCGCTAGCACCGCTCCGCTGATGACGTTGTGCCCGACGAGCCCGGCGGCAAAAGCGGTCGGAGGGGCATCGCGAAACTCAGCAGCCGGCACGATGGAGACGACGCGACCGTGTTCCATAGTGGCTACCTCGTCGGCAAGGGCGTGGATGTCTGTGGCGTCGTGCGTTACCAGCAGCGTGGTTCGCGTGTGGGCGCCCGCGCGGAGCAGGCGCCGCCATCGCGCGGCCGAAGAAGCATCAATGGCCGAGAGTGGCTCGTCCAGGATGAGCACGCGAGGGCGAGCTGCCAGTGCCCGCACCAGTGCGATCTGGGCAGCCTGGCCGCCGGACAGCGCAGGCACGCGCACATCTGCCAGTTCCTGCAGACCCGCCGCTTCAAGCAGCTCGTGAGTCCGCGCGGCGGAGCGAGTAACCATGGTGATCGCCTGCGCGGCGGAGGCGCGCGGCGGCAGGCCTGGGTTCTGTGTAAGCATGACTACCATGCCAGGAGCCGGTACAGCGTCCACGGATGTCCCCGCGTCGCCGTAGCTGACCTCGGGTCCACGAATACGCCCGGCGATGGCTTTCATGAGCGTGGTTTTTCCGGACCCGTTTGGCCCCACGACGGTCGTGGTGTGACCGGAAGAAAAGCGTAAAGGCGCGCCGGCCGTCTGGACATCTATCGCCATCGCGGAGCCGCGGGGGGTGGTGAGCCGCTCCAAAGCCTCGGCATCCAGCGGGTGAATGGTCCGTGGGCGGGGCTCAGGGGAGCGCCGCAGCAGAGCAGGAATGCTGGCCACGGCGAGACAAGCGATTGCCAAACCAATTAGCAACGCAGACAGCGCGTAGGCGGCCTCTTGATCCACCTCGCGGATGAGGTAAATACCCAGCGGCATAGTGCGTGTGACTCCGGGCATGGAACCGGCGAACGTGAGGGTCGTACCGAATTCCCCTAAGGAGCGAGCGAAGGCTAACCCGGCGCCCGTGGCGAGTGCCGGCGCGATGGTCGGCAGCGTGATACGCCGGACGATCGTTTCGTCGCTCATACCGACGCTGCGCGCGGACGCGGATATTTCACCGTCTAGGTGGCGTAGCGCTGAGTCGACTGTGACCACCACGAAGGGCAGGCACACGAAGACATGGGAGGCGACGACGCCGGGGAAAGCGAAGGCCAGCTGAATACCGAATAGATCGAGGATAGGCTGCGCGAGCCCTTGGCGTCCTACCGCCGCGGTGAGTGCGAGGCCTGCTACGACCGGGGGCATGGCCAAGGGGAGCAAGACTAAGCCGCGGGCAATCAGTGCGCCGCGACGCAAGTACTGCAAGCACAGCGCCAGGGGGACACCGAGCAGCACCGTCATCGCTGTGGCTTCCACCGAGGACCACAGGCTCACCCGCAACAGGGACGCGGTGTCAGCGGAAGACAGGGCGTCGCCAAGCCTGCCCCATGGCACCCGCGTCAACAGGGCCACCATGGGCCCGAGGATGTAACACACCGCGGCCACAGCAACGAGAATCAGCGGCCACGGCGCGCGGTGGGGGCGGGGTTGCAGTGTCGCCGCGGATGGCTTAGTCATCGAAACCGTGGCGCTTCCATTCGGCGTTAAAGTCTGTGTCGATGAGGGTGAGCAGTGTCTGTGCCTCCTCGGGGTGGGCAGAGGAGGTCGTTACTGCACCCATGATTGCGTTAGAAAATTCGTGTGCGCCGGGGATATCAATGACCTCAACGCTCTCTCCAGCCGCGGCGGCATCGGTGGAATACACCCATCCGGCGTCGGCTTCGCCTGAGGCTACCTTGCCGAGTACATCGGCGACCTGGTGCTCCAAGGAATCTGCGTCCAGTGTCAGGTGGTTGCGTGCACTGAGCGTGGCAGTGGTGTCCCCGCACGGGACCTGGGGATCGCACGCAACGAATGCGTGCTGTGTACTGAGATCGGCGACCGAAATAATCCCGGCCGGGTTGCCGCGGGGAACCACCATCACCATGTGGTTGGAGGCCAGTTCTACTGGTGCGGTCACGGTGCCGTCCTTGACTGCTTGGTCCATAGTCGCGCGCGAGGCAGTGAGGAGGACGTCAGCGGGGGCACCGTCGGCAAGCTGCTGGACCAAGGTGGAGGAACCGGCGTTGTTGAAATCCAGGTGTAGTGGCGGGGTCTGAGCGGCGGCGCGCTCGGACAGGGCGTCGTTCAGCACCCTGGTTGAGGAAGCCCCAGCGATGGTGAGGGGGACAGTCGCAGAGCCTTCCGACGCCCCGCGAGGGCTTCCGGATACATCCTCGCCTGGGGGGCCGGGCAGGCAACTGCACAAGGCGGCGCCTGCGAACACGGCGGCCCCGCATGCAGCCAAGGCTCGCGCGCGAGCTAGACGAGGGGGATGGATTTTCACAGGCTCCGCGACCGTCCTTTCTTCACCGTTTTCCAGCTCATGAGACTCCAGCGCATGAGACTGCGTTCATCCTACCCGTGGGGCGTCGGCGGCCTTCAAAGGGGAATTGTCACGTGGTGTGCCGGGGCTGGCGGGAGCAGTGAGGTAGTGGGTGTGAATTTTAAGCCGTGCGCGTGAACTTGATGTGGAAGTCTTGAGGATCCTCTTTGAGGTATTCGAGCTCGAAGGTTTCTTCGCGGTCTTCTACTTCCTTGAGGAGTGGGACTGGGTTGTGTGGGGCGATGAGGATCATGGATTCGCCGACGTTTCGGGTGTCCAGCGCGCCGTGGATGGCGCCGTGGCGGACCGCGTGCGGAATCTCCGAGGCGTTGAGGACGGGGATGTCGCCAGCAGAGTGGGCGTCAGAGATGGGAAGTTGCACGAGTTCTCCTTCAATCAACGGGACTAGACGAAAGCGGGTTGTAGCTCTTGTCACCGCTGGCGCTGCGGCGGGTGCCTGGGCGTCGGTGGCGACTTCCACCCTAGAACAATTATTAGTACGATGAAAGTCGTGGAAAACAATTCTAGGGTGCCCCGGTTCGCGTTCCTCGTCGCCGCCGGTGTGGGGTTGGTCGCAGGACTCGTCGCCGCGCTCGGCCTCCTGGACGTCGCCCCCGTACCAGCTCGGCTTGCTGCCGACCATGGTCCCCTCATGGTGTTCGGCTTCGTTGGCGGCGCCATTGGTCTTGAACGCACCGTGGCGGTGCGCGCTTCGTGGGCCTGGGCCGGCCCGGTGTTCCATGTCTTGGGGGTCCTGACGCTGCTGGCGGGCGCTCCCACCACCGCGCCTGCCTTCTTCTTTGCGCTGAGCTTTGTGGTGCTCGGTGCCATATACACCACCATCTATCGCAGACAAGCGACGTTGTCCATCTTGGTGCAGGCCACCGGCGTTGTTGGCGGGGTGAGCGCCGCGGTGCTCTGGGGTGTGGGCTTCAGCTTTGCCACCGCGATGCCGCTAGCAGTGTTGTACGTCGTGGCTACCATCATCGGCGAACGCATGGAACTCGCGCGCCTCACGGTGGCTGGGAGCAGCGCCGAGGTTCACATCACTGTTGCGGTGTATGCCCTGGCGTTGGCAGCACTTGTTTTCTTGGAGAGCCCGGCCATTGGATATGTCCTCATGGGCGTAGCGCTCTTGGCGGTCGCGGTCGTCACGGCACGGGTCGATGTCGCGCGTCGTCTCGTCCATAGTTCCGGCCTGCCGCGATACTCGGCGGCTTGTATGCTGGCAGGCTATCTGTGGCTGGTACTCGCCGGGGTGGTGTGGGTCGCCTTCGGCCATGCGGCGGGTGGCCTGACCTACGACGTCGCGGTCCACGCTGTATTTGTTGGCTTCGTCATGTCCATGATCTTCGCCCACGCACCCATCATTGTGACCTCCGTCCTGCGAGTAAAGGTGCCGTATCACCCGGCGCTCTACGTGCCACTGGTGCTTCTGCAGGCAAGCCTCGTGGTGCGTTTTATCGGCGATGCCCGCGGCGCGATAATGGGGTGGCAAGCCGGAGGCATTGTCGGCGTTGTCGCCATCATCTGTTTCCTTGCCACTGCTAGCACCCTCGGTATTCGCCACGCCCGAAAGGAGGCCTGAGCAGACATGCACAAACCTTCACCGCAGACATCCTCCTTGCAGGTCTCAGACGTCTCGTTGCGGGATCGCGGCCGGTGGCACAGCCTCGTTGCCGCGGTCGCCTGCGGTTGGATGCTGGTCACAGCAGGGCTTATCATTGCCGCTCGGGCCGGGGCTGCCGTGGTGTGGTGGGACATCATCCACTCGCTCACCCTCGGCGCGGTGACGACAGCTATTTTTGCCTATTCCACGCACTTCACCGAGGCCCTGACCAGGACCAAGGCCGCACCCTACCGGTGGGTGGCCACGCGGATCGCGCTCGTGCACGGGGGACTCGTGCTTTTGTTGGCGGACCGTGCCGGGTTTGACTGGGGCGCGCTCGCTGATGCCGGCGCGGTGCTCGTTATAGTGGCGGCGCTATGGCAAGCGGTGGTCGTCGGGCGCGCGCTACGGGGCTCTTTGTCTGGAAGCTTCGCGGTCACCGTGCCGTTCTATATCGCGGCGGTGTGCTTCCTCATCGCGGCAATTGTTCTGGCCATCGTGGCCGGCCATGGCGTGGGGGAGTATTCCGCGCTGATTGCCGCGCATTCGCGGGCGACGGTGTGGGGCTTTGCCTGGTTGACCGTCGTGGGCACCGTCGTGACCTTGCTGCCGACACTCTCGGGCACTGCCATTTCTCCAGTAGCCCGGGCACGCTGTAGCCGAGCATTGATGGTGCACTGCCTCGGCCTCGCAATCGCTATCGCCGCTCTCGTTACCGAGTCCGCGGCTCTTGCCGGTTTAGGCCTCGCGTTCGTGGGCCTCGCCGCTGTCCTTGTGGCACAGCCCGTCATCGCTGGGGTTTTTACCCCCGGCGCCCGGCGCAGCACGGCGGCCGTGTCCGTGGTCGCGGGGCTCGTCTGGCTCATCGCTTTGTGCTGGGGCGATGCGGCGATGTTGGCTGCGGGCGTCTTCCCGCGGCGTGTCACGTTGGAGTTCGCTCCGGCCCTGCTCGGTGGTGGACTCGCCCAACTTATCACCGGCGTGCTGTTGCACTTGCTGCCCACCTTGCGCGGCGGTGGGCCCGAGAAGGTCTGGGCCGGCCGACAGACCGCGGACTGTGGAGGCCCAGCACGCCTGCTTCTCATTAATGCCGGTGCACTACTGACCCTCCTTCCCACCGAACAGTTGGGGGTGGGGTTTATCCTCATTGTCATGGGCCTTTTCGGCCACGTCGTCGCGCTCGCCGCGGCGGTCTACAAGCAGAAACGATTGGACACACCATGAGCATTCCTTTGTCACCCCAGGGCCCGTCGGGCGCGAACAAGGATAACGGCGGCGCGCAGCAGTCAACGTCGCCTGGTGGGAAGACAGGGGCGCCCAGTAGCGCAGGAGCATCCCAGGCCGGTGGCTGGGCGGCGTGGTTGCTCATCGGCATCGCGATCATGGCGGTGGTAATTTTGGCTGCCGTATCCACACTGGGAGGCGGCAACGGCAGCGGCAACGGCGGTTCAGGCGGTGCTGCGGGTGGGGCCGCCGGCGGTGCGCCTGGAAGTGGCGAGACCGTCACGAAAAAAATCGACGTGGAGGGCATGGCCTTCGTCCCTAACAGCCTTGAGGTCGCGCCAGGGACCCATCTCATTCTGGAGGTGACCAATGGCGGCGACCAAACCCATGACCTCAAGATCAATGGTGCTGAAACCGGGCGAATCAAGGCAGGGGACACGGTCACTCTCGATGCCGGGGTATTCAATGAAACCACGGTGGGGTGGTGCACCATTGCCGGGCACCGCACCCAGGGTATGGAGCTCACTGTGAACGTTGCAGGCAGCGCCACGGGCGGACACGACCACGCCATGGCTCCCGCCGCTAACCCGCACGTGGAGGTGCCAGATTCCGCGAAGCGCCTGCAGGACCCCGGGGAGGGCTTCCAGGCTTTCGATCCGAAGCTTAACCCCGCCCCGACCGGCAGGACCCACGAGTACACCTGGGTGGCCACCGAAGAAGTCCGCGAGGTGGCCCCTGGGGTCGAACAAGCCCAGTGGTTGTTCAACGGACAAGCGCCGGGGCCAACGTTGCGGGGAAAGGTCGGCGACAAGTTCAAGATAACCTTGCGCAACGACGGCACCATGGGCCACTCCGTGGACTTTCACGCGGGCGAGGTCAGCCCCGACGCACCCATGGCCACCATCGAGCCGGGCGAGGAAGTAGTGTACGAATTCACCGCGAAGCGCTCGGGAATATGGATGTACCACTGTGCGACCGCGCCCATGAGTCTGCACATCGCCAACGGTATGGCTGGGGCCGTCATCATCGATCCCCCGAGTGATTCCGACCTGGAGCTTGCCGACGTCGATGCCGAATACGCGCTCGTCGCCAGTGACATGTTCCTGGGCCGCAAGGAAGAGGGTGCGGACCCCAACCGCGTGACCAATGGCCAGTTCGACCTCATGGCGTTTAACTATTACCCGAACCAGTACGACCACCGTCCCATCAAGGCCCAGGTGGGCGACACGATTCGAATCTGGGTGATGAACGTCGGCCCCGATCAGCCGTTGAGTTTCCACGTTGTCGGCGAAATCTTTGACACGGTGTTCACCGAGGGCGGTTTTACAGTCAAGGATGGTGGCGGCGGAAACGCCAAGGGCACCACCGGCGCCCAGGTGCTGCCGCTACTGCCTGCCCAGGGTGGCTACGTGGAGATGACCTTCGATGAGCCTGGCACGTACACCTTCGTCAACCACATCATGACCAATGCCGAGAAGGGGCAGCACGGCAAGATCGTGGTCACGGAATAGCTGCGCCCGCCTGGCCCGCAAGGTCTTCAGGGGTATCAAAATCACGCACGTTCGTGGTGGCCGGTATCTCGGCTATGCGCCGTTCCCGCAGCAGCCAGCGGACGGAGCCGTTGACTAGTTCGTCGCGCTCGGCAAGCTTGTCGACGGCCGCGTGGAGCGCCTCAGCGCGCCATAGCGCGCACAGAGGGTTCCGGAAGCCTTCGCTATCCACAACCAACGCGACATCAACGGCGTCAGCCGGGGAATTGGAGGGGGCCTCGATTAGATCCCCAGACACTGCTGCGGTCAATCCCGGGAGCAACAGCGGGGAGGCGGGAGCGTCCACGGCGAACACCGCGATGTAGTCGTGCTTCTCCGGTCGCGACAGCAAGGTCTGGGAACCCGCTGCGATCGCGGCCAGAGGGCCCGAGAAGGCGGGGATTTCGGCCACCACGGCGTAACGAGTTGGCTCTCCTGTGCCTTCGTGCGCCGCGCCAGCACACTCCGTGCAGTCTGCGGGGATGTCGCGGGAACTCACCACCACCACATCACGGATGATGTGGGATCCAGCTCCGGTACGGGCGCTCGTGCCGGCAGGAGGGGCGGGGGCAGCAGCCGAGAGGTAATTTAACAACACCCGGAGGAACGACTGTCCTCCCCACGACAGTGCCGCTTTGTTGGCTCCGCCCATCCGGGAGCCCCGGCCTCCGGCCACCACGATGACACCCAGCGAGGTCGACGGTGGTCCATGAGATCCCCCAGCGGGGTTGTTGCGGCTGTCCAACGCTGGCATGGTCTGTGCTCCTCGCGACTGTTCTACTTGGTCGAGTCTTCTGCGATGGCGTCGTCAGCGCGCAAGCGAGGAAGCTCGCGGGACCAGTCACCGGAACGGCCACCGGACTTGGCCACGATGCCGCAGCGCCGGATGTATGCTGCGCGGTCGACACCCTTGACCATGTCAATGATTGCGAGGGCGGCGACGTTCACCGCCGTCAGCGCCTCCATCTCTACACCGGTGCGATCCGCGGTGCGCACAGTGGCCTCAATGAACACGTGGTCCTCACGAATCTCCAGGTCCACGGTTGCGCCATGAACGCCAATGGTATGGGCTAGCGGCAACAGCTCCGGTACTTTCTTCGCCGCCGCGATTCCCGCCACGCGCGCGACAGCTAGCACGTCGCCCTTGGGCACGGTGCCGTCAGTGAGGGCCTGCAGAACGTCAGGGGAGCAAAAGACCTCACCGTGGGCGGTGGCGGCGCGCACCGTGGGCTTCTTTTCCGTCACGTCCACCATGTAGGCAGAGCCAGCTTCGTTGAGATGCGTGAACTTCACTGCGGGAACCTCCAGGTATCGGGGATAGGTGACAAAAATGGGATCACTTCGACCAGTTCGCCGTGGGCAGGCGCGGTGGCCCCGGCTGGGACCCGGACGAGGCCGCGAGTGCCCAGCAAGGAGGCCACCAAGTGTGACCCCAAGTGAGGGCCATTGTAGGGGATAGCTTGGGCCTGCCCGGCAGCGTCGAGCCCCCACCTTACGGGCACAACCAAGTCACGGTTGCCCGGGCGGGGAACAGGGAAGTCAGCACCAGCGGGCATCCGTAGCAACGCGCGCTGTTCAACACTTCCCGTTGCCAGGTGGCGAAGTGCCGGGGAGACGTAGAGGTGGAAGGCTACGAACGCCGCCACGGGATTTCCCGGCAGGCACATGAGGGGTGTGCTTCTTACCTGACCGAGACCCTGCGGCGCGCCGGGTTTTTGAGCCACCTCACCGAACCACGCGGTGGCCAGCTGGGCGGAGGCCAGTTCCCCGACCGCGGCACGAACGACATCAAAGGCGCCAGCCGAAACACCACCGGCGGTGATGATGAGATCAGTGTTGTCGGCGAGGTCCTGCAATAGGTTCGCAACCATGGTGGTGTCATCGGCGCAGTGGTATTGCGATACTGCAGCCGCAGGGCCGGCGACCTGCGCGACAAGAGCCGCGAGCATCGGGCGGTTGGAATCTGGAATGTGCCCCGGGGGCAGCTGTTCTGGCCGCGTGCCTAGCGTACCTGCCGTGGTCGTGGCCAGACCTTCGGCGTCGAAGGGGACGAGTTCATCGCCTGATGACACCACCGCGATCTTCAGTGGGGCTGCGAGGTCGACGTCGCGGATGCCCGCGGACAGGAGCGCCGCGATGGCGGCCGGATCCAACGTGTGCCCACGCTGAAGTAGTAAGGAACCATCGGCGAGATTCTCCCCGCGGTGGCGGATGTGTGGGCGGTCCTTCTTCACTGAGTTAAGGGTGACGTACTCGGGGAGCGGGTGCGGCCCCGGAGGAATGGAAGTATCTTCCACGGGGATAACCCTCAGTCCCGGATCGACGGGGTCGCCGACTGGAGCGCCAGTCATGATGCGCACGGCGGTGCCTGCGGGCACGGATTGTGGTGCGGCGCCCGCTGGAACATCGCCCGAGATCGGTAGCGTTGCACCAGGCACGGCGTCGGCAGCATGCACGAGAAAGCCGTCCATAGCTGAGTGTGAGAAAGAGGGTACTGCCAGCTGGGAGTACACGTCTTGTGCCACGACACGACCCGCCAGCGCGGCGGAGACCGCGGCGCGCTCGGTAGAACGCGGCGTCCGCGACGTGGCGTCATGAAGCAACTCATGCACGGCAGTGAGGTGCTCGGCGATACTGCGGTGCTCACCGGGGTGAGCGGATGGAGAACTCATAGGGGATAAGTTAGCGCCTTAGCCGCCAATGGCGGACATCGGCCGATCGGGCTGCAAGAATCCCTCGTCGTTCATGCCATGGCCCGGGAGCTTGCGCCACATTTCGCCTGCCCAGGCTTCCATGATCTGCTCGTCGGTGGCTCCGGCGCGCATCAGGTCCCGCAGCGACGTCTCGGAATTGCCAAACAGGCAGTTGCGGACCGCCCCGTCGGTGGTCAGGCGGGTACGGTCGCAGTCGCCGCAGAACGAATACGATACCGAAGCGATGATGCCGATCTTGCCGTGCGTGCCGTCCGCGGCTACCGCATCCCACAGGGCTGCCGGGGCGGAACCTCGAGGTTCGCGGGCGGGAGTCATCTCAAAGTGCTGTTGGAGGCGCATCAGGATATCGTCGGCGGTGATCATCTGATCGCGGCGCCACTGCTCCCGCGGGCCGAGCGGCATCTGTTCGATAAAGCGCAGCTGCGCGCCCTTCGTGAGAGCGAAGTGGGCGAGAGGAGCGACGTCGTCCTCATTCACACCTGGCATGACGACGGCGTTGATCTTCACGGGAGTGAGACCCGCAGCGGTGGCAGCGTCGATGGCGGCCAGGACGTCGTGAAGCCGGTCGCGGCGAGTTAGTCGCGCATAACGCTCGTGGTCGATGGTGTCGAGCGAAATATTGACGCGGTCAAGCCCCGCCTGAGCTAACGCCCCGGCGCGCTTGTCCAAGCCCAGGCCGTTGGTGGTGAGAGCCGTAGATGGGGAGCATCCCTCATCCGTAGTGAGTTGCTTGGTGGCCGCGATGATCTCTTCCAAGGATTTGCGTAGGAGTGGCTCGCCGCCGGTGAAACGTACCTGGTGGATCCCGAGGCGCTCCACGGCGATGGTGATGAGTCGGATCATTTCCTCATCGGAGAGTGTCTGCTCCGTAGGCATCCAGTCCAAACCCTCCGCGGGCATGCAGTAAGTGCAACGGAGATTACAGCGGTCGGTCAAGGAGACACGGAGGTCGCGGGCCACGCGCCCGTACTTGTCCACGAGGCTGCGGGAACCATCGTCGTGGGCGGCCGGGAGATCCGGTGGGGTGGTGTCCAAGGACCCGCCATCCGCGAGCCCTTGCGGCCGTGGACCACCTACCGTAGGCAGAGGCAGATTCATCGGCCGAGAGTTGCGCGGAGAAGTCATGCTCGCATTTTAACAACTAAATACTGGAATTAATCATTCTGAGAGTTCGTTAGGCGTCGCCGCTCGCCAGGCCCCGCAAGACGGATGATGTTGAATTCCTCCGCGGCGAGGTGTTTGCGCAAGTCCTTCTTATCGAACTTGCCGACTGATGTTTTGTCGATGGACTTGACGAAGGTCCAGTACTCAGGCAGCATCCAGCTCGGGAGAGACTCGCGGAGGCGATCTCGGAGGGTCTCAGCGGTGGAGATGGAAGGATCGACACCAGAGTGCAGCACCGTGACCGCAAGCGGGCGTTCGCCCCACTTCTTATCAGGGAAGCCGATGACTGCGCATTCGACGACCTCCGGAGCCTCCATGACCAGGTTTTCGAGTTGAACGGAATAGATCCACTCGCCGCCGGAACGGATGACATCACGCGCGCGGTCGGAGACGGTGAGGAACCCGTCCTCGGTCACGGAGCCGACGTCGCCGGTGCGTAACCAGCCGTCCTCCGTGAACTTGTGGCGGGCGGCTTCCACTCGTTCGCCGCGGAAGGTGGCCGCCGGGCCGTCGCCATCTGCGCGCTCGGTAGTGAAGTAGGAGCCTGCTACTAGATTGCCGCGGACCTGGATTTCACCTTGGTTGCGATCGCTGGAGCGGACCACTTTGCCGTCGTTGACCACGCGGTATTCCAGCGAAGTGGGGAAACGCCCTTGAGAAATGCGGTAGGCCCACCGCTCCTGGCCGCCTGCGCCGGAAGGCGAGCGGGCGACGGTCCCCACCGTGGAGGTCTCGGCCATTCCCCAGACGTGAATGACGTCCACACCGAACTTTTCTTCCCAGAGTTTGATGAGCGCGGGCGGCACGGGGGAGCCGCCGGCGTAGATCTCCTGCAGTGACATGCGCTCCGGCGGATTGTTGTTGTAGTGCACCATGAGCTGAATCCACAGCGTGGGCACGCCGTGCGCCACGCGAGGGTGGCACTCCGCGACGATGCGGGCCAGCGTTGGCGCCGAAACATCGGCGTCTGGGAGCACCAAGGGCGTACCGGTCATGAAGGCCGCGAAGGGAACGCCCCAGCTCAATACGTGATAAATCGGGATGCAACACAAGAAAGTTTCGCCGTGAGTGATGGCCAGCCCGTCCGTGGCGCGCAGCAGCATAGCCTCCAAAAAAATGGAGCGGTGTGAATAGGCTACGCCCTTCGGTGCGCCCGTGGTGCCGGTTGAGTAGCACAAGGCCGCTGCAGTATTCTCGTCCAGCTCCGGCCACTCATAGATTGTGGACTTACCATCGAGAAGGGCCTCATAGGAGTACACCGAGACGTTTTCGGGCAGTTCCTGCTCCAACGCCGCAACGTCGGCAAGCCCTACAAATGCCACCGCACGCACACATTCCGCGCCCTCGAGCACCGCGCCCAGCTGTGGTGCCAGGCGGGGATCCGCGACGATGACCTCGGTGCCGGAATGGTTGATGATGTGTCGGATTTGGTCATTCATCAGTTGCTTATTGAGCGGGGTAAAGACCGCACCCTTGCAGGCTGTACCGAACATGACCTCGAGGTGTTCGGCGCAGTTATACATAAAGGACCCCACCCGTTGATCGGCGTCGATGCCCAGGTCCTCTTCTAATGCGTAGGCAAAGGCCGCAGCACGCGCGCCGATGTCTTCAAAGGTGACAACCTCGGCGTCGTCCCCAGACTCCGCGCTGCCATGATAAGTGGTGACCGCAGTAGAACCGTGGACGGAACGGCCGTAGTCGAGGATCCGAGCAACGCTGAGGGGGACGTTTTGCATAGTGGAACGCATGCTCCTCACTTTAGCGCTCGCTAGGTAATGGGTGTCTAATGTGGCGCAGATGCGTGAATGCGTTATAGTTGTAGAAGCCTCAATCATCACGGAACGGTACATCGACACAATCGACTACGTTGCCGGGGTGACAACCATGTGGAAGGGCACAGAACTCTGGGCCTATCCGCTTCGCCTGACGAGGGCAAGCGTGTTTTGAGGCTAGATTTTTACATCACTGCGCTTTTTCGCCGTACCTTGTGGCGCGAGTGTGCCGGCCGTAGGGCCTAGGTCGCTCAAGCTAGGGGGAGCCTCGTCTTCTTGATGAAGGGCGGCGCGGGCGGACTTGATGACAAACTTTCAATTAACTGCACATAAGGCTTTACCGCAGACAACTTCCGGACGCGAACTCTTTCCTGACTGCGCCGCAACCAGGCGCCGGGGGAGACAACCACACGTGACACCCGCGTGCGGGAGACTGGTTAAGCAACGAAAGGATATCCGTGACCACTACGGACAACAACGCAGGTGCACCGCAGGATCTCGCCGCGCTGAAGCTGGCGGACCTCCGTAAAATCGCCGCGGGCCAGGGCCTCAAGGGAATCTCTGGGCTCCGTAAGGGTGAACTCATCACCGCTATCCAGACTGGCACCGTGCCGGCGAAGGCGAAGAAGGCTGCGGCTGAAGCTGCCGCCGCCGAAGGTGCCACGAGCGACTCCGCATCGGGGAACACAGCGGAGCCACAGGGGGAGGACACGAAGAAGGCTTCCCGCCGCCGCGCCACGCGCCGCTCTGCCGACGACACCCAGAGCGGTGAACAGTCCGCCAACCAGGACCCTCAGGATGGCCAGCAGGAGTCTGCGCGCGAGAACGGGCAGGGCGATGATGGTCGCGCTGAGTCCCGTTCACAGGCGCGCCGTGCCCGCCGTAACCGTGCCCGTGCTCAAGCTCGCGACGAGCGCGAGAACCGCGACGATGAGGCGCAGGGTTCCGGGGACAACCGCCGCGGTGACCACCACGCTGACGGGGGCGACAACGGCCCAGGCCGTGACGGTGATTCCGACGACCGCTCCCGTGAGTCACAGCGCGACGGCGACGGAGAACAGCAGGGGAACCGCAACGATCGACATGACCGGAACGATCGCAACCGCGGCCGTGGGGACAACCGCGGGGACAATAACGAGCGTCGCGGGCGCCGCAACCGCCGCAATCGCCGTAACCGCGGCAACAATGAAGGCGGCCGTAACAACGGCGGCAACAACAGTGAGCCGCAGGTGCGCGAGGGCGATGAGCTGCAGGCAGTCGGCGGCATCCTGGACATCGTGGACCACAACGCCGCTTTCGTACGCACCACCGGCTACCGCGCTGGCGCGTCCGACGTCTTTGTGAACAACAACATGGTTCGCCGACTGGGGCTGCGTGATGGCGACGCCATCACCGGCCAGGTCAAGATGAACGGCAACGCCCACACCCACGGCAACGGCCGCAATCGCCGGAAGTACAACCAGCTGGTGCAGGTGGATTCCGTCAACGGCCTTACTCCGGAGGAAGCGAAGCAGCGCCCCGAGTTTGCCAAGCTGACTCCGCTGTACCCGAACCAGCGCCTGCGTCTGGAGACCGAGCCGAAAATCCTGACCACCCGCGTGATCGACCTCATCATGCCCATCGGTAAGGGCCAACGCGCGCTCATCGTGTCCCCGCCGAAGGCCGGTAAGACCACGATCCTGCAGAACATCGCGAACGCTATCTCCACCAACAACCCGGAGTGCTACCTCATGGTGGTCCTGGTGGACGAGCGTCCGGAAGAAGTGACGGACATGCAGCGCTCGGTCAAGGGCGAGGTCATTGCCTCCACCTTCGACCGCCCGCCGTCAGAGCACACCGCTGTAGCCGAGCTGGCCATCGAGCGCGCAAAGCGCCTGGTGGAGCAGGGCAAGGACGTCGTGGTGCTGCTGGACTCCATCACCCGCCTGGGCCGCGCATACAACAACTCCTCCCCGGCATCCGGCCGCATCCTGTCCGGTGGCGTGGACTCGAACGCGCTCTACCCGCCGAAGCGTTTTCTTGGTGCCGCCCGCAACATCGAAAACGGTGGCTCGCTCACCATCATCGCGACCGCGATGGTGGAGACCGGCTCTACTGGCGACACCGTCATCTTCGAGGAGTTCAAGGGCACCGGCAACGCCGAGCTCAAGCTGGATCGCTCGATTTCCGAGCGCCGCATCTTCCCGGCCGTGGACGTGTCTCCGTCCGGCACCCGTAAGGACGAGTTGTTGCTCGTTCCGGAGGAAGCAAAGATCATGCTTAAGCTGCGCCGGATCCTCTCGCGCCTGGATTCCCACCAGGCTATTGACCTGCTGATCAAGCAGCTCAAGAAGACCAAGTCCAACGGTGAATTCCTCATGCAGTTGGCTTCTAGCGCGCCGATGGCGGGTCTGGAAGACGAGGAGGAGTACTCCTAAATGGCAAAGCAAGTCTCACTCGTTGACGACATCGTCTCCGAATATCAAGGTATCGAGGCCCAGATGGGCGACCCTGAGGTCGCCGGCGATCAGAAGCTCTTCCGCAAGCTGTCCAAGCGCTACGCGGAGCTGCGCCCGATCATCGCGGTGAACAACCAGCTGGAGCAGGCCCGCGCAGACCTCGAGGACGCTAAGGAAATGGCCTACGAGGACCATGAGTTCCAGGCTGAGGCGAACCGGCTGACGACCGAGGTGGACGAGCTGGAAGAAAAGCTCGCTGACCTCTTGGCGCCGCGCGACGAGCATGATGGCGACGACATCATCATGGAAATCAAGGCCGGTGCCGGCGGCGAGGAGGCCGCGCTATTCGCTGGCGATTTGGCGCGCATGTACGAGCGCTACGCCGACAAGGCCGGCTTTGCCTGGGAGGTTTTGGGCTTGACTGAGTCCGATCTCGGCGGCGTGAAGGACATGTCGATTTCGTTCAAGTCCAAGACTCCGTCGCGCGACGGTGCGTGGTCCGTGTTTAAGTTCGAGGGCGGCGTGCACCGCGTCCAGCGCGTGCCGGTCACCGAGTCTCAGGGCCGCATCCAGACCTCCGCCGCGGGCGTGCTGGTGTACCCGGAGCCGGACGAGATCGAGGCCGTCAATATTGACGAAAAGGACCTGCGCATTGACGTGTACCGTTCCTCCGGTAAGGGCGGCCAGGGTGTCAACACCACGGACTCCGCGGTGCGCATCACCCACCTGCCCACCGGTCTGGTGGTGACGTGTCAGAAGGAGCGTTCCCAGATCCAGAACAAGGCGCGCGCGATGCAGGTGCTGCAGGCTCGCCTGGACCAGATGGAGCGGGAGAAGGCCGAGGCCGAGGCGGGCGAGCAGCGCGCCTCCCAGGTGCGCACCATGGACCGCTCGGAGCGCATCCGCACGTACAACTGGCCAGAGAACCGCATCTCTGATCACCGCATTGGCTACAAGGCGAACAACCTAGACGCCGTACTCAACGGTGCGATGGATGACCTCATCAAGGCGCTGCAGGATCAGGAGCGCGCCGAGCGCCTTGAGGCCGAAGGCTAAGCAAAGGGAGTCACGCACCGTGCAGGTGAATATCTCACAGGCGCTTCGCGATGCCGCGGGGCGCCTGTCCCGATCCGGAGTCGACTCCGCAGCCGTTGAGGCCCGTATCATCGCGGGTTATCTGCTGGGCGTCAGCCACATGGACGTCGTGCGCGCGGGGGACCCGCCGGGGCTTCTCGACGGCCCTCAGGCGCAGCGGTTCCAGGAGCTGTTCGACGCCCTGGTGGACCGGCGCGCCACGCGCGAGCCGCTGCAACACATCCTGGGCGTCGCCCCGTTCGGCCCGCTAGAGCTTGAGGTGGGTCCAGGGGTGTTCATCCCGCGCCCGGAGACGGAGGTGTTGGCAGACTGGGCGGTGCGCTACCTGGCGCAGCGCTTCCCGGACGCCTCCCGCGGCGGTGCGATAGGTGGCGGTGCCCCACGCGGCGTCGAAAAGCAGGAAAACACTCCCGATCCGCGCTCTTACCGGCCCCTTGTCGTGGACCTGTGCACCGGTTCCGGCGCCCTGGCGCTGTATATCAAGCACGCGGTCCCGGGCGCCCAGGTGGTGGCCGTGGAGAAGTCGCCGGAGGCTATCGCCTATACCCGCCGCAATATCCGCGCGGTCACCGGCAGTGACGACGCAGTGGAACTCATCCGGGGCGACGTCACGGACCCGGGCCTGCTTGCCCAGCTTCATGGACAGGCTGACCTGGTGGTCAGCAACCCGCCGTATGTCCCGGAGACCCCCGACTTGGACGCGGAGGTGTACCACGACCCGCATGAGGCCGTCTTCGGCGGCGCCGACGGCATGACGGTCATCACCGCGATGGTGCCGCTGGTGCGTCACCTTCTAGCCCCCGGTGGGGCAGTGGGCATTGAGCATGACGACGCCACGTCGGCCGCCGTCCAAGGCGCCCTCCAGGAGGGCTTTGTCGACGTTCGCCCATTGGAAGACCTCACTGGCACGCCGAGGTTTGTGCTGGGGCGCCGTCAATGACGGACGCCCGCGGCGCTTTCAAATGGTGGAGGTGCCTCTGGTGGCGTTATGATGAGCCGATACGTTGAGTAAATGCGGATGCGTCAATACGAAAGTGTGAAAGATTTAAATGCAGGGAAAGATTTACTCGTGCGCTGATCCAGAATCACGCGCAGCAGGCATGGATGCCGCCGCGCAGGCAGTACGTGGGGGGCGCTTGGTAGTTATCCCGACCGACACTCTCTACGGCATCGGCTGCGATGCCTTTGACAACGACGCGGTGGCCAACCTCCTGGCAACGAAGCACCGCGGCCCGGATATGCCGGTGCCCGTGCTCGTCGGTTCCTGGGAGACGGTGAAGGGCCTGGTGGCCACCTACCCGGAAAACACCGAACTACTGGTGAAGGCATTTTGGCCGGGCGGTTTGTCCATCGTGGTGCCGCAGGCGCCGTCGCTGCCCTGGAACCTTGGCGATACGCGCGGCACTGTCATGTTGCGGATGCCGCTGCACCCGATTGCTATCGAACTCCTGCGGGAGGTAGGGCCAATGGCTGTGTCCTCGGCGAATATCTCCGGCCATACCCCGCCGACCACGGCGATTGCCTCGAAACAGCAATTGGGTAAGGCTGTGAGCGTCTACCTCGACGGCGGCGAGACTCCGGTGGGCAAGCCGTCCACCATCATCGATCTGTCGGGTCGACGCCCCTACCTGCTGCGCGAAGGTGCCATTTCCGCGGAGCAGATCACCGACGTGATCGGCGGCGATCCGAATATCCTGTGCCTGCGCCCGGGTCAGGAAGGCTCACCGGAGGCCGGCGCTTAGGATGGGAGCGTCCGGAATTCCCCTGCGTGAACTGGGGCTGGTGTTGCTGGTGGCCGCGGCCATCACATATCTAGCCACCGGCGTCGTCCGCTCGCTGTTGGTGCGCAACGGCATAGTGGCGGAAATCCGGCAACGTGATTCGCATACCCAGCCCACGCCGCAGCTCGGCGGCGTGGCGATGTTTTGCGGCCTGGTGGCCGCGACGTTCTTGGCCTCGCAGTTGCCGGCACTGACCCGTGGCTTTGCCCCCGTGACCCCGGAGATGACCGCGGTGTTGTGGGGCGCGTGCGCCATCGTGGTGGTGGGCGTGCTCGATGATCTGTTTGAGCTCAGTGCATTGGTTAAGCTCGCGGGGCAGGTTGTCGCGGCTATCGTGATGTCGTCTTTGGGGCTGATGTGGAATCTCTTGTTCTTCCCGCTGGACGGCGGCACAACGGTCGTTCTCGACCAAGTCCAGTCAGTCATCTTGACTTCGTTCTTTACTGTGTTGCTTATTAACGCCGTCAACTTTGTCGATGGCCTCGATGGCCTGGCGGCGGGGTTGGGCATGATTGCAGGTGCTTCCATCCTGCTGTTTTCACTCACGGTGCTTCATGACCAAGGCGGCGCGGTCTCCGCATATCCGCCGGCTATCATCGCCGCGGCCCTGGTGGGAGTGTGCGCGGGCTTCTTGCCCCATAACTTCGAACCCTCGAGAATCTTTATGGGGGACTCGGGTGCCATGCTCATTGGCCTCTTGCTCGCGGCGGCGTCGACGTCCGCGTCCGGCAAGATCAACATGGCGTTGTATGGCACCGCGGACGTGGTGGCGCTGATGTCGCCCATCATCGTGGTGGCCGCGGCGGTATTTGTACCGGTCCTCGACCTGACCTGGGCGGTCATTCGCCGCGTGAAGGCCGGCCGCTCGCCCTTTGCAGCGGATAGGTTGCATATCCATCACCGTCTCTTGAGCCTGGGGCATACTCACCGCCGTACGGTGTTGGTGTTGTATCTGTGGGTGTCCGCCGTCGCCTTCGGCGCGGTGAGCTTCTCTATGGTCCCCACGCCGGTGGCGGCGGGCATCGCGGTGTTGTCCATCGTGGTGGCCATCGGCGTGACGATGATTCCGTTGCGGCAGGGCAAGATCGGCCGCATCGCGCCCGAACCGGGGACACGCATCGTCGCTTCTGAGGATCCGCGGTAGGATACCTAGCCATGACTTCACATCCATCCGCTACTCACGGCGGCCGTCCTGACCATTCCGTTGTGGGCGATTCGCCGTCCGAATTCGACGATCCCCGCCGCCAGCTTGTCCGCGCGGTGCGCTTTGGCGCCATCGCGCTGGTCGGCATCACCATCGTGTCCCTTATCGCGTGGGGCGCGCTCCGTGGGCTGCCTGGGCTGTGGGGCGTTCTCATCGGCGCTGCGATCGGAGGGGGCTTTGTGCTGCTGACCGCGCTTTCGGTGCTGGTGACCTCGAATACGACGCCGGCTAACACCGCGGCCGTGGTGTTGGGAGGCTGGCTAGTCAAGATTGTGCTCTTGATTGGCGTGCTGGTCGTGATCCGTGACATGGAGTTTTATGACACCGCAGCGCTATTTGTCACCGTGGTCGCCGCCTTGCTCGTGGTGCTGGGGACCGAAGTCTGGGGCATTATCACCGCGCGCGTGACTTACGTGAGCTAAAGGCCTTCATCATTTCCGTGGGGGATGGCTATAAGCGGTGCTGCCGGTTGGCGCGGGGCCTCGGTGCGGGAGCGTCTCACAGCGGGATGCACGACGCGGTGTCGGCATAGCACAGCACACGCATGGCATAGCGATCGCGCGACGCGGCGTCGACATGCTCTGTCGGGCATGGGGGATTTCCTGTTTTAAACAGTGGGTATGTGGTGTCCGCGCACTGGTATTTGCCGTGTCAACTACCCCCACAAAGATGGGTTTTGAAGTGGGTGTGACAAAGCTAACCTCGTGCCTGTGACCATGACAGATGCAATCTTCGTTGGGGAATTCCTGGGTTCTGCGCGGAATGTGGCCCTGGATGGGCGTAGAAAGACAGCCCTCGTTCGCGAAAAAACAGAAGCTAACTGATATTATTTCCTGCGGGTTACCGCGGAGGTCGGCCTTCGCTTACTGTGAACTGCAGTTTTTGGAAATATCGGCTGTGAAAACAGCGGTATTTCTCCGAGTGGTTGATGTCCGTAGCGGTGAATCCCTGCTGTAGCTTCGCTGATGTGCGACGGAGTCCGTAGCTGCAGTAGAGAGTTTGAGACGTCCATCGCACCGTAGACTGAAATGGTCTGCGGCCCGAAACACGGGAGAGAACGCTGAGCGTTACAACATTGGCCATGAAGGGTGAATTTCACGCACCCGAATTGGACCCAGAATTTTTCCCGGGGCAATACTATGACCAGCTCCTCTTTGGCGATATTGCCGGAGGCTGGTTCGCATTGGATCGCATTATGCTTGTCCGCCTGTTCATGGCGGCGGTATTGGTGATCCTTTTTGTGCTTGCCTTCAAGAACCCTAAACTGGTTCCCAAGGGCATGCAGAACGTCGCTGAGCACGCGCTTGATTTCGTGCGGGTGAACATCGCGGAAGACATCCTGGGCAAGAAGGAGGGTCAGCGATTCCTGCCGGTTATCGCGACGATCTTCTTCACCGTCTTGTTCATGAACGTGTCCACGATTATCCCGTTCCTGAATATCTCGCCGAACGCTCGCATTGGTATGCCAATCGTCTTGGCCATCGTCGGCTACATCACCATGATTTACGCCGGTGCTAAGCGTTATGGCTTTGGCAAGTTTGTGAAGTCCTCTGTGGTGATTCCTAATCTGCCGCCGCTGCTGCACATCCTTGTTGTGCCGATCGAGTTCTTCTCGACGTTCATTCTGCGCCCGGTCACCCTGGCCCTTCGTCTGATGGCGAACTTCTTGGCTGGCCACATCATTTTGGTGCTGCTCTACTCCGCAACGAACTTCTTCTTCTTCCAGTTCAACGGATGGACGGCGCTGTCTGGTGTCACGATCCTTGCAGCCGTACTGTTCACGGTGTACGAAATCATCGTTATCTTCCTGCAGGCGTACATCTTCGCCCTGCTGGTAGCGGTGTACATCGAGCTGTCGCTGCACGCAGATTCGCACTAGCACAACCCGCGAACCTCGCGGTCAACTGAATACCCCACATCAAACCAACACCGCCTCCGTTGGCAATAAAGCCGGCGGGGAAACTTTCGAAAGGGAACGACTTTCATGAACGAGATCATCTTGGCACAGGACGCAGCTCAGAGCATTGAGGGCTTGGGCACCATCGGCTACGGCCTCGCAACCATCGGCCCGGGCCTGGGCATCGGCATCCTGGTCGGCAAGACCGTCGAGGGCATGGCTCGTCAGCCGGAGATGGCTGGCCAGCTGCGCACCACCATGTTCCTGGGTATCGCCTTCGTTGAGGCGCTCGCCCTGATTGGCCTGGTTGCAGGCTTCCTGTTCTAAAAAGCGCGCGTACATCCCATACCCACCCTTTTTAAGACTGGAGACTCATGAACAACGTCTTTTACTACCTTGCGGCAGAAGGAGCTGAGACCCTTCCCTTGGAAGGCGGCAACTCGATCCTTTTGCCCAAGTCGTATGACATCGTCTGGTCTCTTATTCCGTTCATCATCATCTTCCTCGTCTTTTGGAAGCTAGTGCTTCCGAAGTACCAGGAGATGCTGCAGGAGCGCGAAGACCGGATTGAGGGCGGCATCAAGCGCGCTGAAGCGCAGCAGGCCGAGGCCAAGGCTGCGTTGGAGAAGTACAACTCTCAGCTCGCCGAGGCACGCCAGGAGGCCGCAGAGATCCGTGAGCAGGCGCGCGAGCGCGGTAAGCAGATCGAGGCGGAGGCTAAGGCCAATGCTGAGGAAGAGTCCAAGCGCATCGTTGCCGCTGGCAACCAGCAGCTGGAGGCTTCCCGCACCAAGGTCATCTCGGAGCTGCGCTCCGACATCGGCCAGAACTCCATCAACCTTGCTGAGAAGCTGCTCGGTGGCGAGCTTTCTGACTCCACCAAGCGTTCCGGCACGATTGATCAGTTCCTGTCCGAGCTTGACCACGTGGCAGTAGCCGGAAAGTAGGCAACGAAGATGAAAGCAGCGAGCCGCGAAGCACTAGCGCAGGTTTCCCAGCGCCTGGATGAGATTCTGGGTGCTGCTGATGCCGACGCTTCTGCCAAGACCGGTCTGGACCTCTTCGAAGCAGTCAACGTCGTAGCAGGGGAGCGCGAAGTTCGCGTTGCCATGGCCGACGCTGCCGCTCCCGTCGAGGCTCGCAAGGCGCTGGTCAATGACCTGTTTGGCGCGAAGTTTACCGCTCCTGCCAAGGAGATTCTGGAAGCTGTCGTGTCCGCTCACTGGTCCGCACCGCGTGACCTGAAAGCCGGCCTGGTTGAGCTTGGTCGCCGCGCACTTCTGCGTGGCGCTGAGAAGCAGGGCCAGCTGGGTCAGGTTGAGGACGAGCTTTTCCGCTTGTCCCGCCTTTTGGACCGCGAAGCAGAGCTCACCCAGCTGCTTACTGATCGAAATGCCGAATCCGCTAACAAACGGCGACTGTTGGCCAACGTGCTTGCAGGCAAGGTCACCATGGCTACCGAGGCGCTCGCGCTTCAGGCCATCGACCGCCCCGAGCACAACCCCATTGACGATATGGCTTCGCTGGCAGAGCTTGCAGCTTCGCTGCAGGGTCGTAAGGTGGCACATGTGGTCACTGCTGGGGAGCTTTCCGAAGGCCAGCAGGCGGCACTCGCTGAGAAGCTGGGAAATATTTACGGTCGTGCGATGTCCATCCACTCTGAGGTTGACACCAGCCTCCTCGGTGGCATGACCATCCGCGTTGGCGACGAGGTTATCGACGGCTCGACGGCAGGCAAGATTGCCCGCCTGCGCGCCCAGATGGCTTAAGACGCTCAACATCGACACTGTTTGAAAACATTTAAGAAATTGCTGGACGAGACAACCGAGAGCAGGAACAACATGGCGGAGCTGACGATCTCCTCCGACGAGATCCGTAGCGCGATTGCGAACTACACCTCGAGCTACTCCGCGGAGGCCTCCCGTGAGGAGGTCGGCGTGGTTATTTCGGCGGCTGACGGTATTGCCCAGGTATCTGGCTTGCCTTCAGTTATGGCGAATGAGCTGCTCGAGTTCCCAGGCGGCGTGATTGGCGTCGCACAGAACCTTGACACCAACTCCATCGGCGTCGTGGTCCTGGGTAACTTCGAGTCCCTCAAGGAGGGCGACGAGGTCAAGCGGACCGGAGAGGTCCTTTCTATCCCTGTGGGCGAGGATTTCCTCGGCCGCGTTATCAACCCCCTGGGCCAGCCTATCGACGGCCTGGGCCCGATCACGGCTGAAGAGGACCGCGTCCTCGAGCTGCAGGCACCTTCCGTGCTGCAGCGCCAGCCGGTCGAAGAGCCGATGCAGACCGGCATCAAGGCTATCGACGCAATGACCCCGATCGGCCGTGGCCAGCGCCAGCTGATCATTGGTGACCGTAAGACCGGTAAGACCGCGGTCTGCATCGACACCATCTTGAACCAGAAGGCCAACTGGGAGTCTGGTGACAAGACCAAGCAGGTGCGTTGTATCTACGTTGCTATTGGTCAGAAGGGCTCCACCATCGCCGGTGTTCGCCGCACCCTCGAGGAGCACGGCGCTATGGAATACACCACCATCGTGGCTGCTCCGGCTTCCGACTCCGCGGGCTTCAAGTGGCTTGCACCGTTCTCCGGTGCCGCACTGGGTCAGCACTGGATGTACCAGGGCAACCACGTCCTCATCATTTACGATGATCTGACCAAGCAGGCTGAGGCCTACCGTGCGATCTCCCTGTTGCTGCGCCGCCCGCCGGGCCGCGAGGCTTACCCGGGCGACGTCTTCTACCTGCACTCTCGTCTTCTGGAGCGCGCTGCGAAGCTCTCCGATGACATGGGCGCTGGTTCGATGACCGCTCTGCCGATCATCGAGACGAAGGCGAACGACGTCTCCGCCTTCATTCCGACCAACGTTATCTCCATTACCGATGGCCAGGTGTTCCTGGAGTCCGACCTGTTCAACCAGGGCGTTCGTCCGGCAATTAACGTCGGTGTGTCCGTCTCCCGTGTGGGTGGCGCTGCGCAGACCAAGGGCATGAAGAAGGTCGCGGGTAACCTGCGTCTGGATCTTGCCGCATACCGTGACCTGGAAGCATTCGCTACCTTCGCGTCCGACCTGGACTCCGCCTCCAAGGCTCAGCTGGAGCGTGGTCAGCGTCTGGTCGAGCTGCTGAAGCAGGCAGAGTCCTCTCCGCAGCCGGTCGAGTTCCAGATGGTCTCCATCTGGCTCGCAGGCGAGGGTGTCTTCGACGTCGTTCCCGTCGAAGACGTGCGCCGCTTCGAGTTCGAGCTGCAGGACTACCTCCAGCAGAACACCCCGCAGGTCTACGACCAGATTGCAGGCGGTAAGGCTCTGGATGACGATTCCAAGCAGGCACTGCTCGCCGCGTCTGAGGAGTTCTCCAAGTCCTTCCAGACCACCGAGGGCCACAACCTCGGCGCCGAAGAGCCAGTGGATCCACTGGACGCCGGCGAGGTTAAGAAGACCGAGCTCACTGTCTCCCGCAAGTCCCAGGCAAAGTAGGCACGACTAACGTGTCGTTCACATTGACCATTACAAAGACTGAAGGGAGGAGTGTGAACCATGGCTAATCTTCGCGAATTGCGTGACCGTATTCGGTCCGTGAACTCGACCAAGAAGATCACCAAGGCTCAGGAGCTGATCGCTACCTCGCGCATCACCAAGGCGCAGGCACGCGTGGAAGCTTCTATGCCGTACGCCCACGAGTTGACCAATGTCATGAACCGGCTCGCGGCGGCAAGCTCCCTCGATCACCCCATGCTCCGTGAGCGTGAGGACGGCAAGGTCGCCGCAATCCTCGTGGTCTCCTCTGACCGCGGTATGTGTGGCGGCTACAACCACAACGTCTTCAAGAAGGCTGCTGAACTGCAGGCCATGCTTGAGGGCGCGGGATACGAGGTCGTCCGCTACGTCACCGGTTCCAAGGCTGTGGGCTACTATAAGTTCCGCGAGGAAGAGGTTGCTGGTGCGTGGACCGGTTTCTCCCAGGATCCGTCCTGGGATTCGACCCACGACGTCCGTCACCACCTTATTGATGGCTTCCTGGCTGGCTCGCAGGACGAAGCTAAGTACCGTGAGGGCCTCAACGTTGGTGAGGGCTACACCGTGCGCGGCTTCGACCAGGTACACGTGGTGTACACCGAGTTCGAGTCCATGCTGACCCAGACCGCACGCGCGCACCAGCTGCTGCCCGTCGTTCCGGTGATTCAGGAAGAGGAGTTCGACACTGGTGAGTCCGCGCTGGATAGCAAGGACGCCGGTGAGGTATCTCCGGACTACGAGTTTGAGCCCGATGCTGACACGCTGATGGGGGAGCTGCTTCCCAAGTACGTGTCGCGTCGCTTGTTCGCCATGATGCTGGAGGCTTCGGCTTCCGAGTCGGCGGCTCGTCGTACCGCAATGAAGTCTGCTACTGACAACGCAACCGAGCTGGTCAAGGACCTCTCCCGCGTGGCTAACCAGGCCCGTCAGGCGCAGATTACCCAGGAAATCACAGAAATCGTCGGTGGCGCTGGCGCGCTCGCCGAAAGCGCAGAAAGTGACTAGATTATGACTACAGCTCTGCAAGAGCAGAACGCACAGGCTTCGGCGACTGCCGGCCGCGTAGTGCGCGTCATCGGTCCGGTCGTTGACGTGGAATTCCCACGCGGCGAGCTGCCGGCACTGTACAACGCACTCACGGTCGAGGTCTCCCTCGAAGCCGTTGCGAAGACCGTAACTCTCGAGGTCGCTCAGCACCTCGGCGACAACATCATCCGCGCCGTGTCTATGGCCCCAACCGACGGCCTGGTCCGCGGTGCTGAGGTCGTTGACACCGGCAAGCCAATCTCCGTGCCGGTGGGCGACGTGGTCAAGGGCCACGTGTTCAACGCACTGGGTGACTGCCTGGACCAGCCTGGCCTGGGTCGCGATGGCGAGCAGTGGGGCATCCACCGCGAGCCGCCGGCATTCGACCAGCTCGAGGGTAAGACCGAGATCCTGGAGACCGGCATCAAGGTCATCGACCTGCTGACCCCGTACGTCAAGGGCGGCAAGATTGGCCTGTTTGGTGGTGCAGGTGTGGGTAAGACCGTCCTGATTCAGGAGATGATTACCCGTATCGCCCGCGAGTTCTCCGGTACTTCCGTGTTCGCCGGCGTTGGCGAGCGTACCCGTGAGGGTACGGACCTCTTCCTCGAGATGGAAGAGATGGGCGTGCTGCAGGACACCGCCCTGGTGTTCGGCCAGATGGACGAGCCGCCAGGAGTTCGTATGCGCGTGGCTCTGTCCGGCCTGACCATGGCGGAGTACTTCCGCGATGTGCAGAACCAGGACGTGCTGCTGTTCATCGACAACATCTTCCGCTTCACCCAGGCCGGTTCCGAGGTGTCGACCCTGCTGGGCCGTATGCCTTCCGCCGTGGGTTACCAGCCGACCCTGGCTGACGAGATGGGTGTTCTCCAGGAGCGCATTACCTCCACCAAGGGTAAGTCGATTACCTCTCTGCAGGCCGTGTATGTCCCTGCGGATGACTACACCGACCCGGCTCCGGCAACCACCTTCGCCCACCTGGATGCGACCACCGAGCTTGACCGCTCCATCGCTTCTAAGGGTATTTACCCGGCAGTGAACCCGCTGACCTCTACCTCTCGTATTCTGGAGCCGTCCATCGTGGGCGAGCGCCACTACGCGATTGCACAGCGCGTCATCGGTATTCTGCAGAAGAACAAGGAGCTGCAGGACATCATCGCCATCCTGGGTATGGACGAGCTGTCCGAGGAAGACAAGATCACCGTGCAGCGTGCACGTCGTCTGGAGCGCTTCCTGGGCCAGAACTTCTTCGTTGCGGAGAAGTTCACCGGCCTGCCAGGTTCTTACGTGCCGCTGACCGACACCATCGACGCTTTCGAGCGCATCTGCGATGGCGAGTTCGACCACTACCCAGAGCAGGCCTTCAATGGTCTGGGTGGCCTGGACGACGTCGAGGCTGCATACAAGAAGATGACCGAGAAGTAGGAGTAGGCACATGGCATCCATCACCGTTGAATTGGTCTCGGTTGATCGTCTCGTCTGGACCGGCGAGGCAACCATGGTCACCGCTGAGACCACCGAGGGTGAGATCGGTGTGCTTCCCGGCCACGAGCCGATGCTCGGCCAACTGGTTGAGAACGGCGTCGTCACCATCACCCCAGCTGACGGCGAGCGTCGCGTCGCCGCCGTGCAGGGTGGCTTCCTCTCCGTGAACGCGGAGAAGGTTACGGTTCTCGCCGATTGGGCCATCTGGTCCAACGAAATCGACGAGTCCCAGGCTTCCACCGACGTCGATTCCGACGACGAGATTCGTAAGTCCCGTGGTGACGCTGCGCTGCGCGCCCTGCGCCGCGCTAAGATGACCGTCTAACTCGGCTGTCGTGGATGGGGCAGTACCTGCCCTTCCTCTCCTTCATACAGCGTTAATCCCACCCCGCCCCGGATATCCGGGACGGTGGTGGGATTTTTGCGCTTTGTAGTAAGCTACATGGATAAAACCATCGTCCCCAAAGACTAAGCGCTCGGTGCTTTGTCCAGTCGTTCATACGGTCGTACAAGGAGGTTGGAAACGGTGCTCGACGCCCTGATGTGGCTCCTGTTTGCCCTGCTGTGCATCGCGGTCCTCCTCGCGGCGTGGCGATTTATGACATTGCGTTCGCGCGGTACGTCAGCCATTATGCGTCGCGTCCCGAACCCGGGAACGCGCGGGTGGCGGCACGGCGTCATTAAATACGGTGGCTACGAGTTGCAGTTCTTCAAGTTGCGTTCAGTCTCCCCACAGGCGGACGTCGAGCTTTCTCGCAGCTCCCTCGACTTTGTGGAGACCCGCGAGCTCACTGCAGGCGAAGCTGGTTTCATGGATGCGCACCACGTGGTGTGTGTCCTTGAATCACCTTCCGGCACATATGAGCTAGCCCTTGCTCCCCGTAGCGCTATGGCGCTGCGGGCCTGGGTCGAGTCTGCTCCCCATCAGCGCCAAGAACGCATTGATGTGCAGAGGCTGCGCCGAAAGTTCGACAAGGACTAAGAGGTGCGTCGCCAAGCCCTAGCCGTGATTCATCTTGGGCGCGCGATAGAGTAGAGCGCATGCGTTTAGTCATCGCCCAATGTTCAGTAGATTACGTCGGCCGCCTTGATGCTCACCTGCCCAAGGCGGACCGGCTCATCCTTATCAAGGCGGATGGATCCGTGTCCGTGCACGCGGATGACCGCGCGTACAAGCCGCTGAACTGGATGACGCCGCCGTGCACCCTCACCGAGTCGGATATCGAGGACCTGGATGGTGAACCTACCGGCGACAAGCTCTGGACCGTGGAGAACTCCAAGGGCGAGCAGCTGCGCATCACCATCTCAGAGATCCACCACGACACCTCCATAGAGCTCGGTGAGGATCCGGGTTTGGTGAAAGACGGCGTGGAGTCGCACCTGCAGGAACTACTCGCGGAGCACATCACCACCCTGGGCGAGGGCTACACCTTGGTGCGCCGCGAATATCCCACGGCAATTGGCCCCGTGGATCTCATGGCGCGCGACGCCGATAACAAGCACGTCGCAGTAGAGGTTAAACGCCGTGGAGGAGTCGACGGCGTGGAGCAGCTGACCCGCTACTTGGATCTGCTCAACCGCGATGACCTGCTTGCTCCCGTGACCGGTGTGTTCGCCGCGCAGGAGATTAAGCCGCAGGCCCGCACTTTGGCAGAAGACCGGGGGATCCGCTGCGTTGTGCTCGACTATGACGAGCTGCGCGGGATCGAGTCCAACGAGCTGCGCTTGTTCTAGTGCCGCGGAAGAATAGGCGCCCGAAAGGCGCGACGAACAAGCGGGGCGAGCCGCTGCCGCAGCGTTCCTTGCCTCGCGACGGCGCGGTGTTTCTCGGAGCACAGCGCGTGGACGGTCCCTCGTGGGACTTCGGACGGCCTTATCAGATGCGGCATGTTGGCCCGGCCGGCGCGACGAAGTACTACGTGTGCCCGGGGTGCAACCACAATATCCCGCCCGGCATGAGTCACATCGTGGCCTGGCCTGTGGAGTCTGGGCGCGGTGTGGACGATAGGCGGCACTGGCACAAACGCTGCTGGGAATCCAGGTAGGATCGAGGCCATGATTGTCGCTTTTTCGGTCGCGCCGACGGAGGTGCCCAACGCGAAGGCAGAAATGTCGGAGGCCGTCGCCGCCGCGATTCGCGTGGTGCGCGAATCCGGACTACCCAATGAAACTAACGCCATGTTCACCCTCATCGAGGGCGAGTGGGACGAGGTCTTCGCCGTGATCAAAGCGGCCACGGCCGCGGTAGAGCGAGTATCTCCGCGAGTCAGCCTCGTCATTAAGGCCGATATTCGGCCGGGTTACAGTGGACAGTTGCGCGCCAAAGTAGACGCGGTGGAGCGGCATTTGGCTCAGGATATACACGACTAAGCACATAAGGCAGGTATGCGATGACTAATCCACAAGGGGGCTTCGTTGGCGGGGCCATTGATCTAGCGCAGGTGAAGGCGCGCGCGGAAGCCCGTGCCAAGGCAGAAGAGGCGCGCGCCAAGGCCGAACGCGAGGACGGCGTTGATCAAGCGAATGCAGCCGCAACAGGCGGCGTGGCACCTTTCTTTACTGCGACGGAGGGGAATTTCGAGTCTGATGTCGTGCGCCGTTCGGCGCAGGTGCCGGTGGTGGTGCTGGTCGGCACAGCACGCTCAGACGCTTCTGAACAGCTGAAGGCCGACTTCGAGAGCCTGGCCTTGGAAGGTGGGAAGAAATTCGTCGTCGCTTACGTCGACGCCGACGTCACCCCGCAGCTGGCGCAGGTATTCGGTGTCCGTGCGCTTCCCACTGTCATCGCTCTCGGCGCAGGGCAGCCGCTCACCAACTTCGAGGGGGCCCAGCCACGTGCAGCCCTGGAGCAGTGGGTCACTGCCCTCGTGGAGCAGGTTGGTCCGCAGCTCTCGGGGCTTGCCGAGAATCCTGACTCCGCCAGCGGGACAGCGGGGCAGGGCGGAGCAGACGATGCGCCGGACACCCCCGCGGACCCACGCCTGGACGCCGCGATGGAACTGCTCAACAAGGGTGACTTTGACGGCGCCATCGCGATGTACGAAGGCATCCTGAGCGAGGAGCCGAACAACTCCGAGATAAAGCAGGCTTTGGACACTACAAAACTCTTGCAGCGGCTCAACCCCGCCGAGCGCGACGGCGACCCGGTGGACGATGCGGACGCGGCGCCGGGAGACGTCGACAAGCAGATGGTTGCCGCCGACGCCGAGATTGTCGCCGGAGCGCCGGAGAAGGCCTTTGCCCGTTTGATTGCCTGCATGCGCGAGGTGCCGGGGGAGAAGGACCGCATCCGGGAACGCCTGTTGGAGTTGTTCGGGATGTTCGACGCGGCCGATCCGCGGGTACTGGATGCGCGACGGGCGCTGGCGAGCGCTCTGTACTAGACGGCATCTCCCCAGCTCAAACAGCTTCATACCGTGGCCAAAACCTGGTGTGGCCAACTTAACAAAAAGAAATAGGCCACAATTTCGCGGATCACAACAGGGGGTAGGAATAGGGGGAGTCGAGGCCGTGTTGTGGGGCGGCTCTCCCATTGTTCTTCCGGTTTAGGTTTGAATTGGGGCTCTGTGACCGCCGTTCCGGAGTAATGTTTCTGCCCCGTTACTTGTTGACTGAGTCACGATTGGCGGGATCTTCGGTTTATAAATCTCGCCTTCCTTGGGTTTACGATTCAACAGTCATACACCACCCCCTTTTTGGGGGAGGCGGCACCGCACGATGTGCTCCCAGAAGAAGGAGACTTTCCGTGGCCACACTAAATACCTCTGGCCCGCACATCGCTGAACCCAAAGGTCCGCGCAAAGACCGCACCCACTGGTTGTACATCGGCGTTATTATCGCCGTCGTGGGCGGTATCGCCCTGGGGCTTATCGCGCCGGAGGTCGCCGCACCAATATCGGTCGTGGGCAAGATGTTCGTCAAACTCATCAGGATGATCATCGCTCCGGTGATCTTCTGCACCATCGTGCTGGGTATCGGATCCGTCCGCGCCGCGGCGTCGGTGGGTAAGACTGGCGGCATCGCGCTGAGCTACTTTATTTTCATGTCCACCCTCGCGCTGGCTACTGGCCTGCTCGTGGGTAACATCATCGAGCCGGGGTCCGGCCTGAACATTGCCGCTACCGCGGACAAAGGTGCGGAATACGCCGCCAAGGCTGACGAGGCGAGCCAGGCCGGCTTGACTGACTTTATCTCCGACATTATTCCGGACACGGTATTCTCCGCGTTTACCTCGGGCTCGGTGCTCCAGGTGCTGTTTATCGCGCTGCTCACTGGTTTTGCGGTCCAGTCCATGGGTACCCGCGGTGAGCCAATCCTCGCCGGTATCGCGCACCTGCAGCGCCTGACGTTCAAGGTCCTCACCATGATCCTGTGGATCGCTCCCATCGGCGCGTTCGGCGCTATCGCGGGCGTAGTGGGCAAGACCGGTACCTTCGATGCCACCCGCGCCCGCAAGGTGCTGTCCGGTGAGCTTCCATACGTGGACACCGGCGGCGACCACAACGTGGATCTGAAGAAGCCTGAGGTGGTTAACCCGGCCACCGAGTCGCTGCAGCCGACCCCGCAGGTGGACCTGTCCGCCTACGAGGGTGACGCCGCGGCGAAGTAGTTTAATCCATCTGCAGGATGGTACGCAGCTCTGCGAAGTGTTCCGGAAGGACCCTGTAGAGCTGCGTTTTGCCGTGTCGTACCGGTTCTAGTAGACCGGCTTCCACCAGCCGCGCAATGTGATGGGACACGGTGGGTTGGGTAATGCCGAGCTCGCCGACGAGGTCTCCGGCAGTCACGCTGCGGCAGCCGTCGGCGGCGATGAGGGAGAGCAGGCGCAGCCGAGTAGGGTCGGCGAGAACCTTGAGTCGGGCTGCGTAGGAGGCGGATTCTTCGGGCGTCAGCGCCCGGGTAGTCATGGCGCAGCACTCGGTGGTGGGGGAGCAGCTGGGAGTCGGTGGCACGGCGGGTCCTGTCTTGCGGTGGGTAGTGATGTGTTCTACTGTACACATTGATACTCATCTATATCAGGAGGCGACGTGTCCGAAAAACTTTCACTCCTTGATCGGCTCTTGCCGGTCTGGATCGGCCTGGCAATGGTGCTCGGGCTGCTGCTCGGTCGCTTCGTGCCAGCCGTTGGCGACGTGCTGGCGTCCTGGGAGGTAGCTGGAAACTCAGTCCCCATCGCCATCGGTCTACTCGTCATGATGTATCCGCCACTGGCCAAAGTGCGCTATGACAAAACGGCCGAGGTCGCCGCGGACAAGAAGCTGCTGGTGGTCTCGGTCCTGCTGAACTGGGTTCTCGGACCGGTGCTCATGTTTGCACTGGCATGGGCGTTCCTTCCTGACGAGCCCGAGCTGCGCACCGGCCTCATCATCGTCGGCCTTGCGCGCTGCATCGCCATGGTCTTGGTGTGGAACGACCTCGCGTGCGGCGACACCGAAGCCGCCGCAGTTTTGGTGGCCATCAACTCTGTGTTCCAGATTCTCATGTTCGGTGTGCTGGGCTGGTTCTACCTGCAGGTGCTCCCGAGTTGGTTCGGCCTCCAGACGACTTCGGTGGAGTTTTCCTTCTGGGCGATCGTGGCCTCGGTAGTGGTCTACCTTGGCATCCCGCTTCTCGCGGGTGCGCTGTCCCGCATCATCGGTGAAAAGACGCGCGGGCGTCAGTGGTACGAGGAAACTTTCCTCCCGGCGGTGTCTCCGTTGGCGCTTATCGGATTGTTGTTTACCATCGTCGCCCTCTTCGCGCTGCAAGGCGAGCAGGTCCTTGCTAACCCGGGCACCGTGGCTAAGGTGGCGGTGCCGTTGCTGGGCTACTTCGTCATCATGTTTTTCTTGGCGTTCTTTATCGCTCGGACGGCAGGGATGGATTACGCGCACACCGCGACGGTGGCCTTTACAGCCGCAGGCAACAACTTTGAGCTGGCCATCGCCGTGGCCATCGGTACCTTCGGGATGACTAGTGCGCAGGCACTAGCGGGCACCATTGGTCCTTTAGTTGAAGTACCCGTCCTCGTGGGACTAGTGTACGTATCCTTGTGGCTGGCACCGCGCTTGTTCGCCGGCGACGCCACCGTTCCGCGTAATCAGAAAGTGAGCAACTGATGACCAAGAAGGTCTTGTTCTTGTGCAATTCCAACAAGGGTAAGTCACAGATGGCAGCCGGTTTGGCCGCCAAACATGCGCCGGAGTGGGATATCTACTCCGCCGGTGTGCAGGTGTCTGAGGTAGGCACCAAGGGTAACGTGAACCTCGAGTCCGCGGAATCACTCAAGGAAGTGGGTGCGGACATGTCCGATGACACCCCCAAGCCCGTAGATCCGGAGCTGCTGCGCACCGCCGACGCCGTGGTCGTCGTGGGCACCGCGGACCTCGAGTGGCCTGCCGACGCCCGCGGACAACTCATCCGCTGGGACACCCCCGAGCCCTCCGAACAGGGACTCGAGGGCATGGAGCGCATGCGGGTGCTGCGCGACGACATTGATGCCCGCGTCCGCCAGCTCGTCGAAGAGCTGTAGCTCACGCCATCCAGCTCACGTCATTTTGCTAACCGCGGAAGGCGTACCACTGCACGGAATTGGCGGGGGCGTGAACCGTCAGTGAGTGGGGCTGTCCATCCCAGCCTTCCGCGGAGCCATGGATTTGGCGCGGGAGATCGTTACCGGCGCCTTCGTACACGGAGTCGTCAGTGTTGAGCACCATCTCCCACTCACCGTGAAGAGGGACGCCGAAGCGGTACTCCGGATGCGAGGAACCGGAAAGGTTCACGACCGCAAGGAGGGCCTCGCCTTGGGAACCCCAGCGTAGGTAAGCCAGCAGGTTGTTGGCGGCGTCGTCGCCCTTGATCCACTGGAAGCCCTCCGGTTTGTCGTCCTGCGTATACAGCGCCGGGGTGGAGCGGTAGATGGCGTTGATGTCCTTGACCAAGCGCTTGATGCCGCGGTGGTACTCAGACTCCCAACCCTCCAGAGCCCACCAGCCCACGGAATCGCCTTCCGCCCACTCGGTTGGCTGTCCCAGCTCGCAACCCATGAACATGAGGTTCTTGCCGGGGTGGGAGAACATGTAGCCGAACAGGCTGCGCAGGCCGGCGGCCTTGTTCCACGTATCGCCGGGCATGCGGTCCCAGAGCGAGCCTTTGCCGTGCACGACCTCGTCGTGGCTAAACGGCAGGACGAAGCGCTCGGAATAAGCGTAGACCAAAGAGAACGTGATGTCGTTGTGGTGGTAGCCGCGGTAGATCGGGTCGAGGGTGAAATACTCCAAGGTGTCGTTCATCCAGCCCATGTTCCACTTGAAGTCGAAGCCCAGGCCCCCTTCGTGAGTCGGCGCCGTGACCCCCGGCCACGAGGTAGATTCCTCGGCGATAGTCATCACGCCCGGGTGGGTGCGGTGCAGGGTGGCGTTGGTTTCCTGGAGGAACTGGACGGCCTCGAGGTTTTCCCGGCCGCCATGGATGTTGGGCAGCCACTCATCGCGGGAGTAGTCCAGGTAGAGCATCGACGCGACGGCGTCGACACGCAAACCGTCGATGTGAAACTCCTCGGCCCAGTACAGGGCATTGGCCACGAGGAAGTTACGGACCTCGTTGCGCCCGAAGTCGAAGACGTACGTGCCCCAGTCTGACTGCTCGCCGCGGCGGGGATCCGGGTGCTCGTAACAGGCCTCGCCGTCAAAGCGGCCCAGTGCCCACTCGTCCTTAGGGAAATGGGCGGGGACCCAGTCCACGATGACACCGATGCCCTCCTGGTGGCAGGCATCGATGAAGGCGCGAAGATCGTCCGGTGAACCCCAGCGCGCCGAAGGTGCGTAGTAGCCGGTCACCTGGTAACCCCACGAACCGCCAAATGGGTGCTCGGCGACGGGAAGCAGCTCCACGTGGGTGAAACCGTGTTCCACGAGGTAGGGGATGAGTTCCTCGCGCATCGTGTGGTAGTTGGAATCCTTCTTCCACGAGCCCACGTGCACCTCGTAGACGCTCATCGGCTGCGGATCCAGGCTTCCGCGCGCCCCCATCCACGCGTTGTCTTGCCACTGGTAGGTGCCCGCTGGGGGGGCGATGACGGAGGTGGTCTCCGGCGGGCAGGCGCTGGCCTTGGCCAGGGGATCGGCGTGGTCGACGCGGTGCCCCGCGCTGGTCTGGACCGCGAACTTATAGTGCTCGCCCGCCCCGATTCCGGGGACAAAGACCTCCCATACGCCGGTAGAGCCCAGCGCACGCATTGGGTACTGGATGGGGTTCCAGCCACAGAAATGACCAACCACCGCGACGCCCTTGGCGTGCGGCGCCCAGACAGCGAAGGCGGTGCCGGAAACCTCGCCCATGGCGGTGGTGTAGGTTGTCACGTTGGCGCCCAGGACCTCCCACAACCGCTCGTGACGTCCCTCGCCAATGAGGTGGAGATCCATGGCGCCGACGGAGGGGAGGAAGTGATAAGGATCTGCGACCTCGACTGCCTCGCGGCCAGGGTAGGTCACGCGCAAGCGGTAGTCTGGTTTATTCGCGTCGTCGAGCTCGACTGCCCAGAGTTCCTCGCCAAGCGCCACCATGGGCAGCACCTTCCCAGACTCCAGGGCGACCTCCACCTTCTCCGCACCCGGCTGACGGGTGCGGATGAGGGATCCATTATCCATGGCGTGCCAGCCGTAAACCCCATGTGGGTCGTGGTGCTGGCACTGCGCCAGACGCTGCGCATCCTCGGGGAAAGGGCGCAGCGCATCGGGGACTGCCGCATCGGAGGCAGCGGGGACAGGAGCAGAGGAATGGGGCGAGGTCATAGGTTTAAGGCTACCGAAAAACAGTGCCCTAAGAGCGGTTCATCTCCTCAAGCGCCTTCCAATGATCGTCGGTCATCTTCGACAACGGCGTGACTAATACGCGCGAGGCCCCGTCGCTGTGCTCGGCTGACGTCTTGAGATCGGCGGGGTTCAGCGGGGCGTCTCCGCGTGCCCACAGGCCCACAGACATGGTGATGTTGTCCAGCGCCTGTGCGCCCAATCGTTTCTTGAGCCCTTTAACGACCTTTGCGGTGGTCTCTGGGCGTTGGCCATCGATATCCGTGTACGCCCACAGTGTGAGGTGGTGCTGCGCGTTGAGAAACTTCTCGTAGTCGTGGCCGGAGTCGTCGCGGTTAGCGCCGGGGTTGTCCCAGTTGACACGGGCGTCCATTTCTACGGGTACGCCGGCTGCCTGGTGGCAGCGGTCCAGAAGACCAGTAATGATGTCGGACTGCCACGCCGTGAGCTGGGGATCTGCGGTATTGATAGAACCATCCGGCTGCCGTGGGAAGCCAGGGGCACCTGTCATTGCAGAATAGAGCTCTTCGTCGCCTTCGGAAAAGAAGGCGTCACCCATCAATTCGGTAAGTGCGATTCGGTCGGGAGAATAGCGTTGGGAGATTTCACTGCAGAGCTTCTCGACGTCCTCGCCCACGCTGCCCTCAGCGAGCGCCACGGCGTTAGGGAAGGCACTGGCTTCCTCCCCGTTAGCAAAGCGGCCCATATACTCTGGGTTCTCCTCATTGGTGGACGGGGTGAGGATATCCACGGTGAGTGTGGCCTCTCGCTCTCGGCCGAGAACGTCCATCGCGGACTTCACCGGATCAGTGTTTTCTTCGGCGGCGCGTTCCGCGATGCCAGACAATTTATCTTCGTGGTCCTTCCACGGAAAAGCCACCCATTCGATGCGGCCGACCGCCAGGGAGTAGCCGGTGGCGTTCGCGTCATCGAAGCGTTGCGCCACCTGCGCGAAATCGGTGCCGTCCTGGAGGGATTCCATACCGATGCCAATGGCTAGCGGTGGGGCCTTTTTCGACAATAGTCCAAACATTGCGACACCTAAGACGATGAGAACGAGGGGGAGGACGCCGAGCGCCACGCGGTTACGGCGCCGGCTGAGAATCCCCGGCCATGCTGACGTTGCCCGTGCCTGGGCGTGCGGTCGATCCTGGCTTCGTAGCCGGCTTTGAGGCTGCGGCGATTGCTGGTTGTGGTGCGTTGGTTTTCGGGGTGAGCGCGGTTGCATCACGGTGTGAGATGACTCCTGTTCTTTCGGGCTTGTTCCACACTTGAGGTTTCTTGGCAATTTCGAGGTACCAGGCGCGAATCATGGTCAGTGACATGGCAGTGGAGTAGAAGGGCCAGATGGGTATGGTCCAGATGAAGCGGAGATCGCGCAGCGAATTGGCCATGGCCATGGCAATGACCAGAAGTACGAGGGAGACCACGAGGCCGGAACCGAAGAGAATAATCCAGGCCACCTCCCACGAAAGAATCTCGTCGAGCCAGCGCGATGGGCCGTCCCCCGCGTTGCCGGGTGCCCCACCGTTGCGGGTTTCTTGGTAGCGCTGCCACGCGGACCACACACCCCAGCCGACGACGATGAGTAGGGAGAGAATTTGCACTGGCGGCAGAATCGCCATGGCAAAAATGGTGAAGATGAGAAACGGCATGAAGGCGCCGTAACGGGGTGACAGGGCGCAGCGCCAGTGATAGCCCAGCGATTGGAGGAGCCCGCGAGCCCAGCGCACACGCTGCTTCCACAGGGCTTTGAAGGTGGACGGCGACTCGGCGTAGACGATGGCGCGTGGGGCGAACGCGACGTCCCACTCGTGGCGGTGGAAGCGCCAGGTCATTTCCAAGTCCTCGCCAATGGTGTCTTCTCGCAACGGGCCAGGACCACTTCCAGTGAGCTCATCTAAAGCCTCCCTGCGGAAAGTGCCGCAGTTACCGGAGACCACAGGCACGCAGCCCAAGACGTCGAAAGCGCGGCGGACCAAGGCCGTGCCTACGTAGGTAATGAGCGCCAGGAACCGGGTCAAGACGCGGTTGAGGTTGACTGGGCGGTCGTCACCACACACCGCGCCCACGTTTTCATGGCGGAAGCCACGGAGCATCTCGGGAATGGTGTCATTGGTGAAGACGGAATCCGCATCAATAAACATAAGAAACTCGCCCGTAGATTCGCGGTAGCCGTGATTGAGCGCCGAACCTTTCCCGCCGTTGACCTGGCGAATATACCGCACCCGAGGGTCATCGGCGTCGAGGGCGCGACCGATTTCTTCCGTGCGATCTTTGGAGCCGTCATCGACAATGAGGATTTCGATGTTGGGGTAATCCGTGGAGGCGATGGAACGCACGCATGACTCCAGCGTGGCCTCTTCGTTGTACGCCGGGATCACCACCGAGATACTCGGAGTATCAGCCAGCGCACCGGTGTCGCCTTCTTCGCGTCTGCGCAGGTCAATGCGTTGATGCACGAAGGCCAAGGGGACGAAAAAGATACGGAACAAGAACACGCCCGTGGTGATAGTGAACAGCACAAAGGCGGCGAGCGCCACGGCGTCCACTAAGGGCTCGAGAACGTACACAGATTTCACCCTCTTCTTAAGAATGGGGGCGAGCGAAGGCCCCTGCTTCCAGATCGGCCAGCAGCAGCGTTAGCATCTCCGGAGTGTGCGCAGAGTTGGCACCAAAGCGGGCGTTAATCTCCAAAATCACCGGCTGGCCCGCTGCGGTGCGGCGGATATCCATGTCCACCGCCCCGACGAGATCAAGCTTCTCCACGGCCGCGGTCGCCAGCGCCTCAATATCCGCGACAGCGTCCCCCTCGGCGAGCTCCACGGCGTCGGCGTTGCCCACGTTGCCGTCTCGGAGTTTAGTTTTTTCCAACACGCGGACAGTGACCTCTCCGGTGAGCGGCGAACGGTAGACCTGCGGGCAATACTCGACGCCAGTGGCAAAGGACTGGAACACCAATGTGGCGTCCGGGTGGGGCAATTCAGATTCTCCGGTCACGACGGTGACGCCGCGGCCACCACGCGACACACGGGGTTTTGCGATGAACGGGAAATCCAGCGGTTCTTCGTTCCCCGCCACGGTCGTGGGCACCGCGACCCCGTAAGCATCCAGGGCGCGGCACGTCAGCCACTTATCCTGACAGAGTGCGGCAGCGCCGGCGTTGGACACCACCGTCGCGGCGTCGAAAAGCGGGGCGCCGACGGCCACGGCCGGAAGCTCATCTTGGACTGTGGGGATGAAGGTGTCAATGCCCAGAACGGGGTCGGAGAGAACGCGGGTGAGGAAGGGAACGAGTGCCAAGTCATCGGCGCGCGGTCCTTGGATGAATCGTGAGACGGGGGTATCCGTCGGCTTGATATCTGTGCCGATGACGGTGTGGCCGCGATCCTGAAGCTGCCGAGCTAGAGACTTTCCGGCAGGTCCACCCACGCCGGTCAGCAAAACCGTGCGCGAGCGTGCAGAGTCGATTGAGGGGGAGTTCATTGTGTGGCGTGTTCCTTGACTGGTTCTGTGGTGTACGTCGTGGTGGTGTGAGGCGCTGATCGCTGCGCCTGCGGCACACTAGAGGTTCAGCGGATCGTCGAGGCGGAGGCGGACTGGCTCGAATCCTTCGGCGCGGTTGATGCGGGCCTGGCGACCGCGGAAAGAGGTAATGCCATCGATGATGTCGCGGGTCATGTAGGGCTTGCTCATTTGGTTGGCGTGAGCGTTCACTGCGGTGTTCTTCACGTCTGCGTACTCGCTGACGTCGATGAAGACAGAAGGGGTGAAGTCCTTGGTCACAGAAGGAGACTCGAAGCACAAGATGGAGTGGTGGTTGCGTGCCGCGCGCAGAACCGCCTGGTGTACTGCGTAGTGGTCCTGGTGAATATCGTGCTCGGAGTGGGTGAGAATCAAATCGGGGTCGCGCTGCTTAATGTGGCGCTCGATGACGCCAATCATGTCGTTGGTGACGCTGGCCAGGTTGAGATCCGGGAAGTCGTTCACGTCGACGCTGTCCATACCCAAGAAGCGTCCGGCCCGCTTTGCTTCGCCGGGGCGCACCGAGGCGTCGCCGCCCTTGGCGCCGTTGGACATGATGACCGCGTGGACGGCGTGGCCGCGATCGATGAGGGTAGCGATGGTGCCGCCGCAGGCGATTTCTAGGTCATCAGGGTGGGCGGCAAGGATGAGGACGGACGCCTTCCGCTTTTGCTCCTGCATCTTGATGCGCTGGGTGAGCAGGAGGCCGGAAAAGAGGAAGGTGCACACTAAGATCGCCATGATGGCGGCGTAGTCCCACATTCCGTACTGTGTGACCGCGCCGATGAGCCCGAATCTGGCGGCGAGAGCAAGACCAATGCGGGCCGTGCGGACGATCAGAGTGGAACGGTGATAGCCGCGGTAATTCGTTTGACGACTGGGTGACTATTAACGATAAAGAATAAGACTACGGCAACGCCGTAGATGGTCATACTTAAATACTGATAAGTTTCTGCTAACATTCTTGACGCCTCGCATCTTCAATCCTAAGGGAGTGGTGTTCCGGATTTAAACGGATATTCCCTTTTTGGCTACAGTTTTTGGTTTCTGAATCCTCGGCCGTTTCTATCAGTCGAACCTATATTGTCGATCTGAGGATTAAAATTTTCAATGCTAGATGAGTAAACTCACGATGAACTCTAAGGATTTAGTTGGCTAGACAAAGAAACCCCATGCCAGTGATGGCGTGGGGTTTGAATATTATTGGGTGCGAAACTGAGTGGCGCCTGTCTGAGAGCTGGCTCCTAGCTATGCGCGGTAATCGGTTACCTTACGCCACGCAAGGCGCTCACGGCGCTCCTGGTCTACCGCGGGCAGAATGAAGACGTGGGCGACGTCGCGCAGTGGTTCCAAGCGGACGAAGTTGCGGTCCGACCACGTATAGGCCGCGCCGGTGATGGCGTCTTGGACACCAAAGATGTCGCCGGGGCGCAGGCCGATTTCTTCCATGTCGACGGAGACGGAAGCCTCCTGGGCATTGCGCGGATCCAGATTCACGACTACCAAGACCACGTTTCCGGTGGCGGGGTCGGCCTTGGAATAGGCGATGATGTTGTCGTTGTCCACCGGGTGGAAGTGGAGGTTGCGCAATTGCTGCAACGCCGGGTTTTCCTTGCGGACGTGGTTGAGCAAGCGTAGGTAGGACTCGAGCGAGTTGCCCGCGTTAGCCGCGGCCTGGAAATCGCGCGGCCGCAGCTGGTACTTCTCGGAATCAAGGTATTCTTCGCTACCGGGTGCTAAGGGCACGTGCTCGTAGAGCTCGTAGCCCGAGTACACGCCCCACAGCGGGGACAGCGTGGCGGCCAAGACCGCCCGAATAGCGAACATGGCGCGTCCCCCTGTCTGCAGCGACTCGTGCAGGATGTCCGGGGTATTAACAAAGAGGTTGGGGCGGCAAATGTCGGCGTGGCCCACGTGTTCCTGGGCGAACTCCATGAGCTCAGACTTGGTGGTCTTCCACGTGAAGTAGGTATAGGACTGCGTGAACCCCAGTTTAGCGAGGCCCAGTAGGCGCGCCTGGCGGGTAAAGGCCTCAGACAAGAAGATGACCTCCGGGTGGGTAGCGTGCACCTTAGCGATGAGCCACGCCCAGAAGTTCGCCGGCTTAGTGTGCGGGTTATCCACGCGGAAGGTGGTCACTCCGGCCTCAACCCACACCATCACCACGCGGTAGATTTCCGCGTAGATCTCGTCTGGAGCGTTGTCGAAGTTCAGTGGATAGATGTCTTGGTACTTCTTCGGCGGATTTTCTGCATAGGCAATGGTTCCGTCCGGCAGCACGGTGAAGAACTCGGGGTTCTCCTTGGCCCACGGGTGGTCGGGCGCAGCCTGCAGCGCGAGGTCTAGAGCGATTTCCAACCCCAATTCCTCCGCACGCTCTACTAGGGCCTTAAAGTCCTCCATGGTTCCTAGCTCGGGGTGGACTGCGTCGTGGCCACCGTCGCGGGAACCAATAGCCCAGGGCGAACCGACGTCACCGTCCTCGGTAGTTAGCGTGTTGTTCTTACCCTTACGATTGATGTGGCCGATGGGGTGAATCGGCGGGAAGTAGACGGTGTCGAAGCCCATGCGAGCCACGCGCTCCAAAGCCTTGGCGGTGGTGGCGAAAGTGCCGTGGACCGGCTGGCCGTTCTCATCGACGCCTCCGGTGGATCGCGGGAAGAGCTCATACCACGAACTGAACAACGCCTTGGGGCGCTCGACAAGGACCTCGCACACGGGACCGTCGATAAGCATGTCGCGCACCGGGTAGGTGCGCAGTAATTCCCGGACCTCCTCGGACAGTGCCTTCGCCACGCGCTCTTCCAGGGGGAGGGTGGCGTCGCCCAGGGCCTTGGCGGCCTTCGTTACAGGCTTTCCCTCTTTGCCCGGCATGTCCTGGGCCGCACGGCGCAAGAGTTCGATTCCCTGGGCGATATCGTTGCTCAGTGCCGCGATATCCTGTCCCGCGGCCAGCTTTTTGTCCATCGCGTTGTACCACGTGGATACCGTGTCGGACCATACTGACACCTGGAAGTGCCACGTGCCCTCCGTGCCGGGAGTAAAGACGCCATGCACGCGATCGGGGTTGTAGGGATCCTGGGTCATCGTGATGGAGGAGCGCACCTCGCTCGAACCGGACGCGGGCCATGCGGTCAACGTCGCTGCGATGGCATCGTGGCCTTCACGCCACGCCAAGGCAGTCACGGGGATAACCTCCCCAACCACGGCCTTTGCGGGCAAGGAACCATCGGAAATACGGGGGCGGATATCGTCCAGATTCAGGCGCTGTAGGGAGGCATGCATGCCATCCAGACTAGTGCAGCTGTGTCAGTTTCACCGGGCAACCAACAAATCGGCCACAATGGGGGATGTGACTTACCCAGAACACGGCTCAGAGCTTGGAACGAACCACGCAGGCGCGCTTTCCGACGCCCCGCTCAACCCGGACGCCCTCATTGATTTTCGCGAGGTAGCCCTACGGCGCGGCGGCCGCACCCTGGTCGGCCCGGTGACCTGGCAGGTAGAACTCGACGAGCGATGGGTCATCATTGGCCCGAACGGCGCGGGCAAGACCTCGCTCGTGCGCATGGCCTCCGCGGAGGAGTTCCCCTCCGGGGGACAGGCGTACATCATGGGGGAGAAGGTGGGCGCGACCGATATGCGCGACCTGCGCGCCGCCATCGGCATCTCCTCCTCGGCGTTGGTGCAACGCATCCCCAACGGTGAGATTGTCAAAGACCTCGTGGTCTCCGCCGGTTACGCCGTCCTGGGCCGATGGCGCGAGGAATATGACGAGCTGGATTTCTCCCGCGCTGACGAGCTGTTGGAGATGGTGGGCGCAACCCACCTCAAGGAGCGCACGTGGGGAACGCTGTCCGAGGGGGAAAAGAAACGTGTCATCCTGGCACGCGCCCTCATGATTAACCCGGAGCTGCTCATCCTGGACGAGCCCACCGCTGGTATGGATTTGGGTGGCCGTGAAGACCTCGTGGGCTACCTCGGTCAGCTGGCGCTCGACGCTGACGCCCCGGCCATCGTGATGATTACTCACCACGTTGAGGAGATTCCCTACGGCTTTACGCACGCGATGCTCCTCGATGAAGGCGAGGTTGTCGCACAAGGCCTTATCAACTCCGTGCTCACCAGCGAAAACCTGTCGAAGGCATTCCACCAACCCATTCAAGTGGATCGCATCGGGGAACGCTACTTCGCTCGCCGCACCGCCCGCTAGATTTCCACTATCCTGGGAAGGCATGAGCACCTCCCGCGACGAGCCGACCCTGAGATCAGGGCCTCATGGTGCGCACAACCCCGATGCCGTGACGAGTGCGATTCATCGGGACCTCGATGCGATCGACCCGAATGACTCGCGCGGCTTCAATGGAGCGCGGCTATCTGCCACGGTGATTTTGGTGCGCGACGACCGCGGGAAGCTAGAGGTGTGGGCCCAAGAACGCGTGGTAACCATGCGCAACTACCCAGGCATGACGGTGTTTCCCGGCGGCGGAGTGGACCCCCGTGATTTCCCACCCCGTTCTTGGGACTCGGGCAACCTCTGGACTGGACCTTCGGTTGTGTCCGTGGCTCGGCGCATGGGCGTGACCAAATACAAAGCGCATGCCCTCGTATTCGCGGCCTTGCGGGAGGTATTTGAAGAATCCGGCACCCTGCTCGTGGTCAATGACGAGGGCGATCTCATCCGCGACGCCCACATGTTTCACGACTACCGCGAACAGTTAGAAACCCACGCCGCGGCGTTTTCGGACCTGCTCCATGACAACGCGCTCCGCGTGAACGCCGACCTTATTCGCCCCTGGAGCCGGTGGGTAGGCACGTCGTCGGCAGGCAACCGGTTTGATACGTTCTTCTTCATCGCCTACGCCCCTCCGGGCCAGGAACCCGATGGCGATTCCGGGGAGACAGATGACGCCGGGTGGTTCCCACCGGGATTGTTGCTTGACGGGTGGCGGGCCGGGCTGGTTCGACTCGCGGCCCCGACGTATGCCCAGCTTAAGAGGCTGGCACGGCATAACAGCGTAGCCGGGGTGATGGCGGACGCAGACTACTCCGATATGCGGCCGGTGATTGGAGACCCAGTGGACGATGAACGTTACCGCGAGTACTTCACCACCACGCCCACCAACCGTATTGGGCCAAAATATGACATCGGGGAGCCACTTAGACCTGACACCCCTGACACCCTGAGCTAAGGCAGCATGAGTTTCACCATCGACGACATCGCGTACTTCCAAGAGCAACGCGGCGTTATTACCGCCGCAGGCACGGACCTGGCGCTGACCAAGGCGACGATGCTTAACGACGTCGCGGCGCTGCGGTCTAGCTTCGGCGACCGCGGACGAGCGGTGGCGGAGTTGCTCCTTGCGCGTCGGGCAGGAGTGGGTAAAATCCCCGCACACTGGATTGCGGATTCCGATTCCGCGCAGCAGGCGACCCCGGAACCGGTAGCCCGCTACCGCGCGGAAAAGCTGCGTGCCGCGGGAGTGACCCGGGCCTTCGACGTCACGTGCTCCATCGGCACGGAGGGACATGCCCTCGGCGCCGCCGGGTTGCACTACGTTGGCTCGGACCTCGATGCCGTCCGAGTGCGAATGGCACGCGCCAACCTCGGGGCCGACGCACTTCTGCTGCGTGCCGACGCCCTGGTACCCGCGGTGCGAGGCCTCGGCGACGGCGACGTCGTGGTGGCGGACCCGGCGCGCCGAGCGGGAGGCAAGCGCATCACCGATCCGGCGCAGCTGCTCCCGCCGCTCCCGGCTCTTCTGGAAGCTTGGGAGGGCAGCGAGTGCGCAATCAAGTGCGCGCCGGGCATCGACTACTCCGAGTGGGGCGGCCTCGTCAGCGTGGTCAGTGTCGCGGGCGGGGTCAAGGAGACCTGTTTGTATAGCCCCGGCTTGGGCGGGGCGGGGCGTCGAGAAGCCGTGGTGTTGGGCGCAGGCGACCCCTACGTGATCAGTGACCGTGACCCAGAAATCACCGAGGCGGACTCGGACCGTCCGTTGGGCACATACCTCATCGACCCAGACGGCGCCATCGTGCGCGCCGGGTTGGTGCGGCACTACGCGGCGCGGGAGGGGCTGTGGCAGTTGGACCCTCGCATTGCTTACCTCACCGGTGATCGGATCCCCGAGGGGACGACCGGTTTTAGGATCCTCGACGTGGTGCCGATGAAGAAACTGCGTGCGGCCGTGTCCGCGTGGGATGCTGGGTCCCTGGAAATCTTGGTCCGCGGCATTGATGCCGATCCGGATACCGTGCGGAAGAAGCTCAAGCTGAAGGGGGCGACGCCACGGGCGCTCGTGCTGACCCGGATCGGACGCGATGGTGTCGGAATAATATGCGAGGCGAGAAGCAGCTAAGCCTACGGGAGTGTGTGCTCGTAGCCCGCGCCGCGCTACGATGGCGGGGAGCGATAATTACACAACATTGAAGTTTCGGAATATGTGAAAGAGGTTGCCGATGCCCGCTATTGTGGCGCTGGTTAAGCACGTTCCTGATACGTGGAGTGAGAAAGCCCTGGAGGCCGACCACACCCTCGACCGGGAGTCCGTGGACAACGTAATCGATGAGATCAACGAGTACTCGGTGGAGCAGGCGCTGCGCCTGCGCGACGACAACCCGGACGCAGGGTACACCGTGGTTGCACTGACCATGGGGCCGGAGAAGTCCGATGAGGCGCTCCGTAAGGCGCTGGCCATGGGTGCGGACGCAGCGGTACAGGTCACCGACCCGGCGCTTGCTGGCTCAGATGCCCTGGGTACTGCCTGGGCGCTCAACAACGCGTTGAACACCATCGACGACGTGCAGATCGTCATCATGGGCAACCAGTCCTCCGACGGTTCGACCGGCGCCGTGGCTGGCTTGCTGGCTGAGTACCGCCAGCTGCCTGCGGTGACCAACGTGCGCACTGTGGCGTTGGACGGGGGAGCGCTGACCGCGACCCGCGAGGATTCTCGTGGCACCTGGGAGCTCAAGGCTAACCTTCCGACCATCGTCTCCGTGACCGACAAAGCGGACAAGCCGCGCTTCCCCAACTTCAAGGGCCTCATGGCTGCGAAGAAGGCTGAGATTACCGTTCTGGATCTGGCTGGCATTGGGGTCGACCCGGCGAACGTGGGCCTGGCCGCCGCGACGACGTCGGTGACGGCCGCTACCGCGCGCCCGGAACGCACCGCAGGCGAGCGCATCGAGGGCGTAAGCCCTGACGAAGCGGCACAGCAGATCGCAGATTACCTGGCAGCGAAGAACCTCATCTAAGGGAGAAACACAATTATGTCTCACGCATACGTACTTGTTGAGCATGCCGCCGGCCAGCTGTCGGACACCACCGCTGAGCTCATCACCGCCGCCCGCCCGCTGGGTGCGGTCTCCGCCGTGGTGGTCGGCGCCCCCGGTGTTGCTGAGAAGCTTGCTCCGGAACTGGCGCAGCTGGGGGCGGCGCAGGTAGTGGACGCCTCCGCCGCGGACTACGACCAGCGCCTCATCCTGCCCGAGGTCGACGCCCTGCACGGTCTCGGTGCCGCCAACCCGGCCCCGATGGTCATTGCGGCGTCCGCGGCGGGCAACGAGATCGCCGGCCGTCTGGCAGCGCGCCTCGCCTCCGGAGCGTTGTACGACGTCACCGCCATTAACGCCGACCGCACCGCGGAGCACTCGATTTTCGGCGGCAAGATGACCACAACTGCGCAGGCTGCGGGAACCTGCCCAATCTTCACGGTGCGCCCGGGTGCTGTGGTGGCTGAGCCCGTGGCGGCCGCCGGCGCGGTAGCAGCGATGCCGCTGCCCGCAGCCACGGCAAAGGACGTCCAGGTCATTGGCTTTACCCCAGCCGAGGTCTCCGACCGCCCCGACCTGGTGTCTGCCAAGACCGTCGTGGCCGGTGGCCGCGGCGTGGGCGATGCTGAGGGCTTCGCCAACGTTGTGGAGCCACTCGCCGATGTGCTGGGCGCCGCGGTGGGTATCACCCGCGACGTGGCGGACGAGGGGCACTACGACGCCGCGCATCAGATCGGCCAAACCGGCGTTACTGTGTCCCCAGATCTGTACATCGGCCTGGGTATCTCTGGTGCCATCCAGCACACCGCAGGCATGCAGACCGCGGGCACCATTGTGGTAGTCAACCAGGACCAGGACGAGCCTTTCTTCAAGATCGCTGACCTCGGCGTCGTAGGCGACCTGCATGAGATCGCCCCAGCACTGACGCGGGAGATCCAGGCTCGCCGCGGCCAGTAGGAGCAAAGCCCGCCGATGGCCTATTTCGATCATGCCGCTACTCAGCCCATGCGCCGCAGCGCCGTGGAGGCGTGGGTGGCGGCGTCGGGCGCGCTCAATTCCGGCGCGCAATATGCGTCGGGGCGCCACGCCCGCAGCCTGCTTGACGACGCCCGCGAGACCGTCGCGGAGCTCTTGGGGTGCGAACCCATCGAAGTCATCTTCACGTCGTCGGGCACGGAAGCCGACAACATCGCCGTTCAAGGCTTGTACGCTGCGGCCGCCGTGGCCGAGGCGCCGGGCGCAGGACGAGTAGTGACCACCCGTATTGAGCACTCGGCGGTCAAGGAGCCTGTTGCTGCACTCCATGCCGCGGGGGCCCACGTGGACTTTCTCGACGTGGGACGCTCCGGACACGTGGAACGGTTCGACGCGTTAGATGCCCCGGCGGCGCTGGCCACGTGCATGTGGGCGAACAACGAGACCGGCGCCATCCAACCCATCACGGAGATCGTTGAACGGGCCCAGGCCACGGGCACCCCGGTGCACACAGACGCGGTGCAGGTGGTGGGGAAGCAGCCGGTGAACTTCGCTGAGCTGGGTGTGACGACACTGGCGGCGAGCGCGCATAAATTTGGTGGTCCGCGCGGTGCCGGGCTCTTGCTGGCACAGCGCACTCCGGCGCCGCAACCCATCATGCGCGGGGGCGGACAGGAACGGGGGATCCGCCCGGGCACGGTGGACGTGGCGAGCGCCAGCGCGTTGGCGGCCGCGCTGCGGGAATCCCTGGCGGAATCCGCGGAGGAAGCCGCCCGAGTAGGTGTATTTCGGGACCAGATTCGCGAATACATGAGGAACAACATTCCGGGCGCGGTGATTAATACGGCGGAGCCGGCGCTGCCGGGGCACCTCCACGTGTCGTTCGAGCGCACCGACGGGGACAGTTTGATCCTGCTTCTGGACCAGTTGGGGATCGAGGCGGCGACGGGTTCGGCGTGCAACGCTGGGGTCAATCGGTTGTCACACGTACTCGAGGCGATGGGTGTGGAGGAGAGCCTGGCCCTGGGGTCGCTGCGTTTTACCCTCGGGCCTTCGACGACCCAGGGGGACGTCGACAAGCTCCTGACGCACCTCCCGGAGGTTATTGAGCGAGCGCGCTTGGTGCATGGCTAAATCTCCCACTGAGACTGATGTTACTAATGTGACTAAAGTTTTTAGAGTGATTTTAGTGGTTTAGAGTGACAGATGTTGATGTCTGTTATAAGGTGTTCGTCATGACTTCGACCCGAGGCCTTGTAGCAGTACTTTCCGCACTCGCCATCAGTGCCACCGCCACCCTCGGCGGTGGCGTCGCGCACGCCATCCCCGGAACCGCCGCCCCATCGGGCGTCGACGTTGCGGCGCACCAGCACCCCGGTGGTCAGGCAATCAACTGGAACAAGGTGCGCGGAGACGGTCAGTCCTTCGCCTTTATCAAGGCCACTGAGGGCTCCGACTTCACCAACGATCACTTCTCTGACGACGTCCGCCAGGCCCAGGCTGCCGGCATGAAGGTCGGTGCCTACCACTACGCCCTGCCTTCCGACGACCCCGCGCGCCAGGCACAGCACTTCGCCTCCAAGGTGGAGCAGCTGCCCGCGGGCTCTCTGCCACCCGTCTTGGACATCGAGGTTTCCGAAGGGAAGTCCCCGCAGCAGCTCATCAACTGGACCCGCGTTTTCTTGTCCGAAACTGAGCGGCTGACGGGACAGAAGCCGATGGTCTACACCTACCGTTACTTCTGGACCGACCACATGGGCAACACGACTCAGTTCTCCGAGTACCCGCTGTGGCTCGCGGCGTACCAGGCCAAGGCGCCGAAGCCCATGGGCGGTTGGGATGAGATGGCGTTCTGGCAGCGCTCGGACTCTGGTCGCGTCAAGGGCATCGCCGCCCCAGTGGACATGAACCTGTTCAACGGCAATGCCGGTCAGCTGGCGTCCTTTAGCTCCGGAAACCTCAACAACTTCGGCGGCGTCATCGATGACCTGGTCCTCCCCGGTGGGGCTCTCGACGCCCTCGGGGCCGACAACACCGCACTCATCGGCGCGATCCTCGCTCTGGCAGCCACCGGCGCCGCGGCGCCAGCGGTGATCGACGCTGCTGAGAAGGCAGGCCTGTCTGGCTCCGGTGCGCAGGAAATTCTGGGCCAGGTTAAGGCGCTCGACAAAGCCGGAAAGCTGCCGAAGGCAGATCTGAAGAAGATGGCGGTCGGGGATTACAACATCGGCGATCTGCTGATTTTGCTCGACAACGCCCAGCATCTCGACGCCGCACAGAAGGAGCGGGCGGTCGGCCGCGGTGGCGGTGCTCCCCAGAAGGCTGACGCGTCCCAGGTCAAGGCCGCCGCCGGGGCTGCGCGGGGCGCCGGCGTGAGCGTCCCGGACTTTGATGCCCACCAGGTGGCGCGTGATGTTAACGCCCTCGCCGCCACCATGCGTCGTTTCGGCTAAGCGCTACTCCGCCGTGGGTGCGGGCGTGTCGTGGCGCGGGGAAGCGCCGCCTGACAACCGCGCTGTCCATGACTCGTCTTTGAAATGTGCCGGCACAGCACCGCCGAGTAGGTCTTTGCCCAGGCCTGCCAGGGCAGCAGATCCTTCCTCGACAAGGGGTGCGTCTGAACCGATGAGGATGATGTTGCCGTAGCGACGGCCCTTGAGCATGGGCGGGTCAGCGATGCAAGAGACATGGGCAAAGACTTCTCGCATTCCCGCGATCTCCGCCTTGGCGCCCGCGAGGTCCGAGTGGTCGCCACAGTTCGCGATGTAGATGCCGCCCGCCGCTAGGGAGCGATGGGCTGCCTGGAAGAACTCCACGGTGGTGAGCGGTTGTGGCGTAGTGGCGCCGGCGAAGACGTCGCGGATGATGATGTCCCGGCTAGCGGGCAGGAACTTTTCCGTTTCCGCGCGCGCTTCTCCGGCGCGAATCTTGACGATGGGGCTGCGGGGGATATCGAAGAGGCGGCGTGCTAAGTCGCCGAGCTTGGCGTCCAACTCCACTACCGTGTGGCGCGAACCGTGCCAGACAGCGGCTAGATAACGCGCCATGGTGCAGGCGCCGCCACCAAGATGCGTGACGCGCAAGGCTGCCGCGTCCCACTCCGGCCGCGCGGTGATGCCACGTTCGAGGGCCGCGGCCATCCACCGCATGTATTCAAATTCTAAGGCCCGCGGCTCCCCGGGGACGATGTGGGAGCTCGGCACACCGTTGACATGCACCACGTAGGCGCCCGGGCGGTAGTCGTCAGCCACAACCTCGGCGGTGCCGGTGGAGATGCCGTAGGTCCCCACGATGTCCCTGGTCGCGTCTGATTGCGCGCCGCGACTTTTTCGCTGCCGTCCCACTGTGTGTTTGGCTCCTTGTTGCCCTATCTGGTGCTTGTCCCCCTCACTTTCGCACACGCTACGAAAATCACCAAAGGTCGTTTCGTCTCGCGCGCCAACGCGAGTAGATTGTGCCAGTAGGCTACCGCTGGCTCGGAGGTGCGGAATACCGCCGAGGGGCGGCGATGTTGAAAGAAAGTGACATGCGGCTGACAATGCACGACGTAGGAATGAAAAGGGGAGACGATGCGCGTTCTAGTGGCGATGTCCGGTGGCGTTGACTCGTCCGTGGCAGCGGCGCGGGCGGTAGAAGCCGGCCATGACGTGGTGGGTGTGCACTTGGCGCTGCACCAAGACGCGCAGCAGACCCGCGAAAAGGCGCGTGGGTGCTGCTCGCTGGAGGACTCCGCGGACGCCCGCCGCATTTGCGACAAATTGGGCATCCCCTTCTACGTGTGGGACTTCTCCGACCGCTTTAAGGAAGAGGTCATCGGAGACTTCGTGGACTCCTACGCCCGGGGTGAGACCCCTAACCCGTGCTTGCGCTGCAACGAGAAGATCAAGTTCCGGGCGCTGTTGCAAAAGGGCATGGCCTTGGGCTTTGACGCGGTGGCCACCGGGCACTACGCCACCCTCGATGACGAGGGCTACATGCGCCGCAGCAAGGACGAGAATAAGGACCAGTCCTACGTGCTGGGTGTGATTTCGGCTTCAGAGCTGCGCCACTGTTATTTCCCTATCGGGGATACCCCGAAGCCGCAGATTCGCGAGGAGGCGAAAGCCCACGGCTTTTCCACGGCCAGCAAGCCGGATTCCTACGACATCTGCTTCATCCCAGACGGCAACACACAAGCTTTTCTGGGCAAGCGCATTGGGTTGCGCCCGGGAATGATCGTTGACCAGGAGGGCACAGCACTCAAAGAACACGACGGCGCGTGGAACTACACCATTGGTCAGCGCAAGGGCTTGGACATTAAGACCCCGACCGTGGACGGCCGCCCCCGGTACGTTACCGACATCAATGCGGAAACCGGAACCGTCACGGTGGGGGCGCGCGAGGACCTGGCGGTCGATACCATCGTGGCCGACCGGCTCAAGTACCTACACCCAGCAATGGACGGTGAGTTTGACTGTGAGGTTCAGGTGCGCGCCCATGGCTCCGTGGTCCAGTGCACCGCGCGCGTGGATCGGGACAATGACCGCATGGAGCTGCGTCTGCATGAGCCGCTGAGCGGCGTGGCCCGCGGGCAGGCGGCGGTGCTGTACCTGCCGAGCCCTGATGATCTCGGCGACATCGTGCTGGGCTCCGGCACCATCTGCGGGACGGCATAGGATGCCCCGCGCCATCGGGCTTAGCCCGCTTCCGGGAACCGACATTGCCCAGGCCGCCGACGTGGTGCGCGGTGAGCTCGGCGACCTCCCGCACCTCCCGGACCTGCCCCAGCGCGGGCTAGGCCACGACCACATTGCGCGGACCGCCGTGTTGTTGCCGAGCATTGATGTGGAGCGGGGACCGCGGGGATGGGCGCTCACGGCGCGCCCGCAGTTGCTCACCCGGCACATGCGGGATGACGTCGCGCGGGACACGGACGTGATCCAGGAGGTCTGGGGCGAGACAGTCGAGCACCTGAAGATGCAGGTGGTGGGTCCGTGGTCGCTGGCCGCGGCGCTCGAGCTGCCTTCCGGTCACCGTGCCATCACGGACCCGGGTGCGTTGCGGGATCTGAGCTTGACGCTGGCAGAAGGTATAAAACTTCGCGCCGCAGACTTGGCGCGGCGCTTCCATGGGACGGTCACCGTGCAGGTGGACGAACCTTTGCTTTCCGACGTCACGGGCGGGCGGCTGCGCGGCACCACCGACTTCGATGGTATTCCCGCCGTTCCTGGTGACATTGCGGCCGGCCGGATAGCGGAGCTCGCCGCAGTACTGCGTGTCGATGACACCGTGGATGAGGTCTGGCTCAACCTGACACACGAGCACCGCACCGTGGACTGGGAGGTGGCGCACGAGCTCTCGAGGCGAGACGGCGTAGACAGCGCCGCCGTGGCAGCGGTACTACTCGACGCTGCCCAAGCCACACGCAACAACCGCGACCTCGACGGGCTTGCCCAATTGGTCGAGCTGGGGCCACGCGTCGGTCTCGGAGTGGTGCGCGCCCAGGACACCGTGGACGAGGACCTCGCCGCCCCGCGCGCCGCGGCGACGAAAGTAGCGCGCTTGTTCGACCGATTGGGTCTTGACCGGGACCGCCTCACCCGCCAGGTCATTATTCACGAGGCCGGAGGCCAGGCGCAGGATGGCGAGCTACTCGACGCCGCACGCCGCTACCGCTTCGCACGCGTCACCGGTGAAATGCTCGCGCGAGATGCGGGTGACCTTTGAACATTCGGCGTCAGTGCCAGCGAAAGGTGGCGGGTTGTGCGGGAAACTACACCGGCGCAATAGAAGAGTGTAGTACCGGCAAGTGCGTACCAGAGCGGGTAGGGAATATCCTGACCCCAGGGGATTAGCTGTGCCAAGAGGAGGACGATAACGACGGTTAGTATCGCCTCTGAACAAAGGTAAGAATTAGTTTTTCGGCCGCGGATCAGGTTGTAGGCACTGCTAGCGACTATCACGAAGGCGAGTACCAAAAGGACAAGGCCACTCACTGTTCCTTCACCTCCAAGAGTTGTTTTGCGAGGTATTCCGTGTCTTGCGGCGTATCACCGGCAACAAACGCTGCGCGCTGCTGTGCAACGTCAATCAACAACATTGTGGAGTAGCCTCCGGTGCCACCGTTATGCCAAAAGATACCGTCTTCTTCAGCGATCCAGGTGTATTCCGGCGGAGTTATTTCGAGCATATGCTTTGCGAACTTGACCATGTCCCGGGGAGTTGAACGAATAGCACCCGCCGCGGCACAGCCTTCCATTTCCCAGGGATCTGCTGATTTGCCATTGAACGACAAGCCTCGCGGTGCGGTTTCAGGAACCGTGCCGGGCTCCATAACGTAAGTATCGTTCATGTTGAGCGGTTGAAAAATTTGTCGTTGTACCAATTCCGGGTAAGTAACTTTGGCGTTTTCGGCGAGAACAGCCCCCAAGAGGCCGAAGCCGAGGTTGGAGTAGTTAGATTCGCCACGCTTAGAGAGTTTGGAGTTGCTGGCCTTATGAATTATGTCGTGCGTTGTTTCGCCCGCGTAAGGATTTACATTGCTGAAACCGGCAGTGAGGCTTCGCAGAGTTACTCTTACTCTAGGCAATCCTGAGGTGTGCGTGGCGAGTTCTTTCATAGTGACATCCGCAATTGCGGTGTCGCCTACGTCAAGGATCTCGCCCACGCGGGTATCTAGGGATATGTCGCCGGCTTCAATCTGCTGGCGCAGTAATTCCGCGGTGAACGTTTTAGTTATAGAGCCAATTTCAATTTCGGTATCGGCGTCCGCTCCTAGCCCACCAAAAACAACGTCATCGCCGAAAAGGGCGAAGCTGCTGATCTGGTGATGGCCCGGTTTGGCGTTGTTAAGGATCGTGTTCGAAAGTGTTTTATCTCCAGTCTGGTTTTCAGCCATCGAAATGGGCCGGGGGCCGAGAGCGAAAAGAATTCCCGCGACGGACAAGGTGGTCACGACTATCGCGAGTAGCCGAGTTGGTGTCGTATTCATGGATTAATGTCCTTCTGTAGCAGCGATGATGGTGAGAAGCGGGATGATTCGCGCAGGAGCGAGGCGGTAGATTCCTTTACCTTCCTTGATAATCCAGCCAGCCTTTTCTAGTTCTCCGCAGTGGTGATAAGCCGCTCCGATGGAGCTAACGATTTCTTCCTCGACGAACTTGTGAATCGACATGGGGCCGTGGAGAAGGCGCTGAGCGATTTTCCCTCTAATGGGATGGCTAATGGCGGCGAGCCGGGCGAAATGGATGTCCCATTCAGTAGTGCGAAGAAAATCTGTGGTCCGTTGCCACTGGTAGCTCACTTCTTCGCCGCTGGGCAAGCGTGATATTCCGGCAAAGATGACAGAGCCGTTCGGAATGTCTTCCGATGCCAGCTCTTCGATTGCCCAAAACTTTTCGCCGGCATTCGAGTCTAAGGGGGGATTGGAAGCAGTCTCAGGGATAGACGTTTCCAGTTGCGCTACGCGCTCCTCGAGAGCCTGCAGCCGTGACTCTAGTTCATTTCCGTACGAGGAATTTTCCATATGTTTAAAAATACAGAAATTTGGAAAATGTGCAACGTTAGTTGAGCTTTGAAATGTTGGTTCCTATCCCCGCATTGGCCACGAGGTGCTCAGGTTCGTGACATCCTTGCCCTGGCCATCGAGGTATTTTTTGAGGTTAATCTGCATATCGTAGAAGCTGGTGGCCTGGAATTCCATGAGTTCGCCGACGTCCATCTGAGCCAGTTCCGGGAAGCGGTTGCGGACCTGCACCCACGCAATGCGGGCGGCCGCCATGGCGTCGGCGGTTGCCTCGTGGGCGTTATCGAGCTTGACGCCGTATTCCGCGCACACATTGCTTAGGGTGCGGCTGCCTTTGCGGTAGCGATCCTTGGCGCGGTCAATGACGAACGGGTCGAACACCGGACCCGTCACCGTAAAGTCTCCGGTCAGGTGGCGCAGAACCGTGAGGTCATACGGTGCGTTGTAGACGATGAGCGTGAGTCCCTCGTTCCAAGCCTGTTTGATGGCTGCGACGGTCTCCTGGAGGACTTCGTCGTGCGGGCGTCCCTCCGCGCGGGCTTTCTCCGTGGTGATGCCGTGTACCTTCGCTGCTTCCTCGGGGATCTCTACTCCGGGGTCGGCGAGGGTCTCCTTGGCGTCGACCTGCGAGCCGTCGATACGCACGAGAGCCGAGGTGACGATTCGGGCTTCGAGCGGATTGGCAGAGGTAGTTTCCAGGTCGAAAGACAGCATGCGGGAGGCGTCGAAATTCATAGCTAACACTCTAACTGCCCCCGAGACATGATGGCATGGGCGTCGGGAAAATGCTGCAGGGCGCATTAGAATGGCCAGCGTGACTGACAAGACTGAGATGAGCGACCTGCAACGGCAATGGAGCGAGCTAGCGGACGAGGTGCGACACCACCGCGAGCTGTACTACAAGGGTGAGCCCACTATCCCCGACGCAGACTTTGACGCGCTGTTCCAACAACTCCAGGCGTTGGAGGCGGAGCACCCGGAGCTTGCCGTTCCAGATTCGCCGACGATGGAGGTCGGCGCGCCGGTGGACGCCGCGTTGCCGGACATCGAGCACCTTGAACGCATGATGAGCCTGGACAACGTCTTCGACGCTGCCGAACTGCAAGACTGGCTGGATCGCACGCCGGCGCAGACCTATCTCACCGAGCTCAAGATCGACGGTGCGTCCATTGACTTGGTGTATCGCGACGGCGAACTCGCCACCGCGGCAACTCGTGGCGACGGCCGCGTAGGCGAAGACATCACTACCAACGCCAAGGTTATTGCCGACATTCCGCATCGGCTCACCGGCACCGCTGAGTATCCCGTGCCAGCGCTCGTGGAAATTCGGGGCGAGGTGTACATGACGCCGGAGGATTTCGCGGAGATTAACGCCGAGCGCGCGGAGGAGGGCAAGCCGACGTTTGCCAACCCGCGCAACTCGGCCGCCGGTGGCCTGCGGATGAAGAACCCAGAGGACGTCAAGAAGCGGCGCCTGCGCATGGTCAGCCACGGCATCGGCGCCCGGGAGGGCTTCGAGCCGGCATCGCAGTTTGACGCCTACAAAGCATTGGAGGCGTGGGGGCTGCCGGTATCGCAGTACACGGAGCGCGTACACACCGCCGTCGAAGTGCAAGAGCGTGTTAGCTACTGGGCAGATCATCGCCACGATGCTGTGTTTGAGATGGACGGACTGGTGGTGAAGGTCGATGACCTTGCCTCGCAGCGCCAGCTGGGCGCGACGTCGCGTGCCCCGCGGTGGGCGATTGCCTACAAGTACCCGCCGGAGGAGGTCACCACCAAGCTCATCGACATTCAGGTCGGCGTGGGGCGCACCGGGCGCGTGACCCCGTACGCCGTCATGGAGCCGGTGTTCGTGTCCGGTTCCACGGTGTCCATGGCAACGCTGCACAACCAGACAGAGGTCAAGCGCAAGGGCGTACGCATCGGCGACACCGTGGTGATTCGCAAAGCCGGCGAGATCATCCCCGAGGTCTTGGGACCCGTCGCAGAAAAGCGCGACGGCACCGAAGTCGAGTGGCAGTTCCCCAAGGACTGCCCATCGTGCGGCACTACGCTTGCGCCGCAGAAGGAGGGGGACGCGGACTGGCGCTGCCCCAATACCCAATCGTGCCCGGCGCAGCTGTCGGCGCGGTTGGAATACCTCGCCGGACGAGGCGCGTTCGACATTGAAGCGCTAGGGGAGAAGGGAGCCCTCGACCTCATCACGAGCGGCGTCCTTACTGACGAGTCAGATCTCTTCAACCTCACCGAAGAAGAGCTCGAGAAATCGGCGGTGTATACCACCAAGGCCGGTAAGGTCAACGCCTCCGGAAAGAAGCTCCTCAAGAACCTAGACCAGGCAAAACAGGCGGACCTGTGGCGAGTCATCGTGGCTTTGTCTATCCGCCATGTAGGGCCCACCGCCGCGCGTGCTCTGGCATCGCGGTACGGCGCGCTTCCCGCGCTTATCGACGCCCCAGTGGAGCACCTCGCGGAGACCGACGGCGTCGGCAGTATCTCGGCACAGGCGCTTAAAGATTGGTTCGCGGTGGAATGGCACCGCAACATCGTCGACAAATGGGCCGCGGCGGGGGTGCGCATGGAAGACGACCAGTCGGACAAGGCCCCGCAGACCCTCGAGGGACTCACCGTGGTGGTCACTGGAACTTTAGAGAACTTCTCACGAGACAGCGCCAAGGAGGCCATTATCTCCCGCGGCGGGAAGGCGGCGGGATCGGTGTCCAAGAAGACCGACTTTGTCGTGGCGGGCGCCAACGCAGGCTCCAAGGCGGAGAAGGCGGAAGCGCTAGGCGTTCCGATTCTCGACGAGGACGGTTTCACCGAACTCCTTGAGAAAGGACCCGAGGCGGTGCAGTCTTAGCGCAGCGTGGCGCCCACGATGGAGCCGATGTTGCCCAAGTGCTCGACTTCTGAGGCTAAGTAGTCAGGGCCGCCGGTGCGGCCGAGGATGACTACTAGGCCGTCGGGCCCTACCGGGGCGACGGCGAGTGCTGAATCCAAAAGGGTCCACGGTTCAGGCACCCAAGGGTCGTTGTCGCGGTGCAGGGTACGCGGAGAATTGAGTTTTGGGTTCTCTGGGACAGTGCCGTCGTCGGTAGGTGCGGCGTCGGAAGAGACCACACGGTGCATCGGGGCGGTAGAATCTGCAACGATCGCCCAGGTGGATGTCATTGCGCTGGGAAGGCCATCGACGAGGGTACGTAGGGCGTCGTCACGCGATTGTGCTTGCGCGACGCGCGCGAGAAGCGCAATGTGGCCGCGCCGATCGATGGTGCCGACGAATGGCCGGATGGAGTCCACCTCCACATTCGGGACTGAGCTCGCAGCGGTGATGAGCTCATCAGCCATGGTGCCCTTGGGAAGCGCCACCACCATGTCATCCATCACTGTGCCGTCCGGAAAGTTCTGGACGATGTCCACCGATTGGATATTGCCGTCGATGAGTCCGATGGCGTCGGCAAGCTGGCCTAAGCTGCCAGGCGAGTCGGGGAGGAGCACACGAATGAGGAAGGACATGGCTAACTAACTTTCTAAATCTAATATGAAATCGCTAATATTTAATCTACGTCACATTGCCACCAACGTTACACCGTTGGTCAAGAGGGGTCGGGGTGTGAAACGGGCGGGGGTGACCATCCGTAAGAGTGGGGTCGTGCAGTACGATGGGGCAAGTAGATCAACCCTCCACGGGCGTATATTATACGGTAAACTGTATACGTTCTTGTGGCCGATATGCAAAGGATAAAATTCGCGTGTCTGAGATTTCGCGGGATGAGGTCGCACACCTCGCCAAGCTCTCCCGCTTGGCGCTGAGTGAAGACGAGCTCACGCAGTTCGCAAGCCAGATTGAAGAGATCGTCGACGCGGTGTCCGCCGTGGGAAAGGTCGATGCCGCAGGCGTCGAACCAATGAGCCACCCGCATTCGGTTAACGCCACCATGCGTGACGACGTCGTGGTTCCTACCCTCACAGCAGAGCAAGCGCTCGACCAGGCACCTGCTGTGGAAGAGAACCGTTTCGTAGTGCCGCAGATTCTCGGAGGGGAAGAATAAAATGAGCAATTTCGTTGTGCCCTCCGAGGGTATCGTGTCCATGACCGCCGCAGAGCTGGCGGAGAAGATTCATTCCCGCGAGCTGACCTCTCGCGAGGTCGTGCAGGCGCACCTGGACCGTATCGCCGCCACCGACGAGCACCTCGGCGCATTTCTGCACGTGGGTGCGGAAGAAGCACTGGCTGCTGCGGACGCCGTCGACAAGGCACTCGACGCCGGCGAGAAGCCAGCCTCCGCCTTGGCGGGCGTGCCGCTGGCTCTGAAGGACCTGCTGACCACTACCGACGCCCCGACGACCGCGGCCTCGAAGATGCTCGAAGGCTGGGTATCGCCCTACGACGCAACCGTAACCCGCAAGCTCCGCGAGGCCGGAATTCCTATCCTGGGTAAGACGAATTTGGACGAGTTTGCGATGGGCTCATCCTCGGAAAACTCCGCGTTTGGTCCTTCCCACAACCCTTACGACGTCGAGCGCACCCCGGGCGGCTCCGGTGGTGGTACTTCGGCTGCGCTGGCCTCGGGTCAGGCCCCACTGGGTATCGGAACGGACACCGGCGGCTCTATTCGCCAGCCGGCAGCCTTGACCAACACCGTGGGCGTGAAGCCGACCTACGGCACCGTGTCTCGTTACGGCCTCATTGCTGCTGCCTCCTCCCTAGACCAGGCGGGCCCCACGGCGCGTACCGTCCTGGATACTGCGCTGTTGCACGACGTTATTGCGGGACACGATCCGTTCGACGCCACGAGCGTGGACCGACCAGTGGCAGACGTGGTGGCCGCGGCCCGCGAAGGCGCGAATGGCGACTTGACCGGCGTGAAAATCGGTCTGATCAAGCAGTTCGAGCGCGACGGCTGGCAGGCAGGTGTCATGGAGGCCTACCACAAGGCAGTCGACCAGATGGAGGCTCAAGGTGCTGAAACGGTGGAGGTGGACTGCCCGCATTTTGATGATGCCCTCGCGGCTTATTACCTCATTATGCCGTGTGAGGTGTCTTCGAACCTCGCACGTTTCGATGGCATGCGCTACGGTCTCCGCGCTGGCGATAACGGTAGCCACTCTGCCGATGAGGTGATGGCGCTGTCGCGTGCCGAGGGCTTCGGCCCCGAGGTCAAGCGTCGTATCATGCTGGGCGCCTACGCGCTGTCTGTTGGCTATTACGACGCCTACTACCTTCAGGCGCAGCGCGTGCGTACGCTCATTGCTCAGGATTTTGCGAAGGCGTTTGAGCAGGTCGATGTGCTGGTGTCGCCGACCACCCCGACCACCGCCTTCAAGCTGGGGGAGAAGGTCGAGGATCCGATGGCGATGTACAACTTCGACCTGTGCACACTGCCTCTCAACCTGGCTGGTCTGTGCGGCATGTCCGTGCCGTCCGGAATGGCCAGCGACACGGGACTGCCAACCGGTTTGCAGATCATGGCGCCCGCGTTTGCGGATGACCGCCTGTACAAGGTGGGCGCCGCTTATGAGGCGGGACGGAAATAGACTAAGGGTCTTTCAAGGTGGAGACCGATAGAGTCTCCAATGGTCGGACGTTTCGTGGTGTTGCCACGAAACATCCGGCCATTATGCGTTTTTGCTGTAATACTGAAATGCTGGCCTTCGAAAAGCACAGACGTCACTTGCGCTGGAATAGCATTGGGATCTTCCGCGGAAGTGACAGTGACGGTGTGGGGCAAAGCTGCTAATACAACGTCGGTATGGTCGGCAGAATTGTCTTGCTCGATGAGTTCGTATTCCCCCGGTCCCCAGGAACTCTCGAGTTCAGAAGAAGTTAAAGTCCCTTCAGCGTTGAGGGTGGCAGGAACGGTGGTGGCGTCCGATATGAATTCGGCGACGTCCCAGTCTCGTGGGCGATTGAGGAGCTCGCTAGGACTAGCTACCTGCCTGATGTGACCGTCGATGAGGACAACCACTCTGTCTGCAATGGCGAGAGCTTCCGCGCGATCGTGCGTGACATGAATTGTGGTGAGGTTGTTGGTCCGAGTGAGGCTCACGAGTTCCCGTCGTAAGCTGTCACGCAGTGGCTCGTCTAGTGCAGACAGCGCTTCGTCGAGAAGCAAAACAGTTGGGTCTGCGACGATTGCCCGGGCCAGGGCAACTCGCTGGCGTTGCCCTCCCGAGAGGCTGTCGGGCTTGCGACGGCCGAAACCTTCTAGACCGACAGTGCGCAGGACATCCTCGACTTTGCATTTCCGCGTCGCTGACGATTCGCCTCGCATCTTCAACGGGTAAGCGACGTTATCGAATACATTCATGTGAGGCCAGACTGCGTGTTGCTGAAAGACCATGCCTAAATTTCGCTTTTCCGGTGGGGTCCCTGACACCTCTCGGCCAGAAAGTTTGATGTGACCCTCTGTCGGGGCAACAAAACCAGCGATGGTGCGCAGCAATGTGGTTTTGCCGGAACCGGATGGCCCGACCAACGCGATAAATTCCCCTTTTTTAATGGAAAGGGAAATATCGCGCAGGCCCTGGGTTCCGTCAGGAAAAACTACACTCAGGGAGGAAACTTCAATCATCGGGAAGTCCTTAATGTTAGTGCGAGAGCAACGATGCCAACGAGTGTAAACAGCAACGATAGAGCTGCCGCGGAGTTATAGTCGCCGGCCTGTTGCAGGTTGAATACTTGTACACCGAGAGTGGTTGTCCCGGGAGCAATGAGCAGAATAGAAACAGTCAGCTCCCGGACAGCGGTAACGGCCACGAGCACTGCGCCGGAAACCGCCGCGGGGATTGCGAGTGTCCCGGTTGTTTCAAAAATGGCGCGAATAGGGCCCGCTCCTGAGACTCGTGCGGCTTCTTCCAGTGCTTTGGGGCTGGTCTGGAGAGGGGCGCGCACGGATTGCACAACCAATGCTGTGAAGGCGCAAATATAAGCACCGAGGATCACCCAGATAGTGTTGTAGAGGCCCGCGTAACGTCCGAAAATGAGCCACGCCACGCCAACGATGAGACCCGGCAAGGCGGTAGGAAGCAGCACCTGGAGAGTCATTAAGGTGTTACCACGAAGCGAAGTGCGGGTCACCACAATGCCGATGAGCCACCCAAGAACTCCGCAGATCAGTCCTGCGGCTACTGCCAAGAATGCAGAGTTTTGGAAACCATCGATCACTCGAGGGTTTGTTAACGCCTCTGTGAAGTTCTTCAGCGTCACGGTGTCGGCGGAAAACTTCACGCCTGGTGCGGGGAGCAATGCACGGTAGGCGAGCCCCATGAGGGGCGCGAAAGTAAGGACGAGCGCACCGCACCATGAAATCAATGTCAGGGGAGTTTTCGCACTACCTAATTTAAATCGAAGTGTGTTCCCGGAATCTTGCAGTGTGGACGCAGCGTAAAGCGCCACGACGTAGTCGGCGATCACCGCAGCGATGCCCAAGACAAGCAGGACAACACCGATTGTAGAAACGACCTGCAAAGGGTTGTCTACAGTTCCCGAGTCCATGAAGCGATAGATCATCGTGGCGAGGGTTTCGAAGCGGGCCGGGGAGCCAATCAAGGCAGGAATACCAAAGTCCGCGAGGTTCGCAACTGCCGTCAGCGTGAAAGCTGACAGGAGTGCTGGGCGAAGCAGGGGGAGGGTGATCGTGCGAATGACGGTGACCGTTGACGCACCAGAAGCTCGAGCTGCTTGTTCTAGGTCCGCTGGAATCGACCGCAAGGCAGCGGAGACGATGATGTACACCGTCGGGTAGGAATGAATTATGAGCAGCAGAATTACCCCGTCGGCTCCGTAGATGTTCCATATTTCGCGCTGCGCATTAAACCCCTGGGCTGGACCGAACAGTTGCATCCATGCGATAGCGCCGATGAATGGAGGTACCAGGAGTGGGGAAAGCATCAACATCCGCAGAAGTCTCCGACCGCGGACGTCGGTGCGATCAATGACCAGAGCCACCAATGCGCCGAGAACTAGGGCCCCCAGGGCGGAGACGATCGTGGAGTAGAAAGAATTCCACAGAGCATTCCCGAGGCCATCATTGAGGAGTGTCGGAAGCTGGTTTCCTCCTAGGGCCAGGCTGACAACAAGCGAAAGGGGAACCGTGAAGAGCCCGATTACAATAAGCCAAACGCCTAGCCCTAGAAAACGGTGACTTGAGGGTGTTGAATCGATACGCGGGCGCACGTTACTTTACGGCGTCCTGGAACTTCTTGACTGCATCTTCTTTATTCTCAGAGATTTTCTCGAGATCGGGATTCATCAAGGAGATCTCTTCGAGTTTTGGCGTTCCTTCGGGAGTGCCAACGTCCTTGCGCACTGGGAGGTAAGCCTGCTCAACCGCAAGCTTTTGGCCTTCTTCGCTGATCAGAAATTCAATGTACTTCTTCGCGGCTTCCTTGGCGTCTGAGTCCTCAAAAATGCCTGCTGGTTCAGAAACGAAGGGGACGCCTTCCTTTGGATAAGAAACCTCGACTGGCGAACCGGCTTCTTTCAGGTCGCGAATTAGGTAATCCACGACCACACCGACAGGGCGGGAACCGGACGCAACTTCTTGAGACGTTGGGCCGTTCGACTTTGCGATCATTGGCTTGTTCTTGCCGAGCTTTTTCATCCAATCGCCGTCGAGTTCTTCATCCCACACCGCAGCGTTGAATGCTGCTGCGCCAGACACCGCAGGATCAGGCATGACGAGCTTGTCCTTGTACTTCGGATCCGTCAATTCTTCCCAAGAGGTTGGAGCTTCTTTGACCTTCTCGGTGTTATACGCGATAACAGTTGGGATAATTCGGGTACCAACGTATTTCTCGTCCTCGTCAACTACTTCCTCGAGGAGGCTGTCCGTTTCGATGTCCAGCTCTGCGAGATCATCGCTGTAGTTTTCGAACGTTGCCGAGTCTGCTGCCCAGAACACATCGGCCCCGACATCACCGCTTTGCTTTTCGGATTCGATACGGGCGGTGAGGTCTCCGGTGCCAGCGCGGTAAACCTCTACCTTGATGTCCGGAAATTTCTCGTTGAAGGCTTTATTGATCTCATCGACCTTTTCCTCGGGCTCCGAGGTATAGACCGTGATAGTTTGTGCGTCTCCGGATCCTGCAGAGTCATCCGCAGCGGGTTCGGAACATGCTGCCAAGCCAGTGGCCAGAAGCAAAGTGGTGGTCAGTGCGATACGACGCATGAAAGTCCCTTTCGTTGAGTGAACGGAACAATTCTGCTCCGTCAGCATGAACGAAAGGGATATCCACGGTTAATTATGGGTGAAATATCTATTTGCTGTCAGAAAACGCGTAGGCAGCCCCCGACACCGCCGCGGTCACCGCAAGTACGGACGGCCACGCACCAATTTTCTTGGCCAATGGGTGCGATGCCCCAAAAGCCATGCAGTACCCCGTCGCCAGCAGCGACGTCGTTAGCGGGTTCGTCTTGTTGATCCAGGAACGTACTGACCACGCACCCGCGGCTGCGAGCACCACGCCACCCAGCGGGCGGATACCCGTCTCCCGGGCCGTCAGCCATCCGCCAAGGAGACCGACCGCGGTGGTCGCCGCAGTAGAGACCTGTTCTGGTTTCTTAATATCAATCATTGCCATGTCCTCCACCGTATACGGCAGAGCGCGACTTAGGGGGCCAACACGGAACCGTTAGAATTGTGCCAATGAATAACTGGCGCGCACTAGGAGCCCTGAGTCTCGGCTTCTTTGTTTCTTTGCTTGACCAGTCCATGGTGGCGGTGGCAATCCCGGCGATCCAACACGAATTCGGGACCAGCATCGGACAAACCCTCTGGGTATCGTCCATTTATCTCTTGGCCGTCGTCATTCCTCTTTTGGTGACTGGACGGCTCGGGGATGTTCTCGGGCCAAAGCGCATGTTTTGCTTGGGGGTCAGCGTCTTTGGTGCCGGGGCCATCCTGGCCGCGACCGCCCCGACCATCGAGGTACTCATCGCTGCCCGCGCCATTCAGGGACTCGGCGCCAGCATCCAGATGCCGCAATCGATGGCAGTAATCAACCGCATTTTTCCCCGTGAACAACGCGGGCGGGCATTAGGTGTGTGGGGCATCGTTGGGTCGCTTGCAAGCCTCGCTGGCCCTTTGGCGGGCGGGTTCATAACCGACACCTTTGGGTGGCATGGCGTCTTTTGGTTGCCCTTGCCCTTCGCCGTGGCCGCGGTTGTGCTTGCAATGGCCTGGGTGCCATCTCTGCCCACGCATGCCCGCACCATCGACCCGTGGTCCGTGGTGTGGAGCATGGCGGCCATGGGCAGCCTCGTCTTCGGTATTCAAGAGCTGTGGTGGGTGGCCCTGGCAAGCCCCATCTTCTTCCTTTTGTTCTTGCGTCGCCGCAGCCCGGATCCGCTTGTGCCCCGCGAATTGTTTAGAGACCGGAACTACAGCATCGGCGCCTTCAGCATCGCCACCATGGGATTCATGGCAGCCAGCATGATGCTTCCGGTTATGGTTCGTTTACAAGAGGAAATGAGCCCGGATCGCGCGGGGCTGATGATGGCTCCCATGGCGATAGTGTCCATGGCGGTCACGCCTTTCGCCGGCGTCATGGTTGACAAATATCATCCCCGGACATTGTCCCAGTTTGGTTTTGGCGTGGTCGTCCTCGCCCTGGTGCTTCTCGACGTCGTCTTGCACCTCGGCACGACCACCTGGGTTGTGGTTCCTGTGGGACTGCTCGGTTTCGGCCAGGCCTTTATTTGGGGTACCAACTCCGCGACAACAATGCGCGACATCCCACCACGACTCATGGGAGCGGGCTCCGGTGTCTACAACACCACCCGTCAGGTCGGCTCCGTCGTCGGAGTCGCCGCGGTATCGGCCGCCATGCAGGCGAACGTTGACAGCATCGCCGTGATTATCGCGGTGGTGGCATGTGGATTCGTCGCAGTTTCCTTCTTCCGCGACACATTGAAAGTTGATCTAAGGTAGGTGGCATGCGCCTTGCAACTTTGACGTCCGGTGGCGACTGCCCCGGCCTGAATGCTGTTATCCGTGCGGTCGTCCGCACTGCGAACAAAATGGACTCCACCGTCATCGGTTATGAAGATGGCTGGGTAGGGCTCTTGGAGGATCGCCGCCGCGATCTTTATGACGACGCTTATATCGACAAGATTCTTCTCCGTGGCGGAACAATCTTGGGTACTGGTCGTCTGCACCCAGACAAGTTCAAGGCGGGCTTGGACCAGATTAAGTCCAACCTTGAGGACGCAAAAGTCGATGCTCTCATCGCTATTGGCGGCGAAGGAACCCTTAAGGGGGCGAAGTGGCTCTCGGACAACAGTGTTCCGGTAATCGGCGTGCCTAAGACGATTGACAATGACGTCAACGCCACCAACTACACCTTCGGCTTCGACACCGCAGTATCGGTGGCCACCGATGCCATTGACCGACTGCACACCACCGCCGAGTCCCACGAACGCATCCTGGTGGTTGAAGTGATGGGGCGGCACGTGGGCTGGATTGCTTTGCATGCAGGCATGGCGGGTGGCGCGCACCACACGGTTATCCCGGAGGAGCCTTTCGACGTCGCTGATATCTGCAAGTCCATGGAGCGGCGTTTCCAGATGGGTGAAAAATACGGCATCGTCGTTGTCGCGGAAGGCGCCATGCCCAAGGAGGGCACGATGCAAGCCGACGAGGGCGGCATCGACGAGTTCGGTCACAAGACTTTCACGGGCATTGGCCAACAGATAGCTGACGAGATTCATCGCCGCACTGGCTACGACGTGCGAACCACCGTGCTGGGACACATCCAACGCGGCGGTACGCCGACGGCTTACGACCGCGTGCTGGCTACTCGTTACGGCGTCCACGCCACAAAGGCTGCGCTGGCAGGGGATAGCGGCAAGTGTGTTTCCCTCCAGGGTGAGGCGATTTCGTTGGTGGACTTGGAGGACGCCGTCGGCAAGCTCAAAGTGGTTCCGCCTGAGCGCTACGCTACTGCACGCGCCCTGTTTGGCTAGTAGTAGTATGGCAGCCATGACTGCTGCGATGTATGACCTGATGGACTTTGACGAGGTCCTGGAAAAGTATGAACCAGTAATGGGCATGGAAGTCCACGTGGAGTTGGACACCGCGACGAAGATGTTTTCTTCGTCGGCCACGAACTTCAGCGCAGCGCCCAATACCAACGTCGACCCAGTCTCTCTCGGCCTGCCGGGCGCTTTGCCCGTGGTGAACGCGAAGGGCGTCGAAGGCGCGATCAAGATTGGTTTGGCGCTGAACTGTTCTATCGCCGAGTCTTCGCGTTTCGCACGCAAGAACTATTTCTACCCGGACCAGCCGAAGAATTATCAGATCTCGCAGTACGACGAGCCTATCGCTTACGACGGCTACCTCGATGTGGTGCTGGAAGATGGTACCGAGTGGCGAGTTGAGATTGAGCGCGCCCACATGGAGGAAGACACCGGCAAGCTCACCCACTTAGGCGGCGCGGACGGCCGCATCCACGGCGCAACCGCTTCGCTGGTCGACTGCAACCGCGCGGGCATCCCGCTCATCGAGATTGTGACCAAGCCAATTGAAGGCGCAGGCGAACGCGCTCCCGAGGTGGCCAAGGCGTACGTCTCCGCGCTGCGCGAATTGGTTGCGGCGCTCGGCGTATCCGATGCCCGCATGGACCAGGGCTCTATGCGCGTTGACTCGAATCTTTCCCTGCGCCCCATCGGGCAGAAGGAGTTTGGTACCCGCACCGAGACCAAGAACATCAACTCTCTGAAGTCGGTGGAGCAGGCAGTCCGCTTCGAGATGCAGCGCCAGGCCCAGGTTCTTGAGGACGGCGGCGAAATCGTCCAGGAGACCCGCCACTACCAAGAAACCGATGGATCCACCTCCAAGGGACGCCCAAAGGAAACGGCAGAAGACTACCGCTACTTCAACGACCCTGACCTTCCCCCGGTCATCGCGCCGCGCGATTGGGTAGAGGAGATCCGTAAAACCCTTCCTGAGATGCCGTGGATTCGCCGTGCCCGCATTCAGGAGGAGTGGGCGCTCAAGGACGAGGAAATGCGTGACCTCGTTAACGCGGGCGCCCTGGATTTGATCATCGACACCGTCGAGGCCGGCGCAAAGCCCGACGAGGCCCGTTCCTGGTGGGTGTCCTACCTTGCAGGCAAGGCCAACGAGCAGGGCGTGGACCTCCCAGCTCTCGCCATCACCCCGTCCCAGGTGGCACGCGTTATCGCCCTGGTGAACGAGGGCAAGCTGACTACCAAGCTCGGACGCCAGGCCGTTGACGGAGTTCTGGCCGGTGAGGGGGACGTCGACGAAGTGGTCAAGGCTCGCGGCCTTGAAGTGGTTCGTGACGATTCTGCCATCGAAAAGGCGGTCGACGATGCTCTCGCTGCGAACCCTGACATCGTGGAGAAGTACAAGGCAGGCAACAAGAAGGTCACCGGTGCGATCGTCGGCGCCGTGATGAAGGCAACCCAAGGCAAGGCCGATCCCGGCCAGGTCAATAAGCTCATCGCGCAGAAGCTGGGCTAAGCGGCCCGTTCGGTGTCGCGGCCATCAGGCGGTTCGGGTTCTCTACTTGTGACCCGGACCCCGGCCGCGCTCTTTCTTTTTTCCGTCGTATTGAAGCGCGGTTCCCCGTCTGGTGGATGCCACCCAACTTTCCCCGTGAGCGCATCCCGAGCGTAGTGGCCAAGCCCTCCCGCGCCGTCATGACGGTCATTGTTATCGGTGTGGTGTCGTCTGCATAGCAGCGTGAGGTTTTCAATATCCGTTCGACCACCGTCAATGAAGGCTTGAAGATGGTGTGCATCGCACTCAGAGGCTGGCACATCGCAGTCAGGGCACGAGCACACAAGTTCCATTGCGGCCAGTACTAAGCGCTGCTCAAAACTTGCGCTGCGCTTCGCTCGCCCCAGCGCAAGGGGAACTGGATTTACGGCATCACATGCCAAGAAGTAGTCCGCGTCGTGCGCAGTGTTCTGCAGCACCTCCAATGCATTAAGTTCATGGCCGGTATTCGTAGCAAAGCGGGTATTCACTCCGACCCTCTGAAAATCGTCCACCGTGCCCGTCACCACGACACTGCCGCGGCCCCTCCGCGCCTTTCCCGGTTGGTTGAGGTATGAAGAGCAGATCGCATTGAGTTGGTCCGCCCGACGTTGCTGCAGGGTTCGTTTGTCCTCCTGGGGCGAGTCGTGCGTGTTTGTTCCCGGTTGCCGCCCCGCCGCCAACGCCGCGGCAAGGTTGGCTGCCATCCCCGCCGGCAGGTAGCCACCAAAGCGCACTCCGCCATCGGTATCTGTCCTGGTAAACCATACGTTTCGTTTGCGGTGGGCCGCAAGGTGGTCCTTTTTGCCTGCGACGGTACGGGTCCTGCGGTTGGCCTCAAGTACTTTTCGGCGTACCCAGATTCGCAAGTCCTCAACGGTGCGGTGCTTCGCCTGCTCGAGTGCGTCCGCGAACAGTTCTGCCCGCGGCGTGGAAGCGTTCTCGTTGAGGTTCTCCAGCTCCTGATTGATGGAGGTCGTCTTTTCTGCCGCGACCTCTACCGCCGCCTGTCGCGCTCGCGCTTGGTGCTCACGCGCGTTGCGGGCGCGTTCTTCCTCCGCCGTCTTCGCCTTATGAATCGCGTCGTCCCTATCGCTGACCGGAACGTGAAGGAAGTCGGCTTCTTTCACTTCGCGCGCTGGTATCTCGCCATATAGTTCGCGGGCCGTAGCGATCCGCGCGAAAGCTTCTTTGCGACTGATCCCCAGCGTGCGCGTTAGGTAGTCGCACAGGTTTGTAGTTCCCGCTCGGCGGGGAGCATCGGTCTTTTCTGCTAGGTGAACGAACCGAGCGTCCATCGTCGCCTTGGCCCGTAGTAGCTCTTCCATCTGGATTGCGGCGAGTTCCAAGTCCTCGAAGGGGGAAGAGGCGTCGTCAAGCGCTGCGGACACAGCGCGCAACGCACTGCGTGCGGTGTCTAGGTGTCGTGACAAGGACATGTTTCCCCCGAACGATTTTCATGCGACCCGGGACCCCTTCCCGAATCTCTACCCTCACCCTACACCGGAAACCCATTCGAACACAACCCCTCCAATAAAACTAGCCAGAAAATTCTCCAATCAGCTGCTCGGCGCCCACAACCACGAATATTGTCGCGACCGCGCCCAGGCTAAGGTTCATCGCCCATCCGTTCTTCCATGCTCCCATCTCGCGCCGATTGAGAAGCAGTAGGAGAGTGATTGCCAGAAACGGCATGAAGAGCGCACCCATCACGCCATAGGTGATGACGAGCCCCGTGGGCTTGCCTAAGAGGTGGAGGAGCATGGGCGGGAAGGTAAGCCAGAGTAGGTATCCGCGGAAGTACTTGTCATTCGTGCTCACATGCCCTTCTTCGCGCTTGAGGTGGCCCACAAAATCGGCGAACATCAGAGATACGCCGTTCCATACGCCAAGAATGGAGGAGAAGGCGGCCGCCAGGAATCCGAGAAGGTAGATCTTGGCAATGGCTGCGCCGTACCGGTCTTCCAAGACTCCGGCCAAGTCCACTAGGCCGCTATCGCCATTGGACACGGCAATATTGGCGGAGTGCAGCAAGTCAGCGCCAATAATGAGCATCGAAATCACAAAAATTCCGGTCAGGGCATAGGCGATGGCGTTATCCACGCGCATGATGTTCATCCACTGTGGGCCATGCCATCCCTTTTGCTGGAACCAATAGCCATAGGCAGCAAGAGTGACTGTGCCGCCGATGCCGCCCGCAAGCGACATGACGTAAACCAGCGACCCGTCGGGCATGGTCGGAACCAACCCGGCAAGGATCTCCGGTATGTGCCCCAGGGAGAGCGTCGAGATACCCACCACGGTAAAGAACATGACAGCAACCATGAGTGACATGAGTTTCTCAATGAGTCCATATCGTCCCACCCACGCCAACACTAGGCACACGAGGCCACCGACGATGGCCCACATCGTGATGCTGGTCCCCGGCAACAGCGCTGCCATCGCTAGGCCTACTCCGGATGTGCCAGCTGCACCGTAAACGAATCCCCAGATAATCAAATAGGGGCCGAAATACCATGCCGTCCATTGGCCTAAGGAGCGCCAACCATGGAAGATGGTGCTGTCTGTGGCAAGGCTGTACCGTCCAACGCCCTCGACAAGGATAATTTTCATCACCGTTCCCACGATGCACGCCCAGAGTAGCGCGTGCCCATATTTTTGCCCGGCAATGAGCGTTGCCACTAGGTCGGCGCCGCCGACGCCGGTTGCCGCCGCGACAATTCCAGGCCCCAGTTGGCGCCAATTCTTGCGCACTTCCAGTTGCTGACTCGCCATGGTTTCCCCTTAGTGTGGCGAACCTTATATTTTTTGCCAGGGTAGCGCAGCTTCACATAGGCCGCGGAGAAATCGCAGGAATTTTCCTTGCATTGTCCTCCACCCTTGTTGGATATCGCCGCTACTAATAGGTGAAGCGTCGTCCTTCTTCGCCTTGTTCCATCTCAGCGCCCTACCCTGGATCCGAACTTATCGATTACTTAGATGGGAAACATGAATAATCGCGTTGTCTCGATTGCTCTGTCGTTTGTAGGCCTCCTGGTGGGTGCCGGTTTTGCCACGGGCCAGGAGGTTGTTCAATACTTCACCTCCTTCGGCATGATGGGCGTGTGGGGAACCATCGTCGCCGGTGCCATCATGACCTTGGCCGGCACAGTCTTCCTCCAGCTCGGCAGTTATTTCCACGCCGCGGAGCACAACACGGTGTTCCGGCAGGTCACCCACCCCATTATTTCGAAGCTTCTCGACGTTTCTGTCATCATCACCTTGTTCGCCGTCGGGTTCGTCATGCTCGCCGGTGCTGGTTCCAACATGGAGCAGCAGTTTGGTTGGCCTACTTGGGCCGGCTCGACTCTCATGTTGGTGCTCGTCATCTTGACCGGCATGCTCGACGTCAACAAGGTTTCCAAGGTGATTGGTGCTCTCACTCCATCTGTCATCATCGCTGTGCTGGGCGTTGGCATTTACACTGCCTTCAACCTTCCTGACGACATTGGTCGCGCTGTTGAGGTCTCGGCGCAGGTGGAGTCGCCGATCTCTCACTGGTTGGTTTCTGCGTTGAACTACAACGGTCTGGCCTTGATTCTCGCGGTGTCGATGACGTTGGTTATTGGTGGCGATCAGCTTAACCCGCGGGAGGCGGGGCGCGGCGGCATTGTGGGTGGCGTCATCTACTCGGTGATGATGCTCATCTCCATGTTTGCGCTCATCGTGAACGCTGAGAAGATTCAGGGCACGGACATCCCCATGCTGACGCTTGTCGACGCCCTGCATCCCGCCCTGGGCGTTGTCATGGCGGTCATCATTTTCTTGATGATTTTCAATACCGCGATCGGCATGTTCTACGCGCTGGGTAAGCGCTTGTCGGCAGGTCGTGAGGACCGCTACCCAGTGATTTTCATTATCGGTTGCTTGGCTGGATATGCGGTGAGCTTTGCCGGCTTCAAGGCCCTCATGCAATACGTGTACCCGGTCATCGGCTACATCGGCATCGTGATGATTGTTGTTCTCGTCGTGGCATGGCTGAAGTCCTTTTCTGAAATCAAGGACGAGGCCGTGCGCCGCGACCGGTTGACTGCGTTGCTTCACCTCAAGCTGCATCCTGACAAGGAATACAGCGAGGGCTACGATTCCGTCATTGGCGAGGAGCTCGTGGCCTCGAATATGGAGCGTGACGTCCTGTATGACTCAGTCATCGAAGAGGTGGCCAGCGAACTCGATGCTGACGACGATAGCGACTTCAGTAAGGACGAGTTCGAACCGCAGGGCGTGGAGGCATACCTCAAGGATGAGGGCGAGAACAAGAAGTCCTAAGCGCTCGTACAATGGCGGACATGTATATCGCAGATGCAGAACGTTATTCCGCCATGCCGTATCGCCGAGTCGGTCACTCGGGGCTCAAACTCCCAGCCATTTCCCTCGGTTTGTGGCACAACTTTGGCGACGACACGCCCTTGGACCGCCAGCAGGCGATCCTCCGTCGCGCATTTGACCGTGGTGTGACCCACTTTGACCTGGCTAACAACTATGGTCCCCAGCCCGGCGCGGCGGAGGAGAACTTTGGCAAGGTTGTGGCCCGCGATTTCGCTCCATACCGCGATGAAATGATCATCTCTTCCAAGGCGGGGTGGGTGATGAACGATTCGCCCTATGGTTTCGGCGGCTCCCGCAAATACCTGATGAGTTCCTTGGACGCTTCTCTGCGCCGCATGGGGCTGGACTACGTGGACATCTTCTACCATCACCGTCCAGACCCGGACACGCCTCTTGAAGAAACCATGTATGCCCTTCGGGACATCGTCGCCTCCGGCAAGGCACTGTACGCGGGCATTAGCTCGTATGGGTCAGAATTGACTCGGGAGGCTGCGGAGATGATGGCGGAGGAGGGGTGCCCGCTGCTCATTCACCAGCCGAGCTATTCCATTGTTAATCGCTGGGTGGAAGAACCCGGCACGGAGGGCACTTCGCTGTTGCAGCAGGCCGCTGACTCCGGGCTCGGTGTTATCGCTTTTTCGCCTTTGGCGCAGGGCATGCTGACCGACCGCTACCTGGATGGAATTCCGGAGGACTCCCGCGCGGCTGCGGGGAAATCACTGAAGCCGGACTGGCTTAACGAGCAGAACCTCGCCATGATCCGCACTCTCCATGGCATTGCAGAGGATAGGGGGCAGTCGCTGGCGCAGATGGCGCTGGCGTGGATCTTGCGTGACCAGGGGCCGGAGACCGTGACTAGCGCGCTCGTGGGCGCGTCCTCGGTGGAGCAGCTCGACCAAAACCTTGACGCCTTGAAGAACCTTGAGTTCAGTGACTCCGAGCTCAAGGCGATTGACGACGCCGCTCACGATGCTGGAATCAACATCTGGGGTGCCGCCACAGCGTCTCGCACTCACGCTTAGAATCGCAGTAGTTTCACCATCAGCACGAGCATCACAATGCCGATGATGATGTTGATGATGCGCCACACGCGCGGGCGCGCGAGCACGTGGGAGAAGCGGGAAGCAGTAATGCCGAGGAAGGGGAACCAGAAGCAGCTCGCGGCTAACGCCCCGGTGGCGAAGACCCAGCGGTCGGGGTAGGTGTTGGCGATTGAGCCAAGCATCATGACCACGTCGATGTAGGCGCCGGGGTTGAGCCACGTAAACGCGATGGCGGCCAGCGCTGGCTTGACCCAGGTGCGCGCGTTCTTCTGTTTCACCGCAAGGGTGGTGCTGCCCCCAGTCGGCGCTACTTCCTCAGGCTCTACCTCTTCCATGGTGAGTGCTTCTTCCTGGGACTGGAAGGCCTCCCGGAAACTGCTGAAGGCGAAGTATCCCATGTAGATCACGCCAATCCACTTCAGGGCGGTAAACATCCAGGGCAGCTTTTCTACGAGCGCGCCGACGCCCGCCGTTCCTCCGAAAATCAACAGAACGTCGGAGACAATGCAGATGAGAAGGACGGCGAGCAGGCCCTCCTTGCGGATGCCCTGCTTAATGATGAGGGCGTTCTGCGGACCAATGGCCACAATCAGTGAAAGTCCCAACGCGAAGCCGGCGAGAAAAGTCATAGGAATAATGTGGCTGAACTGAAAGATTTAGTCCAGTTAAGGAATCTTAACGTGGTTTAGAATAGCTTCATGAACCCCGTGCATTTGGATACGCTTCTCGCGATTGTTGATGAAGGTAGCTTTGACATTGCCGCCGCTGTGCTGGGTGTTTCCCCGTCCGCGGTGAGCCAGCGGATCAAGGCTTTGGAGACATCCACGGGGCGGGTCTTGCTACGTCGTGCGACGCCCGTCACAGCCACGGAAGCTGGCGAGGTACTCGTTCAGGCCGCGCGCCGCATGGCGTTGGTGCAGGCGGAGACCGATGCGCGCCTGCAGGAGCGGCTGTCGCGGGTGCCCTTGAACGTGGCGGTGAACTCCGGTTCTTTGGCTACGTGGTTCCGCCCAGTGTTTCGGGACATGGCAGCCTCTGGCCGAGCGGCGCTGCGCATCCGCATCGAGGACGAGGACCGTACGCTGGCCATGCTCCGGCGTGGCGACGTCCTAGGGGCCATCACCCGGGAGGAGCAGCCGGTGTCGGGCTGCGAGTCCACCCCGCTCGGGGTGATGCGTTACCGCGCCGTCGCTGCGCCGGCCCTGGCCCGCGCGTTTCGCACGAATGAAGGCGTGAACTGGCAGGAGATCCCCATCGTCATGTACGGCCCCAACGACGCCGTGCTGGATGCCGCGATGCGGGACCGCTTCATAGATAGCCACGTCGCGCGCCACCGCGTGTCGCAGGTGCCGTCCTCGGAAGGTTATCTCGAAGCGGTGGTGGCGGGTATGGGCTGGGGCCTCATCCCGGACTTGCAGGCGGTGGAGGGGTTGGAGGTGCTTGACGACGCCCCCTTGGACGTCCCGCTGTACTGGCAGCGGTGGCGTCTGGAGTCCGAGGTGCTTGAGCTGCTCACGCGTTCGGTGGACCGCGCCGCTAAGCAGCTACGGTCTGGAATGGCTCCGGGTTTTTGACCTCTTCGCCCGGCAACACCGGCACGGGGGAGTAGGCGCCCTCTGCGAAGGGGGAGCCGCCGAAGCACTCTCGGTCGTGCGGCTCGGCCACCCACGCCATGTCAGGGCCCACGGGCACGACCTGGGTCGGATTAATTTCTTTGTGCACGATGAAGTAGTGCTGTTTGATTTCCGTGAAGTCCGTGGTGTCGCCGAATCCCGGAAGCTGGAACAGCTCTTGGGTGAAGCCACGGAGATGTGGCATTTCCGCGATCGTGTTCCGGGAACACTTGAAATGCGAGTAGTACACCGGATCGAAGCGGATGAGAGTGACCCACAATCGGATGTCGGCCTCCGTGAGGTGGTCACCCACCAGGTAGCGCTGGTGGCCTAGGCGTTCCTCGGCCCAGTCGAGGGCTTCCCACATCTGGTGGTAGGCCTCTTCGTAGGCGGATTGTTCCCCGGCGAAGCCGCACCGGTAGACGCCGTTGTTGATGGTGTCGAAGATATAGTCATTGACTTCGTCGATTTCAGCGGCAAGCGCGGCGGGGTAGAGGTCCGGGGTGTTTTCGGGCTTGAGATCCTCACCTTGGGTGATGAAATCCCGCACGAGGGCGCGGTAGTCATTGGTGAGGATGCGCCCGGACGGGACGTCGACAAGCGAAGGAACGGTGATTCCGCGCGAGTAATCGGGAAAGCGCGCGAGGAACGCGTCGTGGAGTCGGGGGATCTTGAGGACCGGATCGAGTCCGTCGGGATCGAGATCGAAACGCCAGGAACGAACGTCGTGGGTGGGTCCGGCGAGGCCGAGGGAGATGGCGTTTTCGAGCCCCATGAGGCGGCGAACGATGACGGCGCGGTGCGCCCACGGGCAGGCTCGCGCCGCGATAAGCCGGTAGCGGCCTGCTTCGAAGGGCCACAGTGTCGTGCCGTTGTCGAGAGTGGTTGCCTCGGTCACGGAAGAGGAAATCCGGTCACTGATGTAGTTGGTGTCGCGCACGAACTCCCCGGTGGAAGCGTTTTTGGGGTCTCCTGTCCAGTCCGACATGTGTCCCCATCCCATCTTTGTTGGCGTATCAACATAATGTACTCTGTGGCACTTTGTTTGACAACTATCCGCCGCTCGTAGTGTGTCGATTCCTGCAGGGTCGTGGCGTTTTGCCCTACATTGGGTTTATGAGTTTATTTGGAAAAGGCTCCGACAAATCGCAAGAACCAACCAACGACACCTCCCGCAACCCGTTTGATCGCGAACCGGTAGACCGCGCGCCTTCTGCTGATAAGGCGGACGGCGACATGGATGTCCCTACCTACCGTGGGGAGACCGGGACCGACGTTTATTCCCGCGCCGGCCGTACCGCTCCGCAGACGGTGGAACCACACAGTGCTACTCAGGGTTCGACCCCTGGCGGCCGCGGCGATAATGCTGAGACTACCGCGTTCCCGTCCTCCGGCGAGCGCGCTGATGCGCCTGGCGACGTCGCGTCTACCTCCCGCCCGGCGGGTGCCAACGGTGCGGCGAACGCTTCCGGTGCACCTCACACCTCCGTCTACCGCCCGAAGCCCGCTGCGGATGCTTCCCAGTACTCCGCCGGCGATTACGGTGACCGCGACTTCGCGCCCGCCGCCGGCGCTGCTGCCGGTGGAGCGACTGCCGGTGGGGCAACCTCCGCCGCGCAGCCTCAGGAGACCATGAACTTCTCCCGCGACGACCGCGCGGCAAGCGCGCAGCAACCGACCCAGCAGTTCGCATCGAGCGACCTGCACACCTCTGAGCAGCCCGCTGCCAATGCTTATCAAGATCCGAACCGCACCTCCGGGATCGTCGGTGCCGGCGCTGCCGGTGCTGGCGCCTCTGGTGCGGGTGCCGTCGCCACGCAGGACTACGACCAATCCTCCTTTGGGCACGAGGACGACCGTGCCGCAGTAGACCGCCGCGACCTCGATGACGCCGCTGTGGACCCCAAGGCGGGTCGTCGCGGCACCATCGACTTTGGATTGCTGTTTGTCCGCCTCGCCCTGGGCGTCTACCTCATCATCGCCGGCGCGTCCACCTTCTTCGGCCTCGGCGCGAGCGAGGGCCTGTCTGGCCTGGAGGGTGAGTTCGCTGACTACGCCATGCCCGAGGTTCTGGCCATCGCTGTGCCGACTATGCAGTTGGTCGCCGGTGTATTCCTGGTTCTCGGCTTGGTTACCCCGCTGGCCGCCGCTATCGGCCTGGTGGTTACCGGTTTCATGGCCATCCACCGCCTGGCGCAGTCCGACGCGGGCCTGAACATTTTTGACTGGCCAGAGGCCATGTGGCTCTCCGTTATCCTGTTCGTTATCGCGGTGGCGCTGCAGTTTACCGGCCCTGGTTTCATCTCCCTGGACTTTAACCGCTCCTGGGCGCGCCGTCCGCTGGCCACCTCCTGGATCTTCGTGGTCATCGCGGTGGCCGCGCTCGTGGCCATCTGGTGGTTCCTCGCCGCGGTTAACCCGCTGGGCTAGAAGCCCGCATCGCCTAGGTTTCCATTAGGGAAAATAGCGGCCTGCAAAAATGTCTGAAGACGCCGGAAAGACCGGCGTCTTTTCTTGTTTCCCTTGCTTTCCAGTGTGGAAACTAATAGCCTTGGGGTGACTGGAAAGTGTATACAGTGCAGGAGAGTGGCAGCGATGGTGGAAGAAACCAACAACTCGGTAGGTGCCAACGAAGCGCGGGACGCCCTCGCGGAGCTCAAGGCTGTCCAGCAGCAGCGGCCACGACAATCGAACCCGCTCCTAGACATGCTGGTGTGCGCACTCATGGGCGCTGCGATCGGAGTCATCGTTTACCCCAGCGCGTGGGGCTTCGTCCCCTTGGCGGTCGCGATCATCATGATTTTCGTGGTTCCCGGGTATGGCGTCCGCACTCGTACTGGGGTGCGTGCCTCCTACCGGCAGGACCCTCACCTTGGCGAGGAATCCGTGACAGGATCGTCCTTCTGGAAATCGTTAGTGGCTTTTCTCGCACTCTATTCCGTAATGTGGTTGCCCTTCGAAGGCCTCTGGTGGTCCGTTATCGTAGCCTTCGTTTACGGGATTGGGTTCTTCGTATTTATGCGGTACTCGGAAAAGAAGTCCCCGGCTCCGTTTCACGGAGCATAGGGACGTGGCGGATATGGACCCGACATTAGACCCAGTCATTCACCCGCTTCCCAGGCTCAAGATTTGCGGTGTGCTGGCGGCGGAGGGGGCCTACGAAGCAGAAATCCGCGGGGAGATGCGCTTCGGCGCGCTGCGCGATCGGTTAGGTATCAAAGACGCCGCGCTGTCCAAGCAACTTAAACACCTGGAAGAAGCCGGATATATCACCCGGTTTCGCGAATATGGTCTGACCCGCGACAAGGACACCGTGTGGGTCATGCTCACAGCCAAAGGGAAGACGGCTTTCGACGCCCACGTGGCTGCCCTGCAGGAGATTGCCGGGTCGTCGGAAAGCACAGCGGACTAGGGGATAGGGGATTAGTGGGCAAAGCGCTTCCTACTGAAAGCGGATTTTTACGCGCTAGGCGCTGGCCGTGGTCGCGTTCGCGGGCTCGGTCGTAGCGGTGGTGGCCTCGCGCCGGTGGGTGTGCTCCGGGAAGAAGAACAGGGACACGGCCACACAGAACCAGAGCAGCGCGGCCAGCCACACGAAGTCGTTGACCAGGAACTTGGCGTACCAATTCTGCGTGTAGACGTCGATATGGTCGCCGAACCACCACTTCGGCGGAACCGTCAGCACGAGGACGGACCAGAGGGCGACCACGGCGGTATAGATGCCGCCGAACCATGACGTCGTGCGCAGCTGCCAGGCGCGGTACAGGAACACCGGGAGGATGAACGCCAGCCACACCCAGTGATGTGACCAGGAGACAGGGGAGATGAGCAACATGACCATCGACCCGATTAACCACGCGTCCACGTCCATGCCGCGACGCAGCAGGCCGTTCATGATCCAGGAACCCACGACAATAGTGGCCAACGCGCACAATAGCCAGATCAGCTTGGTGGGGTCCTCAGCGTTTTGCGCGGCATCCTGAGAGGTGAACACGCGGGTCAGAACGCCCTGGATACTGCTATTGGATTGGTAATCGGTGCCCACGCCAAAGTCCTCACCGGCGCCCATGCCTAGCAGCTTGGAGCCAAAAAATTCCTTGGTCATGTCCCAGCGCACTACGGCCGCTAGTGCTGTCGCCGCCAGCAGGGAGACGAATGCGGTGAGTATGGCCTTGATGTCCTTGCGGAGCAGGAAGTAAAGGAGCATCGCCAGCGGTGTGACCTTGATGGCCGCAGCGATGCCGATGAGCCAGCCCTGGGGTAGGTAGCGCTTGCGGGGGACCAGGTCGAGTACCACCAGCGCCATGAGGACGATATTGATCTGGGCAAAACCGTTGTTGAGGCGCACCGGCTCGGTGAGCAGGAGAAGCGGCCACAAGCCGACCGTCACGGCCAGGTGCGTGAGCTTGCTGTGCTGGTTGAGGACCGCGCGCGCGATGAAGTAGAAGCACAGGAGAATAAGCAGGTTAGACAGGACAATCATGATGTTGCCCGCCATGTCATCGCTGATGGAGCGGGAGGCTAACGGTGCCATAATGAGCGCGCCGAAGGGTGGGTAAATGAAGGGCAAGTCAATGCCGCCCACGTGCATGGGTTCGGAGTAGACCTCGCCGCCTTCGAAGAAGCGTTGCACACCCGCGCGGTAGACCATCATGTCGAAAGGCTGGTCGGTCTCCACAACGTGGGCGATAATGACGCCGATGCTGGCCGCGGCGCCAAAAACGATCAGCACCCAACGCGGCCAATCGCGTTCAGTAAGAGTGGTGGACAGGGAGCTAAAAGTGCGGCGCAGCCAATTCTCCCACCAGATAAATAGCGTGTCGCCGAGCATTAGACGTCCTTGGTTGTCGCTGGATGTTCAGAGTCGAATTCGTCCTTGTCCACTAGCACTTGGCGGCCATCGCGATGGATGACCACTACCTTGTCGTTGGCGGCTTCACGGCCGGCGGTCAGCGCATCGGGGATGCGGCCGCGGGAGGCTTCCGCAAGCTTGGGCAAGGAATTGAAGGTCACACCAGGTAGCGAGAACTTCTTCTGCCCCGACTGGACGAATGCCGAGGAGCGCTGGAAACCGATGCCTTCCACGTCCTCCCAGTCCAGGTGCTTGTCGCCGCGAAAACCATAGGCGATATCGATGCCTTTGTCGGAGACCGTGGTGCGGGACCGCACTACCCACCAGATGCACAGAATAGGAACGACGAACAGCCACGCTAAGTACTTCGGGGCCCACCCGATGCCAATGAGCGCGATGCCTGAAAGGAGAGCGATGGCCAAGATATGGGTGCGGTCCGGGCGGAAGTGCTTAGTCATGCGTGCCATCCTAATGCCAGCACACCGGCGGGTGGAATTTCGCCCCGCACCCACGTTTTGCGTTGTGGTTTATTGGTCGGAGATTTTGATCGCCGGGGCCTGAGCCGGCGGAGCCAAAGGCCCGGGGAGAGTTTCGCCGTCCACGACGATGGTTACCATCATCGCGCGAAGGATGAGCAGCACGATCATGAGGGCACTGAGCATCGTGGTGGAGGTGCGTACGTGGCCGCCGAAGGTGAGGACGTTTTCGAACACGGACTGAGGCGTCGGCAGCCCGGACGGCAGCGCCTCAGCTTGAGTAACTTTCGAGATCTCTTCGGTGGCTGCCGCAGTGGCCTCCGGATCGCTCAGGCCCAAGTTCAGCTCAGACTCTTCTGTTTGCTGCGGGGTGAGCCGGAGCTGGTGTTGCAGTTCACCCGTCATCGTGGTGGCAGACCCATACTCGGACCAGAACTCGTCCACAATGGCGATGCGGATGGCGCGCTCGACCATCCACTGCATGGTGGCTTTGACCTGGATGATGAGGCGTATCTTCATCGTCCACGGCATGCCAACTACCGTTGGTGCGTCCACCGACACGGCGGGCTGCACGTCGAGCTCGCCGAGGAGTTCCTTCTTCACATCGGGGTGTTCTAAGGCGCGGCGGGCGGCTTGCGCAGTGCGGTCAATGGCCTCATTGGCGGAAGCCGACCCCAGCAGGGGGACGTCCATGACCACAACGGCCGAAGACCAGTAGTGGGACGAGTTGATGCACACTCGTGCGGTCGAGTTGGGAATAATGACCGTCTGCTCTGAGAGCGTGCGGATTCGGGTGGCGCGCATGGTCACCTGAATGACCGTTCCCTCGACTTCGATGCCGTTGCCTTCGAAGCGGACCCAGTCGCCGACGCCGTATTGCTTCTCCGTAATGATGAAGAAGCCGGCGAGGAAGTCAGCGATGATCGATTGCGCACCCAAACCGATGGCGGCCGACGCGATAGTCGCGGGAATGGTTGCGCCTACCATGGAAAATCCCAGCTGCTGCAGGAAGAACACGGTGATGACAAAATAGGCCACCAGCTGCGCGATGTATATGGAGGCACCGGCGAGCGCGAGTTGCGACTTCGACTCGTTTGGGTCCGATGACTCGCTGCGGTGATGTATCCAGCGCTGCAGGAGTCGGCCCGCCCGGGGGACCAGAAACGCTGCCACGATTAAGATGGCAAGATTGATGCCAGTGTCTGCTACCCAGCGCCACAGCTGGGTGAGCATATAGTCCCAATGCATACGGAAAGTGTAGATCATGGCCGAACGCTCGACAGTCGTCCGTGTGCTGCTACCTGCTTTACTCACGAGTCTTGCGCTTACTTTGGGCTCTTGTGACAGTCCATCGGCGACGGACTCGAGCGCCGCCCCCGATTTCATCTCCCTGGAGGAGGCCCGTTCCAACAACGTGAGCAGGATCGTCGCGGAGCAATACCGCAACAGCGTTCAGGTTCTGGATGATCCCTATGGCATAGAAAGCGTGGAGACTTTCTTCGATTCCTCGAACACTCTCGTCGTTGCTGACTCCACTGCGGCGGCGCAGCTGCGCGGCGCTAGTCTCGCGATTTCGCAGCATGCCCCCATGGTGACGTACGACGACAGCGTGCACGGCGCCATTATTAAGCTTATCGACGACCTGCGCATCCAGCGCGTTGTGACCATCGGGGACGTTGGCATCGCGCCGTCGACGGGCGAAGTCATTATCTTTCCGGACCCGGGAACGGACAAGTCCCTCGGCGAAATGACTGCGTTCGAATACAGCAAACAAATGGTCCGGAATCACCAGGAGATGCCCTTTGCCGTGGCCAATCTGCAGCCCAATGAACGCGTGGAGCTGCGTCCCGAGTGGGAAGTTTTGGACATCGTCGAGTCCGGCCGGGTGCCCGCGTTGCCGGCTCAGTCGCGCCGCGACGGGCAGATGGCTCCGGTCATTGTTGCTACCCCCACGACGCCGGTGGTTAACATTGTCAACGCACGCAGCTTCGGCGGTAACGTGCACATCCTGCCTGATGCTGATCCGGCCACCAACGAATCGGCGATGGCTAAGGTGATCGGCCTCGCGGACGGTCCGCTTATCGCATTAGGAGCAGAGTTTGAATCGCCCACGGTACTCGCACAGCGGATCCGTGAAGGTGAAGAGAAATTTTTAGGCGAAAAATCAACGCGGCCCAGCGAGTAACCCTGAGTCTTGCCTGCAGTTCCACTAGCATAAGTGCGGTGTTGACTTCCTCCTTTGCTTCCGGCCCGTACATCCACTCAGTCGGCGCTAAGGCAAGCCCACGGCGCGGCCTTGCGCGCACCGTGGCTGCTACTGTGGCCGCTACTACTCTTATCTTTCCTCTCACAGCCTGCGGCTCTGATGCGGAAGACGGTAAGAAATTCGCCGTCGCTTCCGACGGGTCGTCGGGCGAAGGCGACAAAGGAGGGGGAGAAAAGAAGCTGCGGCTGGAGCACTCTCAGCTCAAGCCGGTGAGCATCGATTCTTCCCGCGTCGTCGGCGACAGCTCGCGCTCCGGGGCGGAAACCGCAACAGAGTTCTTTGACCAAGCAGAGGAAGTTGTTGTCGCGGGTAATGATCCTCAGGCCCTGGCGTCCGCAGCAGCGGTTGCTGTGCAGCGCGGTGTTCCTATGCTGACCCAGTTGGGGCAGTCAAGCACAGTGGCGAGTGAGCTGAAACGCCTAGGAGTGAAGAAAGTTTACGCGTTCGGGCCGGTCTCTAGCCAGGAGGAGTTGCGCGCGGCCGGCGCGGAGGTAAAAGTGGAATCTGCGCCTGAAGATTCTGCCGAAGCAGCGCGGACCCTGGCGGGCGTAGGAAAGGACCGCAACGCGGCCGTCGCCAAGCTCCCCGTCGACGCCGCGGGAGAAGCTCCTGGGCGCCCCGCAGTCCTGGTGACAGAGGAAACTTCAATTGCCGCAGTGGCCACGGCACGCGCAGCGGGCGCCGACGTCAAGGTGCTGCCGGCGGCGGACCCACGCGCGACCGGCGAATCCATGAAGCTGACCAAGAACGGTGCCTTGGCTATTGGCGAGGCCTTCGGCGGGCAAGAGCGTTTCGACGCCGCCGCGAAGCTCAGCGCCGCTGGCGAATTGCCCGGCGGCGGTGGCCTGCTCTTCCCCGGACGCCGGATGATCGCGTTGTACGGGCACCCTTCCGGTGGGGCGTTGGGTGTGATGGGGGAGCAACCCCCGCAGGAAGCAGCGCAGCGTGTGCAGAAGCTGGTTGACGAATATCAACCGCACACGGACTATCAAGTGATGCCCGCCTTCGAGATTATTGCCACGGTGGCCTCGTCCTCTCCGGGCGGTGATGGCGACTTCTCCAATGAGGCAGACCCGAAGGAGCTCGAGCCTTACGTCGATGCCATCACCGATGCTGGGGGTTACGCCTTCCTCGACCTGCAGCCAGGCCGAGCGAGCTTGTTGGATCAGGCGAAGCGCTACGAGGACCTGCTGAAGAAGCCCAATGTTGGATTGGCTCTGGACCCGGAATGGAAACTCGGACCCAACGATATGCCCATGGATAACGTGGGACATGTCCAGGTAGAAGAAATTAATGAGGTGGCGGACTGGTTGGCGAAGCTCACTCGGGAGAACAACCTCCCGCAGAAGGGCCTCATCGTTCACCAATTCCAGCAGCAGATGATTAGGAATCGGGAGAATCTGGACACGAGTCACCCAGAGCTCGCGCTCATCATCCACGCCGACGGACACGGCGTCGCTGAGGAGAAGTTTGCCACGTGGGAGGTGACGAAGAAGGACCTTCCCCAGGGAGTCTTTTTGGCATGGAAGAATTTCTACGACGAAGATTCTCCGACCTTCAGCCCGGAAAAAACTTATTCGGACGTGAAACCGCGCCCGTGGTTCGTGTCCTATCAGTAAAGTCATCTCCATGAACGTGGAGATCGCCGAAGTCGCTGGCTTTCTGGCAGCGCACGAGCCCTTTATGCGCTTGCCAGAACCGGCACGCGCCGAGCTCGCGGCGGCTATGGACATTATTTACGTCCGCCGCGGCGAGGACATTATCACCCCTGGCCACGAGAACGCGGCGCTGTATGTCATACGTTCTGGTGCGGTAGACGTTATCGGCGAGGACGTCCTTCTTGACCGGCGGGACGCGGGTCGGAGCTTCGGCTATTCCACCCTGGTTAATCCAGAAGAATCCCGGTCTCGCTATCGCATGACGGCGGTGGAGGACAGCCTGCTCCTGGTCATCCCAGCAGCAGTCTTCAGGGCTGTGGCGCAAGAGCACCCGGATTTTCAACGGTTCTATTCCTCGCAGACCTTGCGGATTCGGCAGGCAGCGGCGCAGCTCAACGACGACGGCTTCGCCACCACGTTGCGTTCCCCGGTGCTTCGTCCCGGAGATTCGAGTACAGCTCCGCTAGTTGTCAAGGCAGAGGACAGCATCCAATCGGTGGCGGCGGACATGGACGCGGGTAACCACACTGCGGCACTGGTATCGGATGGGACCCGCATCGTGGGTATCATCACGGACAAGGACTTGCGAGGCCGAGTGGTGGCGCGCGGCGTCGCTACGCACCAAGCCGTGGCCACCGTGATGACGGTGGACCCAGTGACCGTGACGGCGACAGCGACCGTCATGGATGCGCTGGTGGTGATGAGTGAACGCAACATTTCCCACCTCCCAGTTCTCGGCGAGGAAGGGGCATCGGTGCCGGTGGGGCTGGTTACTAATGCCACGCTCATGGAGCTGCTCCGCAATGACCCGGTGTACCTCATCGCCGATATTGCTCGGCATAAGAACCGCGAGGAACTGGTTGGGACGTTCGAGCGCGCGACGCATATCGTGGCTCGGTTTATTGAGCGTGGAGCGAGCCCCGCTGATGCGGCGCGGATGATGACGATTGCTGCGGATGGCATTGCGCAACGCCTTGTCGCTCTCGCTCATGAAGAATTAGGGCCGGCGCCGGTGGAGTACGCGTTTGTCACCGTGGGGTCGCAGGGAAGGCACGAAACAGGATTTGCCTCGGACCAAGACAACGCACTCATCCTGGCCGATACCTACCAACCCGAGTTGCATGGGGACTATTTCGCGGCCTTGTCTGACTACGTGTGTACAGGGCTGGCGGACGCGGGCCAGCGTTTGTGCCCCGGAGACATGATGGCTAACCAGCCGCAATGGCGGATGACGATTCGGCAGTGGCACGAGGCCTTCGCGCAATGGGTGACGGCCTTGGAATCCGAGGCTGTTCTTCAAGCCCAGGTTTTCTTCGATATGCGCACCGTGGCGGGCAGTGACTCCTTGACGGCGGAGGTCCATAGCTACGCGGTCTCAGCTGCGAGCGGCGCGCGCCGCTTCCACGCCCACCTGGCCGCTTTGGCAGCACGGAGGGAGCCGCCCCTGGGATTCTTCCGCGGCTTCGTGGTGGACAAGTCTGGAGAATACGCCAAAACCCTCGACATTAAGAAGGGCGGCGTCGCCGGAATTGTGCAAATGGCGCGGCTACACGCGATCGCCGGCGGCTCAAGAGAATTGGATACACGGGCTCGGCTGCAGGCCGCGGCGGGGCAGAATATGTCGGAGCAGGGGGCGAATAACCTCATCGATGCCTTCGATTTCCTCACCGCAATGTCCCTGCGCCACCAGGCGCAGCAGTTACGTGAGGGGGCGGCACCGGACAACCATATCGACCCTGCACAGCTTTCCAAGATGGAGCGCGAACACCTCCGCGATGCCTTCCAAATCGTGGGATCGATGTATAAGGCGCTCGCCACGAAGTATCCGGTGAGGTCGACATAGATGGCGGACTCCACGAACCAGATGGCTCACAACCGGGACACCAGTTGGTGGTCACGGCAATGGGCTCGCTGGCGCGCGCCGAGCATGCAATTTCCGGCTCCGGCCGCGGGAACGCCTCTCGACGACCTGCGTCTCCTGGCTGTGGATATGGAGGCCACGGACATTGACCCCCGCCGCGGGCGGATCGTCTCCATCGGGTGGGTGCCGGTCGAAGGCCGCACCATCTCACTGACCGGGGCACGGTACTTTGTAGTCCAAGGGACAGACGTAGGTGAGTCGGCCACGATTCACGGGATTACGGATAGCGAGGCCGCGTCCGGGGTACCAGAGGAAGAAGCTATCGGCGCGCTTTTACAAGCTTTGCAAGGTCGCGTATTACTGGCGCATTTTGCCGAGCTGGAACGGAGCTATCTTGAAACGGCCGTGCTCGCACACTGTGGGAAGAAGCTGCGGCTTCCGGTGGCCGACACCTTTGCTTTAGAGCGGCGGCACATGGAGAAAATGGGAACCTATCCCCGTGGGGAGGACCTGCGCTTAGCTACCGTGCGACGACGCTACGGCCTGCCTGAGTACCGCAACCACAACGCATTGACCGACGCACTGGCCTGCGCGGAGCTATACCTTGCTGTGACGGCGCAATCCCGCGGCCGGACCTGGGGGAGCCTGCCGGACACCACGCGTAGTAAGTGAAGTGCGAAAACTTAACTTAACAAATTAGTTAATGTACCTAAAGGCTATGATGGCCTGCATGCGTATTGGACGAATTGCACACCCAGAAGGCATGGCTTTTGTAGTCATTGAGACCAACGACAACGGTGAGGATATCGCGAAGGAAATCGCGGGAACGCCGTTTACTCCGCCGGAGTTTACTGGTCGCGACTGGAAGTTGGAGGATGTCCGACTGCTGGCTCCCATGCTGCCGGGCAAGGTGGTTGCTCTGGGGCGCAACTACGCCGACCACGTCGCAGAGGTCTTCGCCAAGTCCTCCGACGAGCTTCCCCCGACCCTCTTCATCAAGCCGTCCACGGCGGTTATCGGACCAGGCCAGCCCATCAGGATCCCGGATTTTGCCACCAACGTGGAATTCGAGGGTGAGCTCGCTGTGGTGATCAGCCGGCCGAGCAAAAATATCAAGGCAGAAAACTGGAAAGACCACGTCTTGGGCTACACGATTTGTAATGATGTGTCTTCCCGCGACCTGCAGTTTGCTGATGGGCAGTGGGCGCGTGCCAAAGGAATCGATACCTTCTGCCCGTTGGGGCCGTGGATCGAGACTGACCTGGATTCACTGGACTTGGACAACACGAAAATTAACGCCTACCTCACCCACGACGGCCAGCGTGAGCAGAAGCAGGACTCCAACACCGATCAAATGATCGTGAAGATGGGCGGAATACTGGAACGTATTTCCGCCGCGTTTACGCTGCTTCCGGGCGACATTGTGACCACGGGCTCGCCGGCAGGCACCGCGGCGATGGTGCCGGGGGACAACATTGAAATTGAGATTCCCGGAGTAGGAAACCTTTCCAATCCGGTGGTGCGCGCCTAAAGCTACGTCCATCGTGCAGGGGGCGGAGCGTCCTAAAGACCCAGAGTACGCATGATGGTGCGGAGCTTGGCGGAGGTTTCCTCCAACTCGGCCTGGGCACAGGAATCGGCGACGATGCCTCCGCCGGCCCAGGCGCGGGCGTGAAGCCCATCTCCGGAGATTTCGGCGCAGCGGATGGCGACCATATATTCCCCGTCGCCGGACTCGTCGCACCAACCGACGGCGCCAGCGTAGAAGCCCCGATCTGACTCAGCGGTACAGATGAGGGCCTCGGCTGCTTCGGTCGGGGTGCCGCAAATTGCCGGGGTGGGGTGAGTCGTCATCGCAAGGTCCAGGGCGTTCGGCAGCGTGCCGTTGCGCGGAGCGAGCGTGCCCACGATGGGGGTGCCGAGGTGCCACATTTCGTTGGTGGATAGCAGTCGCGGGCGTTCGGGGATGTCCAGCCGTTCGCACAGCGGACCTAGTTTTTCCCGAAGGTGTTCGACTACGAACGCGTGCTCCGCAAGATCCTTGGCCGAGTGATATAGACGGCGACCGTTTTCTTCATCGTGACGGGCATCGGCATGCCGAGGTGCCGATCCAGCCAAAGGGAATGCGGTGACAGTCGAGCCCTGACGCTTGACTAATACTTCTGGTGACGATCCGACAAGCATTGCACCTTGACGCCCTGCGGGGGTGAGATCGGCGATAAACCCGTCCATGTGTGCCGAGTTGTTAATCAGCAAGGCCGCAACGTGCCGTGGGTCGACGGCTTCGGCAAAGGCGATGTCTACGGCGCGGGCGAGAACTACTTTGTCCAGTCGACTGTTGGAGATGGTATCGATGGCAGCCTCGACGCGGCGCAGGTGTTCCCCGGGTTCGGGGTCGTAGCCGTTGACCGTCGCAGGGCCGAGGGGGCGGCGGTAGAAGGCTGGGGGTTCTAGGGGGCCGTCTTCGCGGATGATTTTTTCTGGAACGGTCAGCGCCGCGGCGTCGTCGCTGGCAAAGGGGAGGGCTCCGACGATCATTTCCACGTCGCCGCGGTGCAGTGCGTCCGAGGCAGCAAAGGCGTCGGTGAATGTTTCCCTGCTGCCTTGGGTGCGGACCGAGCCCGAAGTGCGGGAGAGCAAGAAATCGGGGGCGGTGCTCGGTCGGCTGGAGTGCATGGCGACTAAGTCTACTTGGCTGTTTGTGCCCTTTAAAACTAGGCGTCCCAAAAAGTTTCCTAAAACCTGTGTTCAATGTTGCGATTGTTGCGGAAGTTACTATTGTTGCTTAAGTGATTAGACAGCTTCGCCATTCTCTCCGCCCGTTAAACGCTCTCGCCGTGGTGGCCGCAACTGCCGCTTCGCTCACTCTTGTCTCCATTTCCGGTGACGATGGTGCCGCCCCGGTGGCCGCAGCCGCACCAGCAGTCCCCGCGGGTTCGGCTGCAGCGGTGAATACGCCGACCCCCAAAGGTTCCGCAGCACCAGCGCACCGGGAAATCACTCGGGAGGTCAACCGAGGCTCGTCCCAGGCTAAAGCCGCTTATCGTGGAACGACAAGGGGTTCCTCAGCGTCGCGTGTGTCATCGCCGGACAAGGCTTTGGCAGCCTCCTCGAAAGCCGTGCAAACACGCGGGGGTGCCCGCAACGCGGCGTCATCGATGCCACAAGGCTCCAGCGTTCCGGGCCAGTCCCGTCCCGTCGTCAACACCGCTAAGCCCGCGCCACGCGTAGCAAACGGAACGACCAAGAATGTGTGGACGTCTCATAATGGCGTTAAGCGCCGCTACCTCCTGTACATCCCTACGGGCTATAACCCGGCTCGCCCTGCTCCAGTCCTCTTCGGTTTCGGTGGCTGGGGTGATAGTCCGGAAAACTACAAGGGTTACGCGCGGATGAACACCACCGGTGCGCACTCCCAAGCTATCCAGGTCTACCCCGAGGGCATCGCTCGCGCCTGGGAGGGCGCACCATACGCCAAGACTCGCGTGGGCCAGGACACCGCCTTTGTGAAGCAGGTCCTCAACGAGGTAGATCGGACGTACGCCGTCAACCGCAACCGCGTCTACGCCATGGGCATGTCCAACGGCGGCGGCATGGCCGCGAGCATTGGCTGCCGTGCGCAAGACACCTTCGCCGCGGTCGCCATGGTGTCCGCCGCTTTCTACACGCCGTCGGTGAGCGGTTGCCGCCGCGGCTCCGTGGCGGCGCTAGTCATGCATGGAACGAACGACGCAATGATGCACTACAACGGCGGCATCCGCCACGGCGCATCCTACGAATCGGCGCGCAGTGTTACGGGTGGATTCGTCCACCGAAACCGCTGCAGCACCCTGCATAGCCGGACGCCTATGGCTGGTGGCGCCACCCGCTTCGCCTACCGTGGCTGCGCCAAACCCACCCACCTGATCGCCGTCCCCCAGGATCACCTGTGGTTCTGGTCGCCCGACGCCGCCAACGAGGTGTGGGGCTTCCTCTCCCGCCAACACCGTTAGTTGGCAAGCGTAATCGGCTAGCGCAAGACGTCGCGGAAGGCCCGCAGGGCCCAGGCCGCGGTGGCGGCAAATTTCTCTCGGTCTAGCGCCGCGGGCCCAGTAGCGTGCGTCCAGCGTTGCAAGGCCACCGTCCGGGCCTCGGTGTATTTCAGCAGTCCGCCGTCGCCGTGTCGGCGACCCACACCTGAGGACTTCCATCCGCCCATAGGGGCATCCATTGCGATCCATGCCGTGGCGTACCCCTCGTTGATGTTGACGGTTCCGGCGTGGAGTTGGCTGGCTATCCGACGCCCCGTGGAGGCCCGCGCCCAGACCGAGGCGTTGAGCCCGTAGTCGGTGTCATTCGCCCGCGCGATGGCGGTGTCCTCATCCGGGACGGACTCGATGTAGACCACTGGGCCGAAGACCTCTTCGCGGTAAAGGCGCGCTGATGCAGGGACGTCGGTAAGCACCGTCGGCGCGTAATAGGCCCCGCGGGCATGAGCGCCGTCGATAAGGCGTTTGCCGCCAGTGAGCACCCTGGCGCCCGCCGCCACGGCGTCATCCACGAAGCCTGAGACTTTCTCCACATGGTCGTGCGAGATCAGGGATCCCATATCCGCATTCCACCCATGCTCCGCACCAACCTTCATGGCTTCCACCGACCGGACGAATGCGCGCGTGAATTCCGCGGCCACGGCGTCCACGACGTAGATGCGCTCGATGGAGATGCATAGCTGGCCGGCATTTGAGAAACACGCGGTGACCGCGCCCTCAGCAGCGCGCTGGATATCGGCGTCGGAGGCCACGATGAGGGGATTCTTGCCGCCTAGCTCCCCGGAAAATCCGATCAGTCGCTCGCCCGCCTGCGCCGCGAGCTTCCTGCCGGTAGCAGTTGAGCCAGTAAACATCAGGTAATCGCAGTCGGCGACGATGGCTTGTCCGACTTCGGCACCGGGGCCGGGCAGCACGTGGAACACCTCGCGCGGCACCCCGGCTTCATAGAGCAACTCGGCGACCCGGAGCGCGGACAGTGGGGTAGCGCTGTCCGGTTTGAGCACCACGGCATTACCTGCAAGTAGCGCCGCGACGGCATCGGATACTGCAAGAGTCAGCGGGTAATTCCACGGCGCGATAACGCCCACGACCCCGACGGGCTCGTGGTTCACGCGCACCGAGCCCGTCAGCGGGATACCCGCCCGCGCCCGTCGAGGACGCAGCAGCGCGCCCGCGCGGTAGGCGTAGTGGCGTGCGGTGAGCGCCACGTCCAGGACCTCCTCAAAGGCGTCCTTGCGCGCCTTGCCGGACTCCGCACAGATGGTGTCCAATAGCGCCGTCTTCTCGCTCAAAACTAGGTCGTGGAACTCCAGGAAGATGCGCTTTTTTGTCGCATGCGGCACGTGCTCCCAGGCGGCTTGCGCGGCGCGGGCGGAGACGAAGGCCGCGCGGGTTTCCTCTGCGGTATACACGCGGATGGAGCCGACTTCTTCGCCGCAAGCCGGTGACACGACTGTGTTATTCGACATGAGATTCATGTTAGGTCGAATTAGTCACCCTCACCAAGCGCATCCGAGCGTGCGCTTGCCGTGACCGGCCGCGCGAAAAGTCACTAGTCTACGATGGAACCCATGACTGAAGTACGCGTTCGATTCTGCCCGTCGCCCACCGGCACTCCGCACGTCGGCATGGTGCGCACCGCCCTGTTCAACTGGGCTTATGCCCGCCATACCGGCGGTAAGCTCATCTTCCGCATCGAGGACACTGACGCCGCCCGCGACTCCGAGGAGTCCTACCAGGCCATCATTGATTCTCTGACGTGGCTGGGCATGGACTGGGACGAAGGCGTCAACGTGGGCGGCCCGCACGAGCCATACCGCCAGTCCCAGCGCGGCGATATCTACCAGGAGATCCTCAACAAGCTTATCGACGCCGGCCACGTCTACCCGGCGTACTCCACCAACGAGGAAGTCCAGGAGCGTCACAAGGCCGCGGGCCGTGACCCGCAGCTGGGTTACGATAACTACGACCGCGACCTCACTGACGAGCAGAAGGCCGCTTTTGAGGCCGAGGGCCGTAAGCCCGTGTGGCGCCTGCGCATGCCGGAGCAAATGTGGGAGTGGACCGACCTGGTGCGCGGGGAGATGTCCTTCAAGCCCGAGACCCAGCCGGACTACGTGGTGGCCCGCTCCAATGGTGCCCCGCTGTACACCCTGGTCAACCCCGTCGACGACGCGCTGATGGGCATCACCCATGTGCTGCGTGGCGAGGATCTGCTCTCCTCGACGCCGCGACAGCTTGCGCTGTACGAGGCCCTCAAGGATATCGGGGTCGCTGAGTTCACGCCGGAGTTCGGCCACCTGCCATTCGTGATGGGCGAGGGCAACAAGAAGCTTTCCAAGCGCGACCCGGAGTCCAACCTTTTCAACCACCGCGACAACGGCATCATCCCCGAGGGGATGCTGAACTACCTGTCGCTGCTGGGTTGGTCCCTGTCTGCGGATCAGGACATCTTCACCATCGACGAGCTGGTGAAGAACTTTGACATCCAGGATGTTTTGGGCAACCCCGCGCGCTTTGACCAGAAGAAGCTAGAGGCAATCAACGCCGACCACATCCGCCTGCTGGAACCGGAAGAGTTTGTCTTCCGTCTGCGCAATTACCTCACTGAATACACGGACTTCCCGGCAGACTACGACGGGGAAAAGTTCGCCTTCGCCGCGGATCTGGTCCACACCCGCATTAAGATGCTGCGCGATGCTTACGATCTTATGAAGTTCCTGGTCGTCCCAGACGCCGAGCTCACCCTGGACGAGAAGGCGGCAAAGAAGAACCTCAAGGAAGATGCCGTTGAGCCTCTCGACGCCGCGCTGCGCGTCCTCGAGCCCATCGGCGAAGGGGAGTGGAAGACCGACGTCATCGAGGCCGCGCTGTCAAAGGCTCTCATCGAGGAGCTGGAGCTTAAACCGCGTAAGGCTTACGGCGCACTGCGCGTCGCCGTGTCCGGCGCCGCTGTCTCGCCGCCGCTGTTCGAGTCTATGGAGCTGCTTGGCCGCGAGTCCACCCTGGCACGCCTTCGTGCAGCACGTGAGTTGACCCCATGGCAGGCTGAGGCTACTCAGTAGCCGCTCAGGGGGAAACCTTGTCTAGTCGGGCGCCGGATGTCTTCCGGCGCCCGACTTTCTGTGCAGGTTATCAGCGCTACGGCCTGCAACATTAAGAACGCGCCGATATTTCTCTTAGGTTTTCCGGTTTTATTGCGTCGACGGTCTAGTGCGCCATAAAGTCATATTCATGGCTCCCCGGATATTTGTCACTGGTGCGGCAGACGGAGTCGGCGCTGCCGTCGTCCGCCACTTCGCGCAACGCGGGTGGCTCGTGGGGGCCTACGACTCCCGAGAACCTGACTACTCCGAACGTGCCCCTGAGCTCGTGGGCCTTACAACGATTTTTCCAGGGCAGCTTGACGTTACCGGGGCCGCAGAGTGGGGTAGCGCCCTTTCAGAATTCGCGTGGCGCAGCAACGGCCCTGTTAACGCCGTTGCCAATTGTGCAGGCTTGCTTATCGACGATCCTTGGGCCCAAGCCGGGCGTGAACAGCTCGAGCTTCTTGTTCATGCCCATTCCACGGGCCTCATTCTGGGGGCTCGCGCCGCGGCGTCGTACCTTGCTGACTCTGGTGGCCAACTCATCAACGTCTTCACCGTGACGGCTGACGAGGCGCGGCACGTCGGCGGCCGCTTGGACGCGATCCAATCCACAGTGCGGTCCCTCACGGACAAGCAGCGCGCCGAGTGCCGCGGGCAGGGAGCGCACGGCGTACGCATCGTAGACTTCGTCCCAGTGTGTGTACTGCCTTAACGGCATCACCACCATGACGTTGACCCACCGCGAGAACAACCTGACATCGCCCAGTGCGATCGCTACGCAAGTCTGGGAAGCGCTCCATCCCAGCAACGCAATCCAGTACGGTCACGTTCACTACGGTCAAGCACCACGGGACCGGGCCTACGCGGCCGTGACGGCGTATTTGTCAGATCGGGTGGCGAACTTTGTCCGCAAAGTCTTTGGCTAAACTTCTGGAGAGTTCATTCAACCGCGAAAACATAGTCTGTGCTGGCGATTTGTCCGAATAACGCTGTTGTGGTTATAGTTATTAACCGTTGCGCAGGAAGCCAACACCACAGCGAAAGCCGGACTGGCCAAGCGTACGGTGGAAAGTTTCAGAGCAACAAATGCCCTATGGTGTAATTGGCAACACAGCGGTTTCTGGTACCGTCATTCTAGGTTCGAGTCCTGGTAGGGCAGCAGCGGATATCTATTCGCGTCCTATATGCCCCGTTCGTCTAGCGGCCTAGGACGCCGGCCTCTCACGCCGGTAACACGGGTTCAAATCCCGTACGGGGTACAACACGGAAGTCCCGAGCGTTTATCGCTCGGGACTTTTGCTTTGTCTAGGGTTTTGGCTATGCCCTCGCCGTTACTGCGGCACAGGAAACTCGGAGGAACGGGAAAGTCACGTGAGTAGTGACGGGTAACGATTTTTTGGGCAGCGATAGATGGAGTGCGCGCATTCCGTTCGCCGCCGAGCGGGGCGCTCATTATTTTTGTTGGGTTAAGTAGCAAAAAGTGTGTCTGCCGGCGTGTCGTCGGCATCGGGGGTTAGCGTAGTGGGCCTTTCCGGATTCTGATGTCGGGGTCGTAGGTGTCTGGGATAGTGTTGTCGTAGAAGGCTGGGCGTCCGGTTTCTTGGTCGGCTGCGTTGTGGTCTTCAGGTTCTAGGTCGTTGACTTTGGCGAGTTGATCTAGTCCGAAGTTGCACTGCCTGGCGATTTGTAATGGGTCGTCAGGCAGTTGCGTTTTGCTGTGCAGCCACCACTCGAGCATGCGCCGTTGTCGCTCTCCTGAACGCCCTCTGTGTATTCGGGCTAAGAGCTTGAGTTGGGAGTTGATTGCTCCTTCCAGGCTGTTTGTCGTCGATGCCCATTGTGGGTTGATGGATTTCGGGTCGGGTTCGATGTAGGTAAACAAGAATCCTTTCTTCGATAGGTTCAGCAACGACATGTAGGCCTGGCGCACGCGTGGGTGGGTGTATTCCCAGGTTTTTGTGGCGGTGCGTCGGTCTTTGGGCAGTGGTGTCTTTTCGTTGAGGAAGTCGTGGTAGACCTGCCCGTATTCGTGTAGGTGGACTGTCCATTGCGCTGCTTGTTCCGCTGTAGAAACAGCGGTGAGCTGTAGTGCTAGTTGGTAGATGGCTTGTCCTGCAGGGGTGCGTGGCCGGCTGGTGGTGTAGCGGCGTACGACGCGTTGTGCGTGGACGAGGCAGCGTTGAATTTTGGTGTTGGGCCACAGCTTTTTAATCGCGCTATATGCGCCGCGTCCGCCGTCCATGACAACGCATAGCGGCGGCGCTAGTTGGCTGAGCAGTTCTAGGTAGGCCTGTGTTGATTCGGCTTTCGCCCAGTGCCAGGTGATGACATGGGTGCGGGTAGCGGCGATAAGCAGGCATCCTGCGGCGGTGTAGGGGCCGTCGATAAAGACCTGGTCAAAGATGCGTTCCGGGTCGACCGTGTTGGGGATGTCGATAAGCCACAACGGCCGGAAGCGTCGATCCATACTCCACCTGCTTAGCCCACGTTCCTGAGCGATGGCGCTAAGCGTTTTATGCGCGGTGACGTAGGCGTGGAAATCGAGGAAATCTTGGGTGTGGCGCTTATCCGTCCTGGAACGTGTCAGGGATTGTCCGCAGCTGGGTGCGGTGCAGCGCCAGCGGGTTTTGCCTGCTTTTGTTGTGCCGTTTTTCTTCATCGCCCCTGCACAACCGGGACATCGTGGTCTGTTTGTAGTCACCGAACTAGCAAACAAGATCCGCTTACCACACCAGCTCGTCAGATCCCGGTATTGAACGAAAACGGAGGTGGAATAACGCCGCAGACGTTATTCCACCCTGATTTATCTACTCTTACCAGCATGTATCACGGTTTACTGGACACACTTTTTGCTACTTAACCCTTTTTGTTCGGGAACATTCAGTGCCTGTGGTGTATCAGACGTTGTGAAAGTTCACATCATCTATCGCTTCGAAGGAGCGTCGCTATGAAACGTGCATCACTACTGTCTGTCTTACTCGCCGGCGCAATGACTCTTGCCTCGTGTGGAATGGTCGACAACATCACCGGGGGTTCGGAGTCCGATAAGGAACCGATCGTCGGTGAGACCAACACTGCCGCGGAAGCTTCAGGACCTGCCGAGTCTACAGAGTCTGCTCAGGCGTCGTCCGAGACCTCAAAGGCTGAAGCGGAAACAGAGTCTGCACCGAGTTCCGCGGCTGGAGACGAGGAATACATCCAGGGCGGTGAGGAATTCGCGGTCGAAGGTTCCACGGCAACATTGACCGGTACCGTCCCGGAGGAGTGGTACGGCGGCGTCAAGCCGGGGCAGAGCGACACCGTCGCAATGCAGGACGCGGAAAGCCTTCAAGACTCTAGCCTGTTGCCCCAGGCCGTGGACATCTCCATCGTTCCCAAGAGCCTTCACAAGGGCGTGAAGGCCAAGCCCTACCTCGACGCCCAGCTCAAGGGAGACAACGCTGAGGGGCGCACCCAGCAGAAGAAGCTTGACGACATCACCATCGACGGTGAGAACGCCTACGGTTTCACCTTCGTCGGCGAGGAGTTCAATTCCAACGAGATGGAAGCCCGAATGTACGTCGTGGAAAAGGACGGTGACTATTTCGGCATCGCCGGTGTGACGGACCCGAAGGCCCCCGACTGGGATGATTTCGAGGAGTTGCTCGAATCCATCCGTTTCAAGTAGCCCACCAAAATATGCACTAGTTCCGCAGCACAAGTACAATGTCTACCTCGGCGGAGGGGGTGCGCATTGAGATCGAATCCTTTGCTGTAGGCAAGCAGAATCAAAGGCTCAGTCTGGCCGGGTACCGCGTCCGGCGTATGCGCTCGTTAGAACACCACGTCACGCCGCTCAGCTTGGATAGTCCCTTTCTTGTAGGAGGCCAACCGGTGGTGGGATTTACCTACCAAGAGTGCCCCGAGACAGGGAGCAGTGTGCAGGTTGAGGAGTGGATTGTGCGTGGCGACGACATGTGGGTCATCGTGCGTGGTGCTGCGCCGAAGGGATCTGATCACTGGAGCGCATTCGAGAAGTTCCGAGTTAATCTCACAATTTCCTAGGCAGACCACACGTGGCACTAGCTTTTATGCGATATTGATCTACAGGTAACAACTTAAAATAAGGAAACGTCGTGAAAAATCACTTCCTCTCCTCGCGAGGCTCGCGGCCTGCAGCCTCGTCGTAGGCGGCTGTAGCGGTGATTCCGCGCTCAGCACTGGACACAAAGCCGACTCCCGAGGTGCCGACTCTGACGTCGTCAACCCCTCCAACCTGGCTCAGCACACCGCACCTGCCGCAGTGCCGGGTGACGGCGGGGCGTCGACAAGCAACGCCAACTCTGCGGACGCCACGGTTGTGGTGGGCGATGACGCCATGTCAGGCGAGGAACGCAGTCGCTAGCAGAAAAGAGGAACAACTCCACCATCAAGTTTCTCACCATTGAGCCAAACCAGCCCTTCGTCATTCGTGGCAAGGAGTCGGAAATCCACGGCGTCATGCCGGGGGATAAGTACGCCAAAGTCATCGGCGAAATCCCGGCTGACATCCGCACTTCTGACATCGATAGTCAAGGTCTGAAGAACACCTACTCCAACGTCGTGGCTTATATCTCGCATTTTGATGAATCCATCATGCGCGGGCGTTCTGTGGACGAGTTCGTGCGTTATTTCTCGGAGGACCGCAGGAAACAGTACGTGGAGACCGAAATCTTAGAAACTCGCACCATCCTGGGGCAGGAAGCCACGGGGCTGATGCAATACGAGGAGTTCGAGGGCGGCCTCATGGTTCGGCACTTCACCTATTTCGTCACCTTTGAAGACGACGTTTATGCCATTGGTGGTGACCTCATCGACCAGAGCTCCGACGATCCAGAACCCATTTTCAAGATTCTGGATGACATGGGCCTGAGTGGGCATGTGAGTGCAAGCAGAGCGCTGTAAACGGTCTTTGACCTCATGATTTGGCGAATGGGACGGCGGCGGTTAATGTTATGGAGTCCGTAAGGAACGCGCCCCGTTCGTCTAGCGGCCTAGGACGCCGGCCTCTCACGCCGGTAACACGGGTTCAAATCCCGTACGGGGTACAACGTTGGTCCCGAGCTCTGATGAGTTCGGGACCTTTTGTCATAGCTGACGCGGGAAGGCAGAACTCACCGGTATGGCGCGGTATGGTGAGGTTCCCCCGCCGTGGTGGTGATGTGCGACTCAGTTGCGTGTAATACAGGTAACGGGTGGTGGCATTGCCGAGATGGTGTAGGGGAGTGTTATTTATCAACTTTGAATTGGAGAATCCATGCATCCGAGCATGACATCCCGCCTCGCAGCCGAGCTGCTGGGCACCTTCGTGCTGGTATTCGGCGGTTGCGGCAGCGCAATCTTTGCCGCCAGCGTTTTGTCCGCAGACAACGAGAACGTGAACATGGGCATCGGCTTCGCCGGTGTCGCCCTTGCTTTTGGTTTGACCGTACTCATCATGGCCTACGCCGTAGGTCACATTTCTGGTGGTCACTTCAACCCGGCCGTGACCCTGGGCGCCTTCCTCGCGGGACGCCTGGAAGCCAAGGCTGTGCTGCCATACATGGTTACCCAGGTCATCGGTGCGTCACTGGCCGGTGGCGCGCTCTACCTCATCGCCAGCGGCAAGGAGGGCTTCAGCGCCGTAGAGTCTGGCTTTGCCACCAACGGTTACGGCGAGCTCTCGCCGGACGGCTACTCCCTGGTCGCGGTTCTCCTGGCGGAGACCATCCTCACTGCCATTTTCCTGTACGTCATTCTGGGCGCTACCGATGAGCGCGCGCCGCAAGGCTTCGCACCGGTGGCTATCGGTCTGGCACTCACTCTGATCCACTTGGTGTCCATCCCGATCTCTAACACCTCCGTGAACCCGGCCCGCTCCCTGGGGGTCGCCTGGTTTGCAGGCTCCGAGCCACTGATGCAGGTGTGGGCTTTCATTGTGGCCCCACTGGTAGGCGCGGCTATTGCTGGCCTGACCTACAAGTCGCTGTTCCCGAACACCTCTGAAGAGGTTCTGGAGCGCTAGAAACAGCAGTCTGGCTGCCTGCAGCGCAGTGAGACCCCATGAACTAAGGCGGGTGCCCGGCGGGTGCCCGCTCTTTTTGTACCCGCACTTGAACGTCCGGCTGGGGGGAGTCTTTCCGCACGGTGTGTCGGATGAAAGAAGGGGGCGCTTTTGTCGAGCGCAAGGCGCGAGTTACCTATATTATTCCCCTTAAGCATTAGTGCATGTGTACTCACTTGATGACAGCAGCAGTGGCTGCTCATAGTCTTGGAAGGAAAATCCATGAGCCCGATGAATCTGATGAACAAGCCTGCCCTCCTGTGCGTCACCGTGGTCACCGTGGCAGGACTTGGCCTTTCTGGCTGCTCCGCCGTACAGGAGGCCATCGGCGGTGGAGAGAAGGAAGATTCCGCGTCCAGTGGCGACGGCAACACCGGCAAGGCGGTGGGCGAGGGAGCACAGGCCGGTGAAGGCGCCGAAGGTGAGGGTGCCGAGGGTGGAGAGAAGAAGGACGGCGGCATGTTCGACGGCCTGTTCAGCAACGCCACCGAACACACGGTGGAGTTCGAGGGCGGCGAGGCCATTGTCAAGGCACCGGAAGACTGGACCGCCAAGAGCGAGGAGATGCTCGAAGAGATGGGCATGTCTGGCGTTAATATCCTGAGTCCGGAGGCGCAGGAGCTCCCGGAGCTGGAGGCCGGGGCCGGTGGAGCTATCACCGTGATGGTGGCCAAGCGTGATGGACAGTTCGTTCAGGACGCAAAGACCATGGCGGAATTCAGCGCTGCGGACGCCGAGGGCAACAACGCGCAGGCGGGAATCAAGACCGAGTACAAGGGCGAGACCACATTGGACGGCAAGACCGCCCACGAGGTGACCACGTCCGGCAAGGCCGGCGACAAGGACATCGAGGGCTTTGGCTACATGATGGACCTCGGTGAGACGCACGTCCTCACCGTGAGCGCGACCGGTGAGAAGGGCTCGGACAACGTCAAGAAGGCCAAGAAATTCGTGGAGAAGACCAAGATCAACATCAAGTAGCCGGGCTTCATTCATGGCGGCCGATGCCGCCACACGGCGATTGCAGTGCCTACAGCGCGGCGGCGAGCTTCGACGCGGCGTCGACTAGCTCGCCGCCCCACTTCTTACCGGGGTCGGGGCGTAATCGCTCGGCGGGGCCGGAAATGGATAACGCCGCGACGAAGTGGCCGTTCGGGTCGAGGACGGGGACAGACACACTAGCCAGGCCCACCTCGCGCTCCTCGACGGATTCTGCCCACCCGTCGGCGCGGATCTTGTCGATGTCCTTGGTGCTGAATGCCTCGTGCGGCTTGACGAACGCCGCGATGACGCGCGCGGCGGAGCCCGAGTGCAGGGGGAGCTCGGTACCCACCGGCACCACGTTGTGCAAGCCGGAGGCAGGCTCGGCGGTGGCGATGCAGGTGCGCGTGTTGCCTGTGAGCTGGTAGAGCTGCACGGACTCACCGGTGCGTTCCTTCAGTTCGTCCAAGACAGGGCGGGCGGCGTTGATGAGGTGGTCCCGGTTACCGGGAAGCGCCGGGCCAGCCATCCAGCGGCCATCCTCGCGGCGAACGAGGATGCGGTGTGCTTCGAGCGCAGTGGCCAGGCGGTGAGCCGTGGCGCGGGGGAGCCCGGTCTGCTCCACGAGTTCATTGAGGCTGCTCGGCCGGTTGGCAGCTGCGATCATGATGGCCACCGCCCGGTCGAGCACTTTAATGCCGGATACTTCGCTAATTTCTCCCATACGATGATATTAGCGTATCGCCTTATGGTAGGTGAAGTTGTTGTCGCCGAGTCCTTCCCCGTTAGTCGACCACGATGCGGACCGCGCCCTTATCCGCCGACGCCGCCATGGAGGCATAAGCTTTGAGCGCCTTGGAATAGGTACGGTCCCGGCCGACGGGCGTCCAGGGGTGCTCCCGCTGCTCCATGGCGGCGCGGCGCTGGTCCAAGGTGTTGTCATCGACGTCGAGGCGCAGGAGTCCCTCGCGCACGTCGATGGTGATCTGGTCGCCGTCCTCAACCAGCCCGATGAGCCCTCCCTGCGCAGCCTCCGGGGAGATGTGGCCGATGGAGAGCCCGGAGGTGCCGCCGGAGAAGCGGCCGTCGGTGATGAGCGCGCACTTCGCGCCCAGGCCGGAGCCCTTGAGGAACGAGGTGGGGTGCAACATCTCTTGCATGCCCGGTCCGCCGGCGGGACCTTCGTAGCGGATGACGATGACATCACCAGGCTGGACTTGCTTGCCTAAGATGATGTCCACCGCCTGCTCCTGGGATTCCACGACGCGCGCGGGGCCGCTAAAGTGCCACAGTTCCTCATCGACGCCGGCGGCCTTGATGATGGCGCCGTCCGGCGCAAGGTTACCGCGCAGTACCTTGAGTCCGCCTTCGGCGGAGTAGGCATGCGCGACGTCGTGGATGCAGCCTTGCGCCGCGTCCGTATCGAGGGTGTCCCAGGTGTTGTTCTGGGAGAAAGGCTCCGTGGTGCGTGTGCCGCCGGGTGCGGCGTGGAAGAGTTCTAACGCGGCGTCGGTAGGCCGCTCGCCGCGGATATCCCAGTCGTCTAGCCACGCTTTCAGGTCTGGGTAAGCGATGGAATGGACCGAGTCTTTGAGGAGGCCGGCGCGGTGTAGCTCGCCCAAAATGGCGGGGATGCCGCCGGCGCGGTGGACGTCCTCGATGTGGTAGATGCCGTTGGGCGCCACCTTGGACAGGCAGGGCACTCGCGCGGAGATAGCGTCGATGTCCGCGAGGGTGAATTCCACCTCGCCCTCGTAGGCCGCGGCCAAAGTGTGCAGGATGGTGTTGGTGGAACCGCCCATGGCCATGTCCAGGGCCATGGCGTTGTAGAACGCGTCCTTGGTGGCGATGTTGCGCGGCAGGACGCTGGCGTCGTCCTCACCGTAGTAGCGTTCGCAGAGCTTGACGACGGCCTGTCCGGCGCGCGTGAACAGATCCCGGCGCGCGGCGTGCGTGGCCAACGTCGTGCCGTTGCCGGGCAGTGCCAGTCCAAGCGCCTCGGTGAGGCAGTTCATGGAGTTGGCCGTGAACATGCCCGAGCAGGAACCGCAGGTGGGGCAGGCGGATTCCTCGATCTGGTCGAGCTGGGCGTCGGTGACGCTCTCGTCCGCGGAGGCGGTGATGGCGTGGACGAGATCGAGTTTGCCCTGAAATAGCGCGGGGTTGTCCATGGGCGAGCTGGTGACTCCGGTCTCGGGGTCCACGACGAGGGCCTTGCCGGCTTCCATCGGGCCGCCGGAGACGAACACCGTGGGGATGTTGAGGCGTAGCGCAGCGTTGAGCATGCCCGGGGTGATCTTGTCGCAGTTGGAGATGCACACCAAAGCATCAGCGGTGTGGGCGTTGACCATGTACTCGATGGAGTCGGAGATGATCTCGCGCGAGGGCAGGGAATAGAGCATGCCGCCGTGTCCCATGGCGATGCCGTCGTCAACGGCGATGGTGTTGAATTCCTTGGGCACGCCGCCGGCTGCGCGTACCGCGTCGGCCACAATGTCGCCAACGTTGTTGAGGTGCACGTGGCCGGGGACAAACTGGGTATAGGAGTTGGCAATAGCGATGATGGGCTTGCCAAAGTCTTCCTTGGCCGTGCCGGTGGCACGCCACAGGGCGCGGGCTCCGGCGGCTTGGCGGCCGACGGTGGTCACGCGGGAACGCAGTGGGATCATCGCTTCCGTCCTTTCTGGGAGGGGACTAGATTTGGGTGGCTGTTGATGTGCCGTGGCCTTCGAGCTTAGGACACGAGGGGCGTTTCGTGCAGCTAGATATTCCACATTCTGAAACAAATTCATGAACTTGTCTCAAAATGCTAGCGGATGTTGGTGGAATGTGTATAAGATGGGTCACATGATTAACGGACAGGTAGTAGTACTAATTAGCTCGCGGCGCTCGCCGTGGCGATACTTCTAGTTGTCGTTGCCGCCAGCGCCCTCGTTTCAGCCATAGTGCTGAGCCGGGGGCTTTCTTCATATCTGGTGGTGTGCTAGTGCTACGCCGCCTTCAGTTAGTCATCGTTCGGCCATCGCTGAACAACCATTTTGACCTGCAACACCGAGAACCAAAGGAGGCCCACATGGGCAGGCGAGGAAGGAGGGCCCGGTCATGGCGGCGATATTAGACGAGCCGGGGCATGCTGCGATTGCTGGCACCCACCGCACTGAGCCACTGCGAACCAAGGAACGCTTAAGCGGTGCGCACGCGGTGGTGCGTTCCTTGGAGAATTTGGGCGTGGAGACCATTTTCGGGATCCCCGGCGGGGCGGTGCTACCGCTCTACGACGCCCTCTATGAATCCACCGCGCTGCGGCACGTGCTGTGCCGACACGAACAAGGCGCCGGGCACGCGGCAGAGGGCTACGCGGTAGCCACCGGCAAGGTCGGGGTGTGCGTGGCCACCTCGGGCCCTGGAGCCACCAACCTCGTCACCGCCATCGCCGACGCGCAACTGGACTCCGTGCCGCTGGTCGCCATCACCGGGCAGGTGGGCCGCAGCCTGTTGGGAACCGATGCGTTCCAGGAGGCAGATATCCGCGGCATTACCATGCCGATTACCAAGCACAACTTCATCGTCACCGAGGCCGAGGACATTCCGCGGGTACTGGCGGAGGCGTTCCACCTCGCATCCACGGGGTGCCCCGGCGCGGTGTTAGTGGATATCCCCAAGGACGTTCAGAACACGGTGTTCGACTTCCACTGGCCGCCGGTGGTGGACATGCCAGGCTACAAGCCGAGCACTACCCCGCACCCGTTGCAAGTCACTGCCGCGGCCCGGCTTATGCACGACGCGCAGCGCCCGGTGTTCTACATCGGCGGCGGCGTCGCGCGGGCGGGGGCGGCGCAAGAACTGCGCGACTGCGTGGAAGCTACGGGATTCCCCGTGGTGACGACGCTCATGGCGCTGGGGATTCTGCCGGATACGCACCCGCAGCACCTAGGGATGCCGGGAATGCACGGAACCGTGCCCGCGGTGGCCGCGATGCAGCGCGCAGACCTGCTCATCGCGGTGGGCACGCGTTTCGACGACCGCGTCACCGGCGACGTCGAGTCCTTCGCGCCGGAGGCCAAGGTCATCCACGTGGACATTGACCCGGCGGAAATCGGCAAGAACCGACAGGTCGACGTACCGATTGTGGGCGACGCTCGCAAGGCCCTGGTGGCGTTCCGCGAGGAATTCACCAACCTTGCCGGGGCCGCGGCGGCGGAACCCCGGGCGTCGGAAAGCGCGGACTTGGCACCGTGGTGGGACTACCTCAACGGGCTGAAGGAGAAGTTCCCCAGGGGATATACCCCCACGCCGGACGGGCTCATGAACCCGCAGTTCGTCATTGAGCAGCTCTCGGCCCTGGCGTCCGAGGACGCTATCTTCTGCACCGGCGTGGGGCAACACCAGATGTGGGCCGCCCAGTTCATCGACCACCGCGCGCCCCAGAGCTGGCTGACCTCCGGCGGCGCGGGCACGATGGGCTACGCGGTACCCGCGGCGATGGGCGCCAAAGCAGGGCGGCCGGACCGGGAAGTCTGGGCCATTGACGGCGATGGCTGCTTCCAGATGACCAACCAGGAAATAGTCACCGCGGTGTGCGAGGGTTTTCCCATTAAGATCGCGGTGATCAACAACGGCAACCTGGGCATGGTGCGGCAATGGCAAACGCTCTTCTTTAACGAGCAGTACTCGCACACCAAGCTCGGCATGGCGGATCGGTACCTGCCAGACTTCGTCGCCTTGGCCGAGGCCATGGGTGCGGTAGGGCTGCGTGCGGAAAGGGAAGAGGGTGTCGCCGACGTCATCGCTCGTGCACGGGACATCAATGATCGCCCGGTAGTCATCGACTTCATCGTGGGCGAAGACTCACAAGTGTGGCCCATGGTGGGCGGTGGTGCGTCGAACTTCGACATCGAATACGCCCGCGGCCTCAAACCGCTCTTCGACGGGAACCAGGAGGCCGAACATGTCTGAGTTCACTCGCGGAACCTCTGGCCCGGCCCCAGAGCAGACGCTGCACACCATCGCGGTGTTGGTCCAAGACGTCGAGGGCATCACCTCGCGCGTCACGGGAATGTTCTCGCGCCGCGGTTTCAACATCGAGTCACTGGTCTCCGCTTCCACCGGCACCCCCGGCATTCAAAGGCTGACGCTGGTGGCGTGGGCGGACGAGCACACCATCGAGCAGATCATCAAACAGCTGCACAAGCTCGTTCCGGTCCTCAAGGTCAAAGAGCTTGAGGGGGAGCACACGGTGGCGCGCGCCCTGATGCTGGTGAAGGTATCCGCGGACGCGACCAAGCGGCCCCAAATCGTGGACGCGGTCAACATCTTCCGCGGGCGGGTGGTGGACGTGGCCCCGGACTCCGTGGTCATCGAAGCCACCGGCGCGCCGGGCAAGCTGCAGGCGCTACTCGACGTCCTGGAGCCCTTCGGCATCCTGGAGCTGGCGCGTTCCGGGCACGTGGCGCTACGGCGCGGCTCTAAGGTGTTGTCCTCCAAATACGCCTAGGCTGCGGCTTCTAGACTGGAAGTAAGGCTGGTGGAAGCAACGCTGTGATTGCCTCCTGTGTTCAACCACGACAATTCATTCCCCATTCATTACATATCGAAAGGTAAACACCCATGACTGTAGAAACTTTTTACGAAGACGACGTTGATCTGACCCTGATCCAGGCGAAGAAGGTGGGCGTCGTGGGCTTCGGCTCCCAGGGTCACGCGCACGCGATGAACCTGCGCGATTCTGGCGTAGCCGTCAAGGTGGGCCTGCGCGAGGGCTCGAAGTCTGGCGACGCCGCTCGCGAGGCCGGCTTCGAGGTGGCGTCGGTGGCCGAGGTGGCCCAGTGGGCAGACGTCGTCATGGTGCTGGCGCCGGATACCGCGCAGAAGGCGATCTACGACGCTGAAATCGCGCCGCACCTCGAGGACGGTGACGCGGTGCTGTTCGGCCACGGCCTCAACATCCACTTCAAACTCATCGAGCCGGCGGCGAATGTCACCGTGGGCATGGTTGCTCCAAAGGGGCCTGGCCATCTGGTGCGGCGCCAGTTCGAGGATGGCAAGGGCGTGCCGTGCCTCATCGCGGTGGAGCAGGACCCGCAGGGCAGCGGCCGCGACCTCATGCTGTCCTACGCGGGCGCCATCGGCGGCGCTCGGGCGGGCGTTATCCCCACGACGTTCGAGGCGGAGACCGTCACGGACCTGTTCGGCGAGCAGGTTGTGCTGTGTGGCGGCCTGGAGGAACTCATCAAGACTGGCTTTGACGTCCTGGTGGAGGCGGGCTACGAGCCGGAGATGGCGTACTTCGAGTGCCTGCACGAAATCAAGCTCATCGTGGACCTCATCTTCGAAGGCGGCCTGGAGCAGATGAACTACTCCATCTCGGACACCGCGGAGTTCGGTGGCTATGTTTCCGGCCCGCGCATCATCGACGCTGCCACTAAGCAGCGTATGAAGGACGTGCTGGGCGACATCCAGGACGGCACCTTCACCCGCAAGCTGGTGGCCAACGTCGACGGCGGCAACAAGGAGCTCGAAGAGCTGCGCGCGAAGACCGCCGCGCATCCTGTTGAGCGCACGGGCAAGCAACTGCGGGCCATGATGAGCTGGATCAAATAAGAGATTCCAGCGCGCAGGCGCGCCAGTTTCGTGTACACTCCCTTTCCAAGAGTTCATCTAGTGGAAAGAGAGTTTCATATTATGAGACTTGCAGTTATTGGCGGAGACGGCATCGGGCCGGAAGTCACCGCGGAAGCACTCAAGGTTCTGCGCGCCGTCCACGATGAACTAGACGCCTCTGCGCCGCTCGACATCGTGGAGTTCCCGTACGGCGCGCAACACTTCCTGGCTACGGGGGAGGTGCTGACAGACGAGCAGTTGGTAGAGCTGGCTACTTTTGATGCCATCCTCTTGGGCGCCGTGGGCGCGCCAGGAAAGGTCGAGCCCGGAGTCTTAGAGCGCGGTCTCCTTCTTAAGCTGCGGTTTGGCCTGGACCATCACGTCAACCTGCGGCCTTCCTATCTCTACCGCCCGGAGCACTCGCCGCTGGCGGCGCCCCGTGAAGCGGGTGCCGCGGGAATCGACTTCGTTGTCGTCCGCGAGGGCACCGAGGGGCTTTACTGTGGCAACGGCGGCAGCCTGCGCCGCGGTACGGCCCACGAGGTCGCCAGCGAGGTCAGCCAGAACACCCGGTACGGGGTGGAGCGCGTTGTGCGCTACGCCTTTGACCTGGCGCGCACCCGCCGCAAAGAATTGACCCTGGTGCACAAGAAAAATGTGCTCACCTTCGCCGGCGACTTGTGGCAGCGCACCGTGGACGAGGTAGCGGCGGACTATCCGGACGTCACCACGGCCTACGAGCACATCGACGCCGCGACTATCCACCTGGTCAATGACCCGGGCCGCTTCGACGTCATCGTCACCGACAATCTCTTTGGGGATATCCTCACGGACCTGGCTGCGGCGATTACCGGCGGGATTGGTCTCGCGGCGTCGGGAAGCATCGATTCCTCTGGCGCGAATCCGCCGATGTTCGAGCCAGTCCACGGCTCCGCCCCGGATATCGCGGGCACCGGCGTGGCCGACCCGGTGGCGGCGATTTCGTCCGTCGCACTGATGTTGCGGTATAGGGGAGAAGAGGACAAGGCACAACGCATCGAGGCCGCGGTGGCCGCGGAGCTGGCGCAGCGTGACGGCACCACCGTGCGCACCATCGACGTCGGCGACCGAATCGCGGCAGCCGTGAGTACGAAAGGGGCTTGAGGACATGACAACGCCACCACAACAACAAAGACGACCCCGTACCTTGGCGGAGAAGGTCTGGGACGCGCACGTCGTCCAGCGCGGCGAAGCTGGTGCCCCGGACCTGCTGTTCATCGACTTTCAACTCCTGCACGAGGTGACGAGCCCGCAGGCCTTCGAGGGGCTGCGGTTGGCCGGGCGCACGCTGCGCCACCCGGAGCTGCACCTGGCCACCGAGGACCACAACGTGCCCACCGAAGGGATAAGCACGGGCGCGATAACAGAGATCCGGGACCAGGTATCGCGTACGCAGGTGGAGACGCTGCGCCGCAATTGCGCGGAATTTGGCGTCAAGCTGTATGCGATGGGCGAGGAGCAACAGGGCATCGTCCACCAAGTTGGACCGCAGCTGGGCATCACGCAGCCGGGGATGACCATCGTGTGCGGCGACTCTCACACCTCTACGCACGGGGCGTTTGGTTCCATAGCCTTCGGGATCGGCACCTCCGAGGTCGAACACGTCATGGCCACCCAGACTCTGCCGCTGGCGCCGTTGAAGACCATGGCGGTGGAGGTCAGCGGTGAGCTCCGCACGGATGTTACCGCCAAAGACCTCATTTTGGCTGTCATCGCTCAGATCGGGACCGGCGGTGGACAGGGCTACATCATCGAATACCGCGGCGAGGCTATCGAAAAGATGAGCATGGAGGCGCGCATGACGGTGTGCAACATGTCCATCGAGGCCGGCGCCCGGGCCGGCATGGTGGCCCCGGATCAGACCACGTTCGACTACGTGCAGGGGCGCGAGCACGCGCCGTGCGGCGCGGACTGGGACGCCGCGGTGGAGTACTGGAAAACTCTGCCCACGGACGAAGGTGCCAACTTTGACAAGGTGGTGCACATCGACGGCGCGAGCCTGCGTCCCTTCGTCACCTGGGGAACCAACCCGGCGCAGGGTGTGCCGCTCGACGCCGCTGTGCCGGACCCCGAGCAGGCCCCTGCAGGCGAGCGCACGGGCGTGACCAAGGCGCTGAGCTACATGGACTTGACGCCCGGTACACCCTTGAAGGACATCGCCATCGATACGGTGTTCCTCGGTTCGTGTACCAACGGCCGCATCGAGGACCTCCGCGCCGCGGCGGATGTGGTGCGCGGGCGCCGCATCGCGGACGGCACCCGCATGCTGGTGGTGCCGTCGTCCACCCAGGTCAAGCGGCAGGCTGAGGCCGAGGGGCTGGACAAGGTGTTTATGGACTTCGGCGCACAGTGGCGCTCCGCTGGCTGCTCGATGTGCTTAGGGATGAACCCGGACCAGTTGGCGCCGGGGGAGCGTTCGGCCTCGACGTCGAACCGCAACTTTGAAGGCAGACAAGGCCCTGGCGGCCGCACGCACCTGGTCTCGCCGTTGGTCGCCGCGGCCACCGCGGTGGCCGGGCATTTGGCCGCGCCTGCGGACCTCGGCGTCGAACAGCACGCCACCCCGAATGGTGAAGGAGTAAGCCATGGATAAGTTTCGCACCCACACCGGTATCGGTGTGCCCCTGCGGGCGTCGAACGTGGATACCGACCAGATCATCCCGGCACGATACCTCAAGTCTGTGCGCCGCACCGGCTTTGAGGACGGGCTGTTTGCCAATTGGCGGACGGACCCCGAATTCATTCTGAACAAGGAGCCGTTTTCTCGTGGTTCGGTGCTGTTTGCCGGACCCGACTTCGGTACCGGCTCCTCCCGCGAGCACGCCTCGTGGGCGTTGAAAGATTACGGATTTAAGGCGGTGTTTTCTCCGCGCTTCGCGGACATCTTCCGCGGCAACGCGGGTAAGAACGGATTGTTAGCTGGAGCGATGGACGAAGCCGCCATTGTAGAAATCCAGGATGCGCTGGATGCCGCCGACTCGGTCGAAGCGGCGGCGCAGGTGACCGTGAACCTGGAGGACAAGACGGTAAAGGTAGGGGAGAACTTCTACCCGTTCGAAGTGGACGAATACACCCGCTGGCGGCTTATGGAGGGCCTCGACGACATCGGGCTGACCCTGCGGCACGACGACGCCATAGGGGCCTTCGAACAACAACGCCCAGGGTTCTTGCCAACGGTGGGATAAGCGGGCGTCGAAACGCAGCGGTTGAAGAGGCGGTTGGCGCCGCGGTGGCTTGCAGCGAGGGCTACCGGACCGGCAGGGCGCTGGCGAGGTAGTCGGCGCCGGTGAGCTCGCCGTCGTTGAAGGACAGCGACCACACGGAGCCCTTCTTGCAGTTGATGTCCGAGGCGTCGAAGAACACCGGTTCCAGCGCTTCGATGATGCCGGGGATGGCGGTGCCTTGGCTGACGATGACCGGGACGCCTCCCGCTTCGACGATCTTCTTGAAACGCTTCAGCGCCTTCTTCGGGTCAGCCATGAACGCTTCGTCGCCGAAAGCAGCATCGACCTCGACGGGCAGGTTGAGCTCGTCGGCAAGTGGAGCCGCAGTCTGCTGGCAGCGGTCCGGCTCCGCGGAATAGATGGCAGTCGGCTTAAACGGAAGCAGCATGGGCACGAGCATTTCCGCCTGGCGGCGCCCCTTCTTATCCAGCGGGCGCAGGTTGTCGTCGCCCTCCCACTTCTTCCGGTCGTGAGCCCGAGCGTGGCGGACATACAAAACGCGGGTAGAAGGAGCCAGCTTGAGGCGTTTTTCGGCCTTACGCAGCACCTGTGCGTCCAAGTCGTAGGAGACCAACTCGCAGGCCTCATCGATAGACATCCACCGGATCTCATTGACCTCATCGTTGGGGGTGAACTCGCCGCCCTCGACCTTGCCTGTCCAGTAGTAGACCACCTTGGTGCGGTCCATGACCGGGTAGGTGACCTTGCCGATCAGTTTGCCAAGGCGCACTTCAAGACCGGTTTCCTCCAGGATTTCTCGCGCCGCAGTGGTGGGCAGGGACTCGCCCGGGTCCACCTTGCCTTTGGCCAAGGACCAGTCGTCATAGTGAGGGCGGTGAATGACCGCCACCTCGGGGTTATTCTTATCCCCGCGCCAGAGCACCGCTCCGGCCGCCAGCGTTGCGCGGGAGTACTCAGCAGTGGGGTCTACAGGAATCTCTTGGTGGCGCCCGGTGACCAAGACCTCGTTCTTCTGATCTTTGTCGGTCTCATGCAACGTGGCGTGCTTGGACATAGCGCTCCTTGATCGGTGGTCAAACGTGTTTTCCGTCCGCGGTGAGGATCGACGGGTTAAAGCTGACCTCATTTTAACGGATAACGTTGCTAGTCCGAGTGAGCTCCCGCGCCATACGCGGGGCGTCGCGCGGGGCGGTGTGGCGCCCAGAGTCTTCGGTGATGGGGCTTAGGGGGCGGAGGCGTTAAACCCCCGCGAAGTGTGCGCCTGTACCCTAAGCTAGGAAACGCTATCTGTTTATGCAGAGATAATGATAGAAGTTAGCGATTGAACGGTTGGCGAGTCGATGCGAGCGGGGCCGCGATGGCGTCGGCCCTAGCGGGTGAAGGAGTAGGCGAGTGGCAAACGTAACGGTCATGGGCGCGGGGTCGTGGGGCACCACCCTTGCCAAGGTGTTTGCTGACGCTGGAAATGACGTGCGGTTGTGGGTCCGCCGCGAGGAGCTGGCGGATACCATTGCACGCGAGCGCCGTAACACCGACTACCTGCCTGATATCGCTCTTCCCGAGTCGATTGTTCCTACCACCGTGCCTGCCGACGCCCTGAGTGACGCCGACATCGTGGTCCTCGCGGTACCGTCGCAGACCCTGCGGGAGAACCTGAGCGCATGGCGCGACGTTGTGCCACCCGGAGCGACGCTGGTGTCGATTTCCAAGGGCGTGGAGCAACAGACTCTCAAGCGCATGAGCGAGGTGGTTATCGAGGTTAGCGGCGCCGAACCAGAGCGTGTGGCGGTCTTGTCCGGCCCGAACCTCGCGCGTGAAATCGCCGAGGAACAACCCTCCGCGACGGTGATTGCTTGCCCGAACGAGGAGCGCGCGAAACAGGTACAGATGGCGGTGGCCACCGGATACCTCCGTCCGTATACCAATACAGACGTCATCGGCGCGGAAATCGGCGGCGCCTGCAAGAATGTCATCGCGCTGGCGTGTGGCATGGCCTCGGGCAAGGGGATGGGCAACAACACCATGGCCACGATCATCACCCGGGGTTTGGCAGAAATTACCCGCCTGGGCGTGGCGCTGGGTGCGGATCCGCGCACACTGCCGGGGTTGGCCGGGCTGGGTGACCTGGTGGCCACCTGTTCGTCCACCCTGTCGCGCAACCGTACCTTCGGCTACCGGCTGGGCCAGGGTGGAAGCATGGAAGAGGCCCGCGCGGCGGCGCACGGCCAGGTAGCCGAAGGCGTCATTTCCTCGCACTCCATCTATCAATTGGCGCAGCGCCACGGGGTGGATATGCCTATTACCCAGGCGGTCTACGGTGTGTGCCATAAGCACGTGGCCGTAGATGAGATGATTGTGGCGCTCATGGGGCGTTCCAAGAAGTCTGAAGTGCACTGACGCTGCCCGCTCTGCGTCCCACGCTGTGTTGCGCGTGCAGATGCGACAGGATTAGGCCCTGTCTGCCCGAAGAGTCGCTGCGGAGCCGGTAATATGGCGCGAATGAACGAGAAAATCCGCGTGGCCGTCATCTACGGTGGCTTGTCTACTGAGCACTCTGTTTCCTGCGTGTCCGCCGGTGCCGTCATGGCGAACCTGGACCCGGAGAAGTATGAGGTTGTTCCCATCGGCATTACTCGCGAGGGAACATGGACCCCGGGCGTGACCGAGGGACTGGAAATTACTGACCGCGTCTTGCCCGAGGTCACCCTCGGCGACGAGCTCACGCTGTCGCTCAACCCGGCGACCAAGGGGCAGTTCTACAACACCTCCACCGGCGAGCTGCACGCGGAGGTGGACGTCATCTTCCCCGTCCTGCACGGACGCTACGGCGAGGACGGTACCGTGCAGGGACTCTTCGAGCTGTCCCAGGTGCCTTATGTGGGAACCGGGGTGTTGTCCTCCGCGGCGGGCATGGACAAGGAATTTACCAAGAAACTCATGGTCGCTGAGGGCTTGCCGGTGACTCCCGAGGTGATCCTGCGCGACCGTGACGAGTTGACCGCTGCGGAGCAGGCGGAGCTGGGTTTGCCGGTATTCGTCAAGCCCGCCCGCGGCGGCTCCTCCATTGGAGTCTCCAAGGTCTCCGCGTGGGACGAGCTCCCCGCCGCCGTGGCTCTGGCGCGCGAATCCGATGACAAGGTCATCGTGGAAGCCGAGCTGGTGGGCGACGAGGTCGAGGTTGGCGTCCTGCAGTACCCGGACGGTTCGTTGTACGCCTCCGTTCCGGCGAAACTCAACGACACCGAGGAATCGGACGAGGGCTTCTACGGGTTCGAAACCAAATACCTCGACGACGTGGTCACCCCAACTATCCCGGCTCCGTACGAACCGGCCTTGATCCAGCAGATTAAAGACATGGCTATTGAGACTTTCCGGGCCCTGGATTGCGAGGGCTTGGCCCGCGTGGACTTCTTTGTGACTGAGGAAGGGCCGAAGCTCAATGAGATCAACACCATGCCTGGCTTCACCCCGATCTCCATGTACCCGCAGGTTTTCGCGGCCAGTGGGGTGCCCTACAGCGAGCTTCTCGACGTCATGATTGCGCAGGCGTTGACTCGGCGATAGACCCGCTTAACTTCTGGATGGCATCCGCCGCGGCGTCCTGCGGGATGGATACGGCGATGTCCGTGCTGCGACCCAGGGCGTACCACGTTCCAGCCGTGGTGCCCTCGGCGAGGGTGGTGTCTTGGAACCACGGGACGTCGTTGAACTGCTGCAGGCGCTCACCCGCCTTGTAGTTCTTCGGCGGCTGCACCCCGCACCGCAGTACGACCGGCTCCAGCCCCTCGCCATTCCACACTGCGGTGTGCGGGGTCTCCGCGATGTCCGAGGGCGCCCGTGTGTAGCCGTCCCCAACCGAATCCGGGAGCGCGGACAGGAGCTCGTCGCAGGTGTCACTCACCTTCTCTGAGTTCTTAGCGTTCTTGAGATCCTTCAAGGGCGCCGGGTAGGGCTGGGCTTGCGTTGCTTCCAACGCGCCGAGGTCCAGGCCTTCGGGCTGCTGGCCTGTCGACGCCGTGATGGCTACCGTCGGCTTCGTTGACACGGAATACCAGGTCACGAGCTCCGAACCGGGGGTTTGATCCGCTACCTTGAGCCAGCGGGCATTCGTGCCGGGAACCTCCGTGGTCACCGAGTAAGCCGAATACTGGAATGGAAGACGTACTCCACACCGCAGCTTTACGTCGTCCCCGCCGCGCGCATTGCGCCACGCGGCCACCCCGGCGGGTGCGGGGTCGGCAATCTTCGCGCGCTTGGCCCCCTGGAAGGACTCTGGCAGTGCGGCGATGAGCTCGGTGCATTCCGCGGAGTCAGCTTCCGGAGAGTCCACTGGGGCCACCGCGACAGGGGAGAGCGCCACGTTATTGTAGTAGTACCGGGCGCCGAACAGTACGCCCAGCACCAAAAAGAGCGCAAGCCCCAAAGACACGTAAACCAGCGGGCGGTGGAATTGGTTCTGCTCGTTCATAATGGTTCATGGTAGCCATTAGCCCGGCCGTTTCGGACATTGAGGAGAACACACCGTGCACGATTTCCCCATCGACGCCGCGCCGACGCTCGAGGAGCTTGGCGAGCACCTGGTCATTCAGGAAATTGTTGCCGCGGCGCCTAGCGCGATCAACGGCGACGACGCCGCGGTGATGTACCCTGCCGAACCCAACACGCGAACGGTGGCCACGACGGACACTCTTGTGGAGGGGCGCCACTTCCGCCGCGAGTGGTCCACACCGCGGGAAGTCGGCCACAAGGCCATCGTCCAGAACTTCGCCGACGTCGAGGCGATGGGCGCGCGCCCACTCGCCGCGTTGCTGTCATTCGCGGCGCCCGGGGATACCCCGGTGGGCTACGTCAAGGAGATCGCGTCCGGTATCGCGGAGCGCTGCAAGCTCTACAGCGCGCAGCTGGTAGGTGGCGACCTCACGCGCGCTGACCAACTGATTCTTACGGTCACGGCCCTGGGAAGCCTGGGGGGATCGCGTAAGCCTCTGACCCTCGATGCAGCGCGCGTCGGACAGCGCATTGTGGCGCACGGCAAGATTGGCTACTCGGCCGCGGGCTTGGCACTGCTGCAGCACTACGGTCGTGCGCATGTTCCCGAGCGGTTTGAACCGCTGGTCTCAGCACACGTCACCCCGCACCTCGAGCCGGGGCGCGGCATCGTCGCCCGTGCTACGGGCGCCACGAGCATGACTGATAACTCTGATGGTCTCGTCGTGGATGTGGGCGCTATCGCCCGGCGCTCTGGAGTCGGTATCGATCTAGAGGCCGAGGCCATCGCCCCTGATGAGTTATTGCTCGCGGCGGGTGAGGCAGTGAATCAGGACCCATGGGAATGGGTACTCAGTGGAGGGGAAGACCATACGCTCATCGCCGCGACCGACAAGGACGCCGCCAGTGGCTTCCGTCCGATCGGCCGGGTAGTCAAGGGGGCCGGCGTGACCGTCGATGGTGCGAAGCCTCGCTACAACACCGGATGGACGAGCTACTGATGGAGCGCAGAGATGACCTTTCCGACGCCAGTGTCCGCGACGTCAACTATGCCGACGTGGTGGCGCATATTCACCCGAGTTGGCTCCCCGCACTGGAGCCTGCACTTGAGGGCGTCCTCCCACGCATTATGGACGAGCTAGCAGGACAAGATTTCCTTCCAGCGCCTGACCACATATTCCGTGCCTTGGAGATGTCGCTGGACAAGGTGCGCGTCATCATCTTGGGCCAAGACCCTTATCCCACCCCAGGCCATGCCATGGGCCTGGCGTTTTCCACCCAGCCTGGGGTCCCCGCTCCGAAGAGCCTGCGCAACATATACACAGAGCTCAAAGAGGACGTGGGGTTGCCGAACGTGCTGGGCCAAGCTGGCGACCTGGGCGAGCCCGCGAAGACTGACGGCGATCTCCGCGCCTGGGAACGGCAAGGAGTATTACTCCTCAACCGTGTGCTCACGGTCGCCCCGGGACGGGCCGGTTCCCACCGCAAACTGGGGTGGGAGGAGATCACCGCCGCGGTGCTGCGCGCGCTCAATGAACGGGAGACTCCACCGGTGGCGTTTTTGTGGGGCAAAGACGCCCAGGCCGCCGCGAAACTCATGCCGAGGGTTCCCGTCATCGCGTCGCCGCACCCCTCGCCGTTATCTGCTTACCGCGGTTTCTTCGGCTCAAGGCCATTTTCGCAGGCAAACGAGCTGCTGCAACGCAGTGGTTCGGCCCCCGTGGACTGGCAGTTGTAGAATTGCACGCATGTCACCCACCAGCCCTGCCGACGCGACCACGTTGTCCGAGACTTCCGACGCGTCAGGCATCGCCGATGCTGGCCGCGCCCCCGCGACTGCGCCGGTCGATGATGCTGTGATCGACGCCTCGGTATTGGAGCAGTGGGCCCGCTTGGCGGTGGAGGAGCTGGAGCGTTGCCGTGAGGACATCAATGCTCTCAACGTGTTTCCCGTCCCGGATTCGGATACCGGGTCGAACCTCCTCCACACGATGAAGGCCGCCGTCGCCGAGATGGACAATGGTGGCCCCGTTGCGGAGGCACTCGCATTGGGCAGCGTGCGGGGAGCGCGTGGCAACTCCGGCATGGTGCTGAGCCAGGTGCTGCGAGGAGTCGCCGACTCCGCGGTGGAAGATCACCTCGACGCGCACGGCTTCGCTGAGGCACTTCACCTCGCGGTGAACCTCGTCAACCGCGCGATTTCCGATCCCGTTGAGGGAACGGTCTTGACCGTCCTGCGTGCCTCCGCCGACGCCGCCAATGAGATGCTTCGCCACCAACCGAAAGCCTCAGTGGCTGCCGCCGTCCAACAGGCGCTGGATGCTGCGGAAGAGGCGTTGATTGAAACGACGACGCAGCTCGAGGCGCTCCGAGAAGCCGGCGTAGTGGATGCCGGGGCTACCGGATATGTGGTGGTCTTGCGCGCCCTGCGCGACGTCCTCGACCCGGATACCTCGCGCGACGCGGACGTCGACAAGCCCGAAGCACAAGGAACCAAGACTCGACCCGGTGCCGGAGTGGACGAAGCGGGGGACAATCGTGGCGACATGCCTGCTGACGTGCACACCGGTATGCATAACGGCACACAGCAAGAAATTGAGGTGGTCCTGTTCTTTACCGGGGACATCGCGGCCCTGGAGCGCTCGCTGAAGCCGATGGGAAACAGCCTTGTGGTGGCGCGAGCCAACGAGGACAGGGCCAACGTGCATATCCATACCCGCAAGGCGGGAGAGGTGATTGAGGCCGCCTATGCGGCAGGCCAAGTCTCAGACCTGCACCTTGAAGTTCTGCCCGGGGCCGAGCTACCCGATGCCGAGGCTACGACGTCGCGTGAGCCGCGCGTCATCGCCATGGCGCCGCCGGGAGAGGTGGCGCAGCTCTTCGCGGAGACTGGCGCCATCGTGGTGTCTAACGCGGACGAGCTGGCGCAACTGGGCGTTCTGAACGCCGAGGACATCGTCCTGCCCAACGGGCAGCTCGCGGACACCGGTGAGTTCCAGGCGCACACGGCGGCGACGGTCATTCGCACCGGATCACTTGTGGCCGGCGTCGCGGCGCTCGCGGTGTACTCACCGCTGTCGGATGATCCCATCGCCAACATGGTGGATGCCGTGGGCACCATGCGGGTGGTGCGCCCCGCCGAGGAATCGGTGGACGCCATCATTCGCGCGTGCCGAGACGAGTTGGCCGAGGGCGGGGAACAGATCACCGTGTTGACCTCTGTCGCGGTGGACGCCGAAGCGCTCACCGAGGTATTAGAGTCCAACGTGTACGGAGGACAGTCCATCGACGTCATCGTCGTGCCGGTCACCGGCGTGGCGACGGAGATCGGCGTCGAGTAGCAAGCGAAGCATGGAGTGCGGAAGGGGACAGGGAGCCGGGATGCTGGGGTGGCATGACGAACGGACGCTGAGTAGCGTTCTGCCGGATAAGGAAGCGAAGGCGCTTAAGAAGGCCTTCGGCTACACGACGTGCGATGAGCTGTTGCAGCACGTCCCCCGCAAATATGTCCGTCACGGGCTCGGCCTTGACTTGGATGGTGCCAACGAAGGTGACATCGTCACCATCGTGTCCACCGTGACCAGCACGAATACGCGGCACACCACGGCCCGCGGCGGACGAAATCTGGAGATTTTCAACGTCCACTTGGACAACGGCGTGAGCGTCAGCTTTTTCAACACCCCGTGGGCCCGGCGCTCGTTGTGTGCCGGGGTACGCGCGATGTTTTCGGGCAAGGTCAAGTTTTTCCGCGGCAACGTCCAGCTGCAACACCCGGACTTCTTCGTGCTGGGTGCCCAGGGTGGGGCGACGACGCCGACGCCGGACAAGGCCACGGGTAGCCTGCGCGCCCTGGCGTCCTTTGGCGAGCTTGAGGACATCCTCTACGACCGAGACTGGCTCCCCATCTACCCAGCCACCAAACAGGTCACGTCGTGGCGCCTGTTGGGCGCGGTGCACCGAGTACTCGAGACTCTGCCGCCGGTACCCGACCCGCTGGATCCCCTTGTCACGGAGGGTGACGTGGAGCTGCCCCGTATCCCCGTGGAGCGTGACGGCCTGCCCCGACCCTTGCTGAGCCTCGACGCCGCGGTGCGCGGCGCCCACGAGCCGGGCCCCGAGGGGCCGCAGGCGGCGTTGACACGTTTGAAGTTTAACGAGGCGCTGGCGGTGGCCACGGTGATGGAGCTGCGACGCGCGGACGCGGCCGCGCGGGTGGCTACGCCGTTGGTGCCGCGCCGCGATGGGTTCCGGGCGGCGATGCTCGCCACCATGCCCTTCGAGCTCACTGCTGGGCAACAGCAGGTGGTCGAGGAGATCGGCGGAGACCTGGAAGACTCCTCACCGATGTCACGCTTGCTGCAGGGTGAGGTTGGCTCCGGCAAGACCATAGTGGCCGCCCTGGCGATGCTCCAGGCGGTCGACGCGGGTTCGCAGGCGGCCCTCCTGGCGCCGACCGAGGTGCTGGCCTCGCAGCACGCGACGTCGCTACGCAGCTCCCTGCCCGCGGGCGTCAACGTGGTGCTGCTGACGGGCTCGATGAAGACGGCAGAAAAACGTCAGGCCCTGCTGGATATTGTCTCCGGTGAGGCGAATATTGTGGTGGGCACGCACTCACTGATTCAGGACTCGGTGGAGTTCTTCAATTTGAGCCTCGTGGTGGTGGACGAACAGCACCGCTTCGGCGTGGAGCAGCGCGACCGCCTGCGGGAGAAGGCCTTGGGGCAGCTGACCCCGCACCTGTTGGTGATGACGGCGACCCCGATCCCGCGCACCATTGCAATGACCGTCTTTGGAGACCTCGCGGTGTCCACGCTGCGCGAGCTGCCCGGTGGGCGCAAACCGATTCAATCCTCGGTGGTGCCGGACGAGCGGGAGAATTGGGTGCAGCGCGCCTGGGCGCGCATCCGCGAAGAGGTCGCCGCGGGCCACCAGGCGTTCGTGGTCTGCCCGCGCATCGAGGGCGACGGCGGCGTGGAAGAGATCGCTGCGGACCTGGCGACGGGCCCGCTTAAGGGCTTGCGCATCGGCGTGCTGCATGGACGGATGCCGAACAAAGACGCCGTCATGACGGATTTCGCGGCAGGAGATTACGACGTCCTCGTTGCCACCACCGTCATCGAGGTGGGCGTGGATGTCCCCAATGCTACGGTCATGCTGATCCGTGAGGCGGAGAGCTTCGGTGTCTCTCAGCTCCACCAGCTGCGCGGTCGCGTGGGCCGAGGTGGCAACGCGTCGCTGTGCCTGTTCCATACCCTGGCTCCCGTGGGCTCGACTTCGTTTAACCGCATCCGAGACATCGCCGCCACCAGCGATGGCTTCGAGCTCGCGGAGCTGGACCTGCAGGACCGGCAGGAAGGTGACGTGCTCGGCACCGCCCAATCCGGCACGCACCGCACGCTGCGCCTGTTGAACTTGCGTTCCGACGCCGCGATTATCGAGGCCGCCCACGGCGTGGCGGCGCAGCTCGTGGTGGTTAACCCCGACGCCGCAACGAAGCTGGTTTCGGACCTCACGGCGACCGAGCAGGAGTACCTAGACAAGAGCTAACAGGGCGTCTTCGCGTGTTGTATTGGGTGCACTACAGTAATAGGCATGGAATTTTGTGCGCCGTTTGCCGGAATAGTCCGGTTCAGTGTGGCCCCGGGTGAGCACGTGGCAGTGGGGCAGACTCTGGCCACCGTGGAGGCTACAAAGCTCGAAGCCCCCGTCGTAGCTCCTGGCCCCGGCGTCGTGGAGTCGGTGGCGCACGCCGACTTTGAGAGCGTGTCCGGCGGTGACGTCCTCCTACGCCTCGCTGACACAGGCCTGGAGCAACCCCTATGACCCGCATTATCTCCGGCGAAGCACGCGGCCGGACCATTAAGGTGCCGCAGCAGGGCACTCGGCCCACCGCCGATCGCGCCCGCGAAGGGCTCTTCTCCTCCTTGCAGGTGCGATTCGGTTTCGAAGGTATCCGGGTTCTGGACCTTTTCGCCGGTTCCGGAGCGTTGGGCCTGGAAGCCGCGAGCCGCGGCGCTGACGAAGTGGTCTTGGTCGATGACAGCGCGGAAGCTGTGAAGATCATGCAGCACAATGTTGGCGTGGTGCGCCACCCCAACGTAAAGATTCACCAGATGAAGGCGTCGGCCTACCTAGCGTCCGCGCCGCGCGGCTACTTCGACATGGTGTTGGCGGATCCGCCGTACGAGTTCGGTGCGGTGGACGAGCTAGTGGCCGCCATTGAGCCAGTCCTTGCCGACGAGGCCATCGTGGTCATCGAACGCCACGTGGATTCCCCGCACACCGAGTGGACGGCCGGGTTCGAGCCCACTGGACAGAAGCTAAAAAAGCGGACGTTCGGGATCGCCCGCATGGATATGGCGTTATACTCACGTCCATGACTAAAGCAGTGTGCCCCGGTTCCTTTGATCCCGTCACCCTGGGTCACTTGGACATCTTTAATCGCGCGACCGAGCTCTTCGACGACGTGACCATCCTCGTCACCGGCAACCCGCAGAAAAACTCCGGGCTGTTTACCGTGGAGGAGCGCGTGGAGCTCATCCGCGAGGTCACCGATACCCGCATCAAGGTGGACTGGTGGTCCGGGCTGCTGGTGGATTACACCAAGGCGCACGACGTCTCTACCTTGGTCAAGGGGCTGCGCTCCTCGTTGGACTATGAGTACGAGCTTCCCATGGCGCAGATGAACCGCCACCTGTCTGGCATTGACACCGTGTTCCTGCTGACCAACGAGAAGTACGGTTATATTTCTTCCTCGCTCTGCAAGGAAGTGGCCAAGTACGGCGGCGACGTTTCCGGCCTGCTTCCGGATCCTGTCGTGGCGGCGATCAAGGAGAAATTCGCCTAAGTGTTTATCGTCCTGGCCGTCCTCGCCATCGTGGCGGTGGGCTCGTGCATGCAGCGCGTCTCCGGCATGGGCCTCGGGCTCATCGCGGGCCCTGTGCTGACCGTCATGCTGGGCCCGGTAGAGGGCATCATGGTGGTCAATATCTTGGCCATGGTCAACGCGGCGGCCACCACTCTCACCGTGCGTGCGGACGTGGATTGGCAGAAGTGGCGACTCATCTGCTCCGTGCTCATCTTCGGCTCGCTCCCTGCGGCGTGGCTCGTGGCCACCACCCCCACGGCGCCATTGCTCATCATCGTCGGTGGGCCCTGTTGGTCGCGCTCGGCGTGGTGACTTTTGGCAAGAAATACGTGCCGACGCCCCGTGGCACCTGGCCCGCCCTGCTCGCCGGCGTCCTCGGCGGCTTCACGAACACGCTCGCGGGCATCGCGGGGCCAGTAATCACCGTCTACGCGCAGGCCGCGGGCTGGCCGCAGCGCGTGTACGCCGCGACGCTGCAGCCCATCTTCATGGTGGCCGGCGCTATCTCTTTTGCCATGAAGATCGCCACGGGAGCGGGCGACATGAGCCAGGTGGACTGGCTCATGTGGCCCGCCGCCATCGTCGGCATGGCCATCGGCATCACCTCAGGCGTACGCCTTGCCCGCCGCGTGGATCGGGAGGTGGCGGGCAAGCTCTCGCTGAGCGTTGCCGCCGCGGGTGCGGCCTATGCGGTATTCCGCGGCGTCGTCATGCTCTAGCGACGCTGTGTGCTCAGCTCTCCTACAGCAACGTGGACAGAAACGCCTTCGTGCGCTCGTGCTGCGGGTTGTCCAGAACCTGTTCGGGCGTGCCGGATTCGATGACCTTGCCGCCGTCCATGAACACGATCTTGTCCGCCACCTCGCGGGCAAAGCCCATCTCGTGGGTGACCACGAGCATGGTCATGCCGTCCGCGGCGAGCTGCTTCATCACGCGCAGCACCTCGCCCACGAGTTCGGGGTCCAACGCGGAGGTCGGCTCGTCGAAAAGCATGAGCTTCGGATCCATAGCCACCGCGCGCGCGATGGCCACGCGCTGCTGCTGGCCTCCGGACAGCTGCACCGGGTAGGCATCCGCCTTGTGTGCCAGGCCCACGAGCTCGAGGAGCTCCATGCCGCGCTTGGTGGCGGCATCGACTGATTCGCCCTTGACCTGAACCGGGGCCTCGATGAGGTTCTCGATGACGGTGCGGTGGCTAAAGAGGTTAAAGGACTGGAACACCATACCGATGTTCAGGCGCTGCTTGGAGGCCTCCTTCTCGGAGATCTCGTGCAAGGTGCCGTTCTTTTCCTTGTAGCCGATGAGCTCGCCGTCCACGTGAAGGCGGCCCGCGGTGACCTTTTCTAGGTGGTTGACGCAGCGCAAGAACGTTGACTTGCCGGAGCCAGACGGGCCAAGAAGGCAGACCACTTCGCCGGGCATAACCTCGAGGTCAATGCCCTTGAGCACCTGGAGCTGGCCGAAGGACTTGTGCACGTTTTGTGCGGAAATCATAGGGGTTGTCATGGAGATGCTTTCCTTTGAAGAATCGTGGCGTGTAGCGATGGGACACTCAGCGGTGCAGCCTATTTGCGCTGCTGTACATCGGGGATGACGGTGACGTTCCGGGGGATGGTGCCCTCGGCGTCGGCCAGCGCCGCCAGCTGGCGGCCGGTGAGCTCACGGTTCGCACCACGCTCGAAACGCTTCTCCAGGAAGTGCTGGCCCACCATGAACAGGGAGGTGATGACCAAGTACCAGGTGGCGGCCACCAGCAAGAGCGGAATGGGCTCAAACAAAGCCGCGGCGATGTCGGTGGAGCGGCCGAAGATCTCGTGGGTGTAAGGGATGGCCACGACCAAGGACGAGGTCTTGAGCAAGGAAATGAACTCGTTGCCGGTCGGCGGAATGATGATGCGCATCGCTTGTGGCATCACGGTGCGGCGCATGGTCATCCACCAGCCCATACCAAGGGCCTTGGAAGCTTCCTTCTGACCTTCAGGCACCGAAGAAATACCGGAGCGCACGATTTCTGCCATGTAAGCGGCCTCGTTAAGACCCAAGCCGATAACCGACAGGAGGAAGGCGTTGGTGAGGACTCCCTCCAGAGAGATTTCCGTAAAGCCGAGGTTGATCGACTGGTACAGAGCCGAGGCCAGCCCCCAGAACACCAGCTGGACGTACACCGGGGTGCCACGGAAGATCCAGAGGAATAGCCAGGAGATGGCGCGCAGCACCGGGTTCGGTGTCATGCGCAGCACTGCGAGGGCAGCGCCACCGACCACGCCGATAATCATCGCCAACAGCGTGATCGCGATAGTGTGCAGAGCCGCGGTGGCGATGCGGGTATCCAGCAGGTACTTGAAATAGGTATCCCAGCCGTACGCTTCATTGCCGGCTGCGGAGATAACGAACCAGAGGCCAAGGCCCAGCAAAATTGCGGCGAACACCCAACGCCAGGGGTGCCGTACCGGCTTTGCCTGGATCATTGCGGGTTCGTTGGTGCTGTGCGATTCCGCTGCGCTGGTTGCGGTGGAGTTGGTGCTCATTTGATGGGCCTTTCGTTAATCATGGCCTCGTCAATCAGGCCCTCGGACACGCCCCACTGGGCGAGGATTTCTTCGTACTTACCGGTTTCAATGAGGTGCTGCATGGCTGCCGCGGCGGCGGGTCCCAAGTCATCGCCTTGACGCACCGCGAAACCATAGGGCGCGGCGTCAAAGTTCTCGCCGGTCAGCTCCATCTTCCCTTCGGAACGCTGGACCGCCCAAGCGCTGACGGGGGAGTCCGCCGACATCGCGTCCGCGCGTCCGGTGAGGACAGCGAGGGCGGCGTTGTCTGCGGTGTCGTAGGCCAGGATCTCAAGGTCGCCGCCGCAGGCCTCCTTCTTGGGGATGAGGTCGTCTGTCTCGGAGACGGTGGTGCGTTGCACCGCGACGGTCAGGCCGCAAGGATTGGACGAGTCAACAGGCTCGCCGGTCTGCTGCGCCCACTGGATGCCGGCATAGAGGAAGTTGACAAAGTCGTAGTTCTCCCGGCGTTCCGGGGTGTCAGTAAACCCGGAAGCGCCCATGTCGAGTGTCTTGTTGGACACGTTGGGCAGGATGAGAGAGAACTCCTGCTCCTGGGCTTCGAATTCGAGGCCGAGGACATTAGCGACGGCGTTCGCGAGCTCGATCTCTAGCCCCACGAGTTGCCCGTTGTGGTCCTTGAGCTCGAAGGGTGCGAACGGCGGGTTCGCCGCTACGCGCAGCACGCCGTCATCGTCGTTGTACATCGCCGCGATCTCGGGGACCTTCTCCACCTCGACCTTCTGCCAGCCCTCCGGCCGGGCTTCTTCGACGTTGGTGACGCATCCGGTGAGCAGGAGACCGGCGCATATAATGCTTGCCGACGTCCCTGCGACCGTGCGGTTAAATAGCTTCTTCATCTATAGTTTCTTTGCGATAGTGGAATACACGGTGGAAAAGAGGCTGCCCAGGACAACTCCAAGAACGAGGTCTGCTGCCACGGCTCCGGCGATCTGCTCGGGCTTGGCGTTGGCGGCTACGGTTGTGGCCTTCGACGAACCCGTACCCAGCTGCTTGCTGGAGCCTTGCACTGCGGTGAGGGCGGTGGCGACGTCACGACGCACATCAGCCTGGGCCGTTGCGGCCTGCGCGGTGCTGCCGAGGCCAAGCGCCAGGGCGAGGGAAGCGGTCGTTGCCACGGCAGCGGCGCTACGTCGTCGATTCATCGTTGCTCCTTTGTCTGCGTAAGGTACCCACCAAAATTAGCGTATTGTTTGCACGGCAACCAAGTTTATTCATTTTGGTGCGAATAATTCATGCGCTTTATTCACTTTTGAATGGCGCAGGCGAATTTTTCGGTCACGTCCTGGGAAGTGGTGTATCTGGCTGTATCTGCCACTGAGCCCAGGCTCAAGTGCTACCTGGAGTCCCCACATGCCTCCCGCTTGGACGAGATTGCGGCTGACTTACGAGAGTATTGTGGAATCTAGGTGGTTTCTCTTGAGTGAGCTGGCGCGTTTCACCTTCGCTATGAAATAGCGAAAACCCCCTTCGCCATGGTGCAAAAATCATGGTGAAGGGGGTTCAGTTGTGCCCCTGGTGAGACTCGAACTCACACTGCACGGGTTTTGAATCCGTTTCCTCTGCCAATTGGGATACAGGGGCGCTGTGAGGTAGATATTAGCGCATGGTGGCGTGGGATAAATAATCGGCTGGACTTTGGCCGTGGGTGGGGCCTGTGGGCTTGATGTCCGGCGTGCGCTTAGGATGGGGAAGCGTGACTGAAAATAGCTCGAAACCACGTCTGTTGCTCATCGATGGCCACTCCATGGCCTTCCGTGCTTTCTATGCCCTGCCGGTGGAGAATTTCTCCACGTCGGGCGGCCAGCACACTAACGCCATCTACGGTTTCTTGTCCATGCTGGCCAACATCGTGGGCGAGGAGAAGCCGGACTCTATCGCCGTGGCTTTTGACGTTGGGCGCAAGACCTTCCGCACGGAGAAGTTCCCTGAATACAAGGCGCAGCGCGAGGCCGCGCCGGAGGAGTTCAAGGGGCAGGTCACCATCATCCGTGAGGTCCTGGAGATCCTGGGGATTACGACGTTGTCACGAGAGAATTTCGAGGCTGATGATATTTTGGCGACGTTGGCCACGCAGGCGTCGGCAAGCGGTAACTACGAGACCCTAATTGTCACCGGTGACCGTGACTACCTGCAGCTGGTGGATGAGACCACGACGGTGTTGTACCCGATGCGCGGCGTGAGCACCCTGCACCGCTTCACCCCGGAGGCCGTGGAGGAAAAATATGGTCTGACCCCGGTCCAATACCCGGACTTCGCGGCGTTGCGAGGAGACCCTTCGGATAACCTGCCCGGAATCCCGGGCGTGGGTGAGAAGACCGCGACGAAGTGGATTGTGCAGTACGGGTCCTTGGCCGATTTGGTGGCCAACGCCGACGCGGTGAAGGGCAAGGTGGGCGAGAAGCTGCGCGAGCGCCTCGACCAGGTGCAGCTCAACCGCGAGCTGACGCAGATGGTGACGGACATGGAACTTGAGGTCGGCCCGGACGATCTCGCGTTTAAGGGCGCGACTGTGTCTGATATCGCGGGGAAGTTCGATGATTTGGAATTCGGCGGCAACCTGCGCGAGCGGGTTCTGGCCGTCATCCCCAACGATGGTGGGGCTCTGCCCGAGGGCGGCGGTGCTGATGGCCACGGCTCGGAGACCGGTCCCGGTGAGGATGGCGTCGTCCTTGATGAGCTTGGCGACGGCGAGTTGGCGGCCTGGTTGGGTGACAAGCGCGGCGTCGCGGTGTTCGTCCAGGGCAACGGCCAGCCGGCGCGTGGTGACGCCGCGGCAATTGCGCTGGTCGATGCAGATTACCACGGCGTGCAGCTGGAACTGGGGGAGTTGTCCGCGGAGGACGACGCCGCGCTGGCGCAATGGCTGGCCGCGCCGATCCCGAAGCTGTTCCATGAGGCGAAGGCCGCCTACCACATGCTGCGGGGACGGGGTGTGGAGTTAGACGGTATCGCCCATGACACCGCGATTGCTGCGTACCTGTTGCGGCCGGGGCAGCGCACTTATGAGCTGCCGGACGTGTACCAGCGCCACTTGAAGAAAACACTGTCTGGTGCCAGCGAACAGATGTCCTTGCTGGACGATAGGTCGCTGGTGGATTCAGCCGCGGCCATCCAGGAGTTGGCGGCTGAGCTAACGCGGCAGCTGCAAAAAATCGATTCCTTCGAGCTGTACTCCGATCTGGAATTGCCCCTGGTGCGCATTCTGGCGGAGATGGAACACACCGGTATCGCTGTGGACCAGGAGGTTCTCGAGCGGCAGCTGGAGGTCTTCGTGGATAAGGTGGCCGAGCAGGAGCAGGAGGCTCGGAAGCTGGCCGGCGATGATTCGCTCAACCTCAACTCGCCGAAGCAGCTGCAAGTAGTGCTGTTTGAGACCTTTGACATGCCGAAGACGAAGAAGACCAAGACTGGCTATTCCACCGCGGCGAAAGAGATCGAGCAGCTCGCGGTAACGCATCCGCACCCGTTTTTGGATCACCTGTTGGCGCATCGTGAGTTCCAGAAGATGAAGACGACCATCGAAGGTCTCATCAAGACGATTCAGCCTGACGGCCGGATTCACACCACCTTCAACCAGACGGTGGCGTCGACGGGCCGGCTGTCCTCGACCGATCCGAACCTGCAGAACATCCCGGTACGTACAGCGGCTGGTCGGGAGATTCGTTCGGCTTTTGTGGTGGGCGAGGGCTTCGAGACATTGCTCACCGCCGACTACTCGCAGATCGAAATGCGTGTGATGGCACACCTGTCTGAAGATCCGGGCCTCATCCAGGCGTACAAAGACGGCGAGGACCTGCATAACTTCGTCGGTTCGAAGGTGTTCGAGGTGCCGGTGGACGAAGTGACCCCGGAGCTGCGCCGCCGGGTGAAGGCCATGTCTTACGGTCTGGTCTACGGCTTGTCCGCGTTTGGCCTCTCGCAGCAGCTGGGTATCCCGGCCGGGGAGGCCAAGGGCATCATGGACAACTACTTCGAGCGCTTCGGCGGTGTGAAGCGCTACTTGGATGAGGTCGTGGATAAGGCCCGCAAGGACGGCTACACCTCCACGGTGTTCGGCCGTCGTCGCTACCTGCCGGAGCTCATGTCTGATAATCGCGTGGCGCGCGAGAACGCTGAGCGCGCTGCGCTCAATGCGCCGATTCAGGGTACGGCCGCTGACATCATCAAGGTGGCGATGCTCCGTGTGGACCGTGTACTGCGCGAGGCCGACGGCATACAGTCGCGGGTGTTGCTGCAGGTGCATGACGAACTCGTCGTCGAAGTCGCTCCGGGCGAGTTAGAGACTGTGCGCGACATCCTCGAACGGGAGATGGACTCCGCGATCACGCTCTCCGTGCCACTCGAGGTGTCCGCGGGCGAAGGAAAGAACTGGGATGCCGCGGCCCACTAGTTCTGGCTCTGCCAGCCGGGCGGGTTCCGGTAGTGCGGCAGCGCGCAGGGAGAAGGCGCGTCTGCGGCTGAGCGCTCAGGGCCTGGACGGCGCCAAGTGGGACTCACCGGAGGACGCTGTGCGGGCCTTTGGCGTCATGCAGGGACAAGATTTTGCCAGCGTCTATCGCAGTGTGGCGTTGCGCACCGCCGGCACAAACGTAGGACTGCGGTGCGAGCTCGTCGACGCCGCGTTGGCGTCCGGCGCTCTCGTGCGCGGCTACCCGATGCGGAGCACGGTTTTTCTGAGCCACCGTGCCGATCTGCGTTGGATTAGCGAGTTGTGCGTGAAGCCAACGCAGCACGATGAGATCGGCCCGGTTCGGGACGCGGTGCTCGCGCATGGTCAGCCGATGAGCCGTAAGGAATTTAAAGCACTGGTGGAGGAGCTGCTCCCGGAGGCTATCCCATACCGGGTGCTGCGCCAGTTGCTTGAAGACAACGTGGTGGTCTACCAAGGCGTAGATCAGCAGATCACCGCCTTCCCGGAGGATGCCTCGTCGCCGGGGCTGGACGCTGCGTTTAATGGCGACCGGGTGGCGGCCACTACAGAGCTGCTGACCCGTTACGTGCGCTCCCATGGTCCGGTGACGGTGCGGGACTTTGCGTGGTGGACCAAGCTGCCGCTGAAGCTCATCCGTGCGGCCGCCCGGCACCTCCCGGCGGACATCGAGTGGAGCACTGTGGCAAGCGGGACCCACGGGGAGCCGGAGATGGCACCGGTGGGGCTGGAAGGGACGTCGAAAAGCGTCCACCTGCTCGGCGCCTTCGACGAATACATTCTGGGCTATCAAGACCGTCTGTTCGCGATGACCCCGGACATGCATGAGGTGGTGGTGCCCAAGAACATGGGAGTGTTCCGCAAGACCATCGTCGTGGACGGCCAAGTTCGGGGAGTGTGGACCAAGCAGGGGATAGAGGACCTCGGCGTGCCCAAGTACGCCCTCGCCAAGGTGCGGCGCGCGCACGCGGCCGCGCTGGGCGGGGCGAAGATGGGGAGCCGCTAGTACTCGCGCTCGATGACCGTCGTACGAGCCCAGATGTCACCAACGTGGGCGCGATTGAAGAGCACCATGATGCAGATGCCGAGCGCGACGATGAAGGCGACGACGTCGTGGATAGGCATCAGGAGGATCCACGCGTTGCGCTGCGCGGCCGTGGCGAGATCCTTCGAGCCGATGACCTCGACCTTGGTGGCATTGTGGCCCAGGGAAGGCCGCCCCTGGGATTCGCACCAGACGCGGTAAGCGAAGGCGAGGATGCCTGTCGCCCAGGTGAGCGCGTACACACCCGCATTGGGATCGGCGAGCGAGCCGACGGCGATGAGCAGCCAATAAATAAGGACGGGGATAAGGCTCGCGATGAAAATATCCAGCCACATGCCGACTGCGCGGCGCGCCAAGAGGCGAAGGTTTGAGCTCAGCTGGGGGGTCCAACGCACGTTCATACTTACATCATGGCACGGGCAGGTGACAGTGGGTGGCACGGCGCGAAAGTTCTTCGGCGTGGTATTTGCCCTTTTAGCTGCACATATGTAAGGTGTTGAGGGCGTGTCTATGCCGAAGTGCGATTCGGGTCGAAATAGGAGGGCCTGACCGTGGCTTCGGTGGGATCAAATAATCACCACCGTCTAGCGGCGTTTGTGCTGCTTAACGCGGGATTTTTGAGAGATGCGTCAATGTCCATTTACGATCTCCTATGTCTATTTCGGAGCAATTTAACACATGCCCACTTCTAACACCCCTCAGGTTGCGATCAACGACATCGGAACCGCTGAGGACTTCCTCGCAGCAGTCGACCAGACCATTAAGTACTTCAACGATGGCGACATCGTTGAAGGTACCGTAGTCAAGGTTGACCACGACGAGGTTCTGCTCGACATCGGCTACAAGACCGAGGGCGTCATCCTGTCCCGCGAGCTGTCCATCAAGCACGACGTGGATCCCGACGAGGTCGTCGAGGTCGGCGACGTCATCGACGCACTTGTTCTCACTAAGGAGGACAAGGAAGGCCGTCTGATGCTGTCCAAGAAGCGTGCTCAGTACGAGCGTGCTTGGGGCGCCATCGAGGAGCTGCAGGCCAAGGAAGAGCCTGTTACCGGTACCGTCATCGAGGTCGTCAAGGGCGGCCTGATCCTGGACATCGGTCTCCGCGGCTTCCTGCCGGCATCCCTCGTTGAGATGCGTCGCGTCCGCGACCTGGATCCGTACATCGGCCAGGAGCTCGAGGCCAAGATCATCGAGCTGGACAAGGCACGCAACAACGTTGTGCTGTCCCGCCGTGCATTCCTGGAGCAGACCCAGTCCGAGGTTCGTTCCGAGTTCCTGCACCAGCTGCAGAAGGGCCAGGTCCGCAAGGGCATCGTCTCTTCCATCGTCAACTTCGGCGCATTCGTCGACCTGGGCGGCGTAGACGGCCTGGTTCACGTGTCCGAGCTGTCCTGGAAGCACATCGACCACCCGTCTGAGGTTGTCACCGTTGGCGACGAAGTCACCGTTGAGGTTCTGGACGTGGATCTGGACCGCGAGCGCGTGTCCCTGTCCCTCAAGGCAACCCAGGAAGATCCGTGGCGCGTATTCGCCCGCACCCACGCTGTGGGCCAGATCGTCCCGGGCAAGGTCACCAAGCTCGTACCGTTCGGCGCATTCGTTCGCGTCGAGGAGGGCATCGAGGGCCTCGTCCACATCTCCGAGCTGGCACAGCGCCACGTGGAGGTCCCGGACCAGGTTGTTGGCGTCGGCCAGGAAGTCATGGTCAAGGTCATCGACATCGACCTCGAGCGTCGTCGTATCTCCCTGTCTGTGAAGCAGGCAGACGAGGACTACACCGAAGAGTTCGATCCGTCCAAGTACGGCATGGCTGACTCCTACGACGAGCAGGGCAACTACGTCTTCCCTGAGGGCTTCGACCCGGAGACCAACGAGTGGCTCGAGGGCTACGACGAGCAGCGCCAGGAGTGGGAGTCCCGCTACGCTGAGTCTGAGCGTCGCTTCCAGCTCCACACCGCTCAGATCGAGAAGAACCGTGCCGCTGCCGCTGAGGCTGCTGAGGCCGGCGAGGGTTCCGCTAACTACTCCTCCGAGTCCAACGATGCAGCTCCGGCATCCGCAGACGAGGCTGAGACCGGCGGCTCCCTGGCTTCCGACGAGCAGCTTGCTGCACTGCGCGACAAGCTGGCTGGTAACTAAGCCATACGCAATGCGTTCTCACCAGTGGTGAGGGCACACTTGCCGCAGAACTAAAGGCCGATGGGATGTCCCATCGGCCTTTGGTGATCTCTGGTCGTTATGGAGAGGATGCAGTGTTGAGCGGGTTGACTACCTCGCCCGGGGCAATGCCTTGTTCGATTCGCGCCTGGTGGCGTTCCTCCCAGAAGTCTGCGTTCCGGATTCCCAGGGGCGGGGGGTTGAAGTCCGGGTCCTTGCCCGCAGCCTTTTGTTCTCGGTAGTCCTTCAGTGCCTTGAGGGCGGGTACCTGGAGGATGAGGATGGCTACCATGTTCAGCCAGGCGACGGAGCCGGCGCCGATGTCGCCGAGAGCCCAGGCCTCCGCGCCCGTCGCGCCCGCGCCCACGTAGACCGCGATGAGGATCATAATGCGCAACGCCCACGTGAGGACGCGGCGTGCCGTCGCGTTGTGGATGAAGCGTCCCAGGTACGTCACGTTGGTTTCGGACATGTAGTAGTACGACAAGATCGTCGTGAAGGCGAAGAACGCCAGCGCTACGGCCACGAAGCTGGGGCCAATGCCCGCCGTCACGGAGTCCAGGCCTGCCTGGACGTAGCCCGGGCCGGCCTCGATGCCGTCGGGAAGCGAACCTGCGTAGCGCACCGCACCCTCTTCGGATTCGCCCTCGAAGACCTTGTACATGTCGGTGGAGATGATGATGAAGGCCGTTGCGGAGCACACAAACAGGGTGTCGATGTAGACCGCGAAGGCTTGGACGAATCCCTGTTTGGCCGGGTGGGAGACCTCTGCCGCCGCGGCGTGCTGCGGTCCAAAACCCTGGCCCGCCTCGTTGGAGAAGATGCCGCGCTTGACGCCCCACATGATGGCGGAGCCGATCATGCCTCCGAAGCCTGACTCGAGATTGAAGGCTGAGCGAAAGATCAGCCCGAAGACGTGGGGGATGTCCTGGTAGTTGATGGCCAGAATGACCAAAGCGGTGATGATGTAAACCGTGGCCATGGCCGGCACCACCAACGAGGCGAACGTGGCGATGCGCTTGACGCCGCCGATGATGATGACCGCAAGCACCGCTGCGATGCCAATGCCCACGATGGCAGTATTGGTTCCCCAAGCATTGTTCATAGCGGAAGCGATGCCGTTGGCTTGCACACCGGCCATGAAGTAGCTAGTCGACGGGATGATGGTGAGCGCAAACACGATGGCAAAAATCGTCATGAGCGGCGCGAACTTTGTGTGCTTGTATGCCTTCTCGATGTAGTAGGCAGGGCCGCCGCGGTACTCGCCGGAATCCCGGTCTTGTTCCTTGTAAATCTGTGCCAGGGTGCACTCTACGAATGACGTGGCCGAACCGAAGAAGGCCATCACCCACATCCAGAACACGGCGCCCGGCCCGCCGAAGGCGATGGCCGTAGCCACGCCCGCGATGTTGCCCGTGCCCACACGGCCGGCCAGGGACATCATGAGGGACTGGAAGGAGGAGACACCGCTCTCGGACTTCTCGCCGGCGACGAGTAGCTTGGTCATGTCGCCCAAATGGCGAATCTGCAAGAACTTGGTGGCGAAGGTGAAGTACAGTCCTCCGACCAAGCACAGGAGCACCAACGCTGGTGACCACACCAGACCGTTGATGGTATTGATCGCTGCTTCCATAGCGGGGTCTCTTTCGACTGGAAAATATGTATAAATGCAAAAACCTTGCGGTCAAAACCGCAAGATGAATTCATTTTATAGAAACAGCTGCATAAAGTAAAACCCGGCCGCATAAAGCTGCGGCCGGGTGAGGGAAGGGAAGAGGACGTGGCTTAGGCCTTGTCTGCTCGGTTCGTCGCGTTTGCGTTATCCGCTACGTCGAGGGGGTCCACGTGTGCGCCGGGCTCCTCGCCGAGCGCCAGCCGTGCGGCCTTGCGCTCGGCCCAGAAGTTGGCGTTCTTAATGCCAACTTCTGCCGGATCGAAGTCTGGCTCGCGGCCCTCCTTGCGCTGGCGCTCGTAGTCCTTGAGAGTCTTCAGCGCCGGCACCTGGAGAATGAGGATGGCAATGATGTTCAGCCATGCCGTGGTGCCCACGCCGATATCGCCCAACGTCCAGGCGTTGCCCGGGCTGGTGGTGGCGCCGACGAAGACGGACACCACGATGAGAACGCGCAAGACCCACAGGAACGCTCGGCGGTAGTTCTTATTTTTGATTTTTCGTGCTAGGAAGACGAAGTTTGTTTCTGCCAAGTAGTAGTAGGCCAGTACCGTGGTAAAGGCGAAGAAGGCGATAGCAAGTGCGACGAAGGATGGGCCTAGGCCAGAAACAAAGGAGTCAAGGGCAGACTGAACGAAGCCGGGGCCGACTGCCACGCCGTCGGGAAGCGAACCGGCATAGCGCACCGCCCCGTCCTCGGATTCGCCCTCGAAGACCTTGTACATGTCCGTGGAGATGATGATGAAAGCGGTAGCCGAACATACGAACAGGGTGTCCACGTAGACGGCGAAGGCCTGGACGAAGCCCTGCTTGGCCGGGTGGGAGACCTCGGCAGCTGCGGCGTGTTGTGGGCCGGTACCCTGGCCAGCCTCGTTCGAGTAGATGCCGCGCTTGACGCCCCACATGATGGCGACGCCGAGCATGCCGGATAAACCTGCCTCCATGTTGAAGGCAGAGCGGAAGATGAGGGCGAAAACGTCATCGATCTCGGACAAGTTGGTGAGCAGGATGACGATGGCGATAACAATGTAAATAACCGCCATGACGGGGACGACAAGGGATGCGAACGTAGCGATGCGCTTGACGCCGCCGATAATGATGACTGCGAGGGCTGCGGCCAGGATAATTGCGGTGACCAGGGTGGACGTGCCCCAGGCGTTTTCTACCGCGGCGGCGACGCCGTTAGCCTGGATGCCGGGCAGGAAGTAGGAGGTAGCCACGAACATGTCGATGGCGAAAATGACCGCATAGAACTTCATGAAGCCGCGGGCCTTGGTGTGGGCGTAGGCCTTCTCGATGTAGTAGGCGGGGCCGCCGCGGTATTCGCCGGTATCCGGGTCCTGCTCCTTGTAGATCTGGGCGAGGGTGCACTCAATGAACGAGGTGGCCGAGCCGAGCAAGGCCACGGTCCACATCCAGAACACCGAGCCTGGGCCGCCGAACGCGATGGCTGTGGCAACACCGGCGATGTTGCCCACGCCGACGCGGCCGGCCAGCGACATCATGAGGGACTGGAAGGAAGAAACGCCGTTGGCAGACTTCTCACCGCGAAAGAGCTGGCGCCCCATGTCGGGGATGCAGCGCACCTGGAGGAAGCGGGTGGCGAGAGTGAAATAGATTCCGGCCGCCAGGCAGAGGAAAACTAGCGCTGGCGACCACACAAGATTGTTAATTGTGGTGATGATTCCGTCCATGGAAATCCCTCGTTTTCAGGAGTGTGTTGAAGGTTACAGGGCCTTGGTTGTAATTTATACCCCACAAAGTGCTGGATTATTGCATAAATCACAAAATTAGCGCGAAAAATTACTTTCCAGGTCGACATGGGGACGCGACGTGGCTGGCCTGTGGCATAAAACATATTTGTTATCACCAGGTGTGGTTGGTTATAACAAGGGGAGAGGTTTATCGTTAATCCTAGGTTTAACTACACGAAAGGTGCGTGCATCCATGGCTACAAAAACAGCCAAAACCTCGCAGCACATCCTCAAGGAAATCGGCGGCGCCGATAACGTCACGTCGTTGACGCACTGCGCTACCCGGCTGCGCTTTCAACTGGCAGATCAGGGCAAGGTCGACGTCGACGCCCTCGAGAAAGACCCCGCAGTGCTGGGCGTCGTCAAGCAGGGCGCTACCGGCCTGCAGGTCATCATGGGCGGCGGCGTGGCTGAGTATTACCACGATCTGACTCTTGAACCCGGTATGTCAGCAGTCGCCGGCGATGGCGACGAGAACAAGGCCCCAGGCAAGAAGGAGTACAGCGGCGTCCGCTCCAAGTACAGCTGGGTGGACTACTGTTTCGAATTCCTGTCGGACACCTTCCGGCCCGTCCTGTGGGCGCTGCTCGGTGCGTCGCTCATCATCACCATCCTGGTGCTCCTCGATACCGCCGGCGTTCAGGAGTTCCGCGCCCCGATGGAGGAACAGCCGCCAACCTTCCAGTTCATGCACGCCATGTGGCGTTCTGTGTTCTACTTCCTTCCGGTCTTCGTCGGTGCCACCGCAGCAAAGAAGCTGGGCGCCAACGAATGGGTAGGTGCTGCCATCCCGGCCGCGCTTTTCACACCAGAATTCATGGGAATGAAGGAGACCGCACGCGAAGTTGCTACTGCTGTCGAAGGCGAAACTGCTTTCGTTACGGATGTATTCGGCCTGCCGATGGTCATCCAAGACTACGGTGGACAGGTCTTCCCCCCTATCTTCGCAGCCATTCTGCTGTTCTTCCTGGAGAAGGGCCTAAAGAAGATTATCCCGGGCGCCGTGCAGATGGTGTTCGTGCCGTTCATCTCCTTGCTGATCATGATCCCGCTAACCGCCTTCGTGGTGGGTCCGTTTGGTATCGGTATTGGCAACGCCATCGCAAACTTCCTCTATGCAGTCAATGATTTCTCGCCATTTGTGCTGGCGATCGTCATTCCGCTGCTCTACCCGTTCTTGGTGCCAATGGGTTTGCACTGGCCGCTCAACGCGATCATGATTGTGAACCTCAATACCTTGGGCTACGACTTCATCCAGGGCCCCATGGGTGCGTGGAACTTCGCCTGCTTCGGCGTGGTCACCGGCGTCATGATTATCTCCATGAAGGAAGGTAACCGCGCTATGCGTCAGGTCTCCGCGGGCGGCATGTTCGCCGGGCTGTTGGGCGGTATCTCCGAGCCGTCCCTGTACGGCGTGCTCCTGCGCTTCCGTAAGACCTACTTCCGTCTGCTCCCAGGCTGTCTCGCCGGCGGTATCGTCATGGGTATCTTCAACGTCAAGGCTTACGCCTTCGTCTTCACCTCTTTGCTGACCATCCCCGCGATGGAGCCGGCGTCCGGCTACTCGCTGGGCATTGCGGTTGCCTTCTTCACCTCGCTGATCCTCACCGTGGTGCTGGACTACCGCTCCAAGGAAGAGCGCGACGAGGTGCGCGCCCAGATCGCCGCCGAGCGCGCTGCTGCCAACGAGGCCGAGGAGGAGCGTATCGACGCCGCGGCCGCCACCGCCGCTGGTTCCGTCGGCGCGGCTGGCGCTGCTACCAAGGCCGCTCTAGTGTCAGGTGCCGTCACCGATATTCCCTCGCCGATGGACGGCAAGGCCATTGACCTCAGCAAGGTGGCCGATGATGCCTTCGCCTCCGGTGCGCTGGGTAAGGGCATCGCCATCGAACCGACTGGCGACACCGTGTACGCCCCGGCCGACGCCAAGGTGCTCACCATCCAGAAGACCGGCCACGCGGTGGGGCTGCGCCTGGACAACGGGGTTGACCTGCTCATTCATGTCGGTATCGACACCGTCAAGATGGAGGGCAAGGGCTTTGAAACCCACGTGGAGAAGAAACAGATGGTGAAGAAGGGCGACAAGCTCATTACCTTCGACACCGACGCCATTGCCAAGGCCGGTTACCCTGCCACCACCATGGTTCTCGTGTCTAACACGAAGAAGTTCGCCGATGTTGTGGGTTCTCCCAACGACAAGGTGTTGGCTGGCGAGCCGGTCATCACCGTCACTGCCAAGGAAGAGGCGATCACCGCCGTAGGATCCACCGCGGCAACGTCGTAGTCGGCTACTAGGCCTGGTCGACATCCTCGCCGCCCGCCGGAGGCACTGCTGCCTCTGCTGCGGGCGGCGTTCCCGTGTGGGCCGCATAGTTGCTCAGCAGGAGCGCGCTGGAGGCGATGAGCGCCGCTGCGTGGCGACGTCGTGAGTGAGTCATGGCGGACATTCTTTCTGCGGGGTATAAGCAGATTAAATATACCCCGGGGGCGCACAAAAAGATATGCTTGGAAGGCATGAAAAAGATTGGGCTTAGCGGCGGTATCGGGAGCGGCAAATCCACAGTGGCGAAGCTACTCGAGGAGCGGGGCTTCGTTGTCATCGACGCGGACAAGGTTGCGCGTGACATCGTCGAGCCCGGCCAGCCCGCGCTAGCGGAGATCGCCGCGGAGTTCGGCGAGGACGTACTCGCCGCCGATGGCAGCCTCAACCGCCAAGCCCTGGCCGAGCGCGCCTTCGCCTCGCCGGATCGCACCGCCGCCCTCAATGCGATTACTCACCCGCGCGTCGCCGAGGACACCGCACGTCGATTCGCCGCGGCCGAGGCCTCGGGTGCTGAGTTCGCGGTCTACGACGTGCCGTTGCTCGTCGACAATGGCATCCACCGCGATATGGACGCCACTATCATCGTTGACGTGGACCCGGAGGTTCGCGTGCAGCGCCTCGTGGAATTCCGGGGGCTGAGTGAGGACGATGCGCGACGACGCATTGCGTCGCAAATCTCAGACGAGGAACGCCTCGCCGTGGCCGATTACGTCATCGACAACAACGGCGACGTTGCCGCCCTGGGGCCGCAAGTGGATGAGATCGTCGCCAAGCTTTGCCAGTAGCACCCTAGTTTTGGCAGAGGCGGCTGCACATGCATTGGAAACAGCGCTCGCCGGACCCAGGACAGCGCCCAGCGAAACTTCGGTATGGTGGGGATGCATGAGTGACGACCAACACAATGCACAGGACTCCTCCGCACCCGACACCACGGAGCGCGGTGCCTCTGAACTGCTGACTGAGGTCGGGCCCTTCGAGAACTCCGAGGCCGTAGGCATGCTGCAGGACATCGCCTCCGGGGAGATCACCGTCGACGACTTAGCCGGGGAGTTGCTGACCGCCACCGGGGATGCGTACCTCGATGCTGATTCTGGTGCCATGGTCGTCGCCTTGGCCCACCTGGCCAAGTGCGTGAGCGACGGTCGTTCCACCGATGAACTTAAACTCCCGGTGGAGGTCAACCCGCGCCGTTTCGAGTCGCTGGCTGCGCCCAGCACAGTCGAGCAGCTGCGGCAGGCACTTGAAGCGGTGCTCGCAGATTCTACAGTCTCGGGGCTATATGCCGAATGGGAGGAAAAGGGCAAGGACTACCTCCACGCCTGGAAGGCGGCGTCGCACGTGCAGCTACGCGCGTAGATGCGATAAAGCGCTAGGCTAGAAACATGGCTTTTGCTGCTGAACGTCCCGTCCTGTCTGTTTCCGAACACCGCCCAGTGGGCGAAGTGGAGCGTAGGTCGGGAAAATTCGAGGTAGTTTCCGAGTACCAACCTGCGGGTGACCAACCGGCTGCGATTAAGGAATTGGATGAGCGCCTGGACAGGGGAGAAGGCGATGTGGTCCTCCTCGGCGCGACGGGTACAGGAAAGTCTGCGACTGCCGCGTGGCTTATTGAGAAGCAACAGCGTCCGACCTTGGTGATGGCTCCCAACAAGACGCTTGCGGCGCAGTTGGCTAACGAACTGCGGGAGTTGCTGCCCAACAACGCGGTGGAATACTTCGTCTCCTACTACGACTACTACCAGCCGGAAGCGTATATCGCGCAGACCGATACCTACATTGAAAAGGACTCCTCCATCAACGAGGACGTGGAGCGCCTGCGCCACTCGGCGACCTCGGCGCTGCTCTCGCGCCGCGATGTCGTCGTGGTGTCCTCCGTCTCGTGCATTTACGGCCTGGGTACTCCGCAGTCCTACCTAGACCGATCCGTCGTGCTGAGTGTGGACGACGAAGTGGAACGCGATCGCTTCCTGCGCCTGTTGGTGGATATCCAGTACGAGCGCAACGACGTGGGGTTTACTCGTGGCACCTTCCGCGTCAAGGGCGACACGGTGGACATCATCCCGGCTTACGAGGAACGCGCCATCCGCATCGAGTTCTTCGGCGACGACGTGGACGAGCTGTACTATATCCACCCGCTCACCGGCGACGTGCTGGAGCGAGTGGATTCTGTCCGTATTTTCCCGGCCACTCACTACGTGGCAGGGCCAGAGCGCATGGAAAAGGCGATCGCGGACATCAAGGAAGAACTCGCCGAGCGCCTAGCTGACTTGGAGAACCGGGGCAAGCTGTTGGAGGCTCAGCGTTTGCGCATGCGTACGGAATATGACCTCGAAATGATCGAGCAGGTGGGTTTCTGCTCCGGCATCGAGAACTATTCGCGGCACATCGACGGCCGCCCGGCAGGCTCAGCGCCAGCGACGCTGCTGGACTATTTTCCGGAAGACTTCCTCACCATCATCGACGAGTCGCACGTCACCGTGCCGCAAATTGGTGGCATGTTTGAGGGCGATATGTCGCGCAAGCGCAACCTCGTAGAGTTCGGCTTCCGCCTGCCTTCGGCCGTGGATAACCGGCCCTTGACCTTCGAGGAATTTGAGGAGCGCGTGGGTCAGACGGTGTACCTGTCAGCAACCCCGGGCAATTACGAAATGGCGGCGGCTCAAGGTGAGTTCGTCGAGCAGGTCATTCGCCCGACGGGCCTGGTGGACCCTAAGGTCACGGTGAAGCCGACGCAGGGGCAGATCGACGATCTCATTGATGAGATCCGCACCCGTACCGCCAAGGACGAGCGCGTCCTGGTGACCACGCTGACCAAGAAGATGGCCGAGGACCTCACCGACTATCTCCTCGAACATGGCATCCGCGTGCGTTACCTGCACTCGGACATTGATACCCTCCAGCGCATCGAGCTCCTGCGGCAGCTGCGCCTGGGCGAGTACGACGTCCTGGTCGGCATCAACCTCCTGCGCGAGGGTCTCGACCTTCCCGAGGTCTCCCTGGTGGCCATTCTCGACGCGGACAAGGAAGGCTTCCTGCGATCGACGACGTCGCTGATCCAGACCATCGGCCGCGCCGCCCGCAACGTCTCCGGCGAGGTCATCATGTACGCGGACAAGGTCACCGAGTCCATGCAGAATGCCATCGAGGAGACCGAACGTCGCCGGGAGAAGCAGATCGCCTACAACACCGAGCACGGGATCGACCCGCAGCCGCTACGCAAGAAGATTGCTGACATCCTGGACCAGGTCTACGAGAACGCCGATGCCCTCGACGCGGAAGGTGTCGGCAGTAGCGGTGACGGTGTCGGCGGTGACCCTGCCGCGATCGTCGGCAAGCACGACGTCAGTTCCATGGCAGCCGACGAGGTGCACAAGCTCATCGACGACCTCACCGCGCAGATGTCCGCGGCCGCCAAGGAACTCAAGTTTGAGCTCGCGGGCCGACTTCGCGACGAAATCGCCGACCTGCGCAAGGAGCTACGGGGTATAAAAGAAGCAGGTATCTAGAATGGTGACAACCATTCACTCGATCTCAACAACTTGATCAAAGGAGAAATCTTGATTCGCTTTAAGACGATTGCTGTGGGAACCGACGGCTCCGCCACCGCCCTGCGTGCCGTGTCCACCGCCGCCTCGATGGCCAACGCCTACGGCGCGAAGCTCGTCATCGTGACGGCGTTCTACAACGTCCCGTCCTCCATGTGGGGTTCTCCTACGACGGGTGAAGACCAGGTACCTGTCATTAGCGAAGACATGGCGGACACGTTCCTGACTCAGGCCACCGAGGCTGCCAAGGCCGAGGGCTGCGATAACATTACCGTCCTGGCCCGCTCCGGCGACCCAGTCAACGTCATGACCTCCGTGGTCAACGAAGAGGGCGCGGACGTGCTGGTGGTGGGCAACAAGGGCGTGCACTCCATCCGCGGCCGCGTGTTCGGCAACGTAGCCACCGAGCTCATGCGCAAGTCCCCGGTGGACGTGATGGTGGTGAATACGGAGAGTGACCGTTAGGACTATAGTTGGTGGGGAAGAATAGCTATCCACCTTTGAAAGGTCACTCATGAGCGCAAACTACCAAACGATTGTTGTCGGTACCGACGGTTCCAAGTCGTCCCTGCTCGCCGTGGAACGCGCGGCACGCATCGCCGCCGCGTTTGACGCAAAGCTGATCATCGGCTGCGCCTACTACGAGTCTAAGGAGCAGGCCTCCAAGACCCTGCGCCAGGATTCCGTGACCATCCTGGGCGATGACAAGGCCCGCGAGAACCTGGAGTCCGGCAAGGCTCATGCCGAGTCCTTCGGTGCGAAGAACGTCGGGATGGAGGTGCGCCCGGGCACCCCGGTTGAGGCACTGATGTCCATCGTTAACGACAGCAACGCTGAGTTGCTGGTCGTGGGTAACCGCGGCATCAACTCGCTGACTGGCCGCCTGCTGGGCTCCGTGCCTGCCGACGTCGCGCGTCAGTCCGACTGCGATGTGATGATCGTTCACACCGTCAGCTAGGCTTCCCGGCCAACTCGGCTGCACTCAGCCTCGCCCGCCCCGTGACCTTGGGGCGGGCGTTTTGCGTTGTCTCGAACGTTAGCGGCGCTGCTACTGCGCCGTGGCGAAGTCTTCGAGTGCGGCCAGGAATTCCTCGCGGGTATTCCCGGCGCCGACGATGGTGAGGGTTTGCGTCGCGCGGGTCATGGCGACGTAGAGGTTCTGCCAGCCTTGCGGGGCACCGGCGACGATTCCTAGTGGGTCTACGATGGTGACGTGGTCGAACTCGAGGCCCTTGATGTCGTAGACGTTCTCGCAAGTGATTATGGCGTGGAGACGGCCGTCGTCGTCCGTGTACGTTGCGATATCCGCAACGTCAGGGGACTTCTCCAGGGCGGGGGACTCGGCCAGGAAGGCTACCTCGGCACCGTCACGGATGGCTGTGCTGGGAGGAGCTTCTGGATCAATGAACTCCAGCACGTCGTTGGCCAGTTCGGTAATGGGGCGCGGCGTGCGGTAATTGACCGTCAAGGCATGCTGCTTGAAACGCTTTCCGACGAAGGGGGAGAGGCTCTCTGCCCACGAGTCAACGCCGGCTGGGGAACCGGTCTGCGCCGTATCACCCACTAGGGTCATCCAGCGCGACGGGCTGCGCCGGAATACCATGCGCCACTCCATCGGGGTGAGTTCCTGGGCCTCGTCGATAATGACGTGACCATAGGCCCATGTGTGGTCCGCAGCTGCCCGTTGCGCGGTAGTGCGGCGGTCGCGGACTTCCTGGCGTCGGGCCAACGTTTCAGCGTCGATGACGTCGTGGGCGGAGAGGATCTCGGCGTCGAAGAGGTCATCGTCGTTATCCGTGGAGTCAGAGCCGGACAGAATATCGAGCGCGTCCTGGGCCTCCCGCACACTTTCCTGCCACTCGGCTTCCTCCTGTTCGCGCTGGCTGTCGGGATCGGGGATCCCGATGAGAACGGCGAGCTCATCCAGCAGAGCGGCGTCGCTCGGCGCCCACTCCCACTCGGCAGCGTCCATATCCACCGTACGCAGCATGGCGCGCTGGGTGTCCTCGTCGTATCTAGCGGCGGCCACGGCGATAAAGTCCACGCTCGTGGTTAGCTCACGAAGGACCTGTTCCGGCGACACCACGGGCCACAATTCGTCGACCAGCGCGAGGACGCCAGGGTCTTCCGCGAGGTCGTCATGTAGCTGGTCGATGTCCGCGCGGCTGAGCAGGTTTTCCCCACCCAGCGGATCGGCGCCGATGGTGCCCGCGAGCTGATGCGCCAACTGTTCTAGGAGGTGCTCTTCAAATACCTCGCGTGCTTCGTTATGGGGGCGCCGTGACCGCCTTGCCCGGGTTCGGGACGCTTTCACCATCGCAGGCGTACATGTCACCTGAAGTTGCTCGACGGTCAGCACACGGTTGTCGTCCGGAATGACTTGATAGGCCCGCACGGCTTCTTTGAGGATGTCCACCATGGCCTCAGAACCTTTGATCTCGCGCTCCAACTGTGTTTCTGCGGCTGTCCCGGCAACTCCGGGGTACAGCGAGCCAATGGTGGAAAGGACCACACCGGTCTCACCTAGAGCGGGCAGCACGCGGGAAATATAGTCCAGAAAGGTGGAGTTGGGACCAATAATGAGTACGCCGGTTGCGCCAAGCCGTTGGCGGTGGGTGTAAAGCAAATATGCCACGCGGTGCAGCGCCACCGCCGTTTTACCTGTGCCCGGGCCGCCCTCAACCACCATGACCCCGCGCGTCTCATCGCGGATGATGGCATCTTGTTCGCGCTGGATGGTTTCCACGATGGAAGACATGTGCCCGGTACGTGCCTCGTTCAGCGAGCGCAAGAGCGCGGCCTCGCCCGCTACGCCGTGATCGAGGTCGCCGGTGTGCTCGGCGTCCAGCCCGAGATACTCGTCATGGACAGCGTCGACCGTGCGGTTGTTCGTGCGGATATTACGCCGCAGGCGAACTCCTTCCGGGTGCGCCGTGGTGGCGAGGTAGTACGGGCGGGCCGCCGGGGCCCGCCAATCCAGCAGGAGCGTGCGGTAGTCGTCGTTCCGGTCGTCCATCCCCATGCGGCCGATATAGCGGCGGTCTAATCCTTCGGCGGTGGGGTTGTCACCAGGCGCGTCAATGTCGATGCGCCCAAACACCAGGCCGAGCTGTGCCACGTTGAGCCTGTCGAGCTTTCCCTGCAGCGCGTGATACTCCGTCTCACGGCGCACCAGCGCGTCGGCATCCGGGGTGTGCGGATCCACGTCCGCAGCCACTTCGTTGAGCCGCTCGTTGGCTCGGGCCACCTCGGCGTCGAGCTTGGCAAACAAAGCGTCGACGTAGTGTTGCTCCGCCGCCACGGCATCTGGGTTCGACGCGGCAGTCGAGTTGGTCGACTGGGGCTCGGGTGGAGTGTTCTTCAACTGGGCGCTTGCTTTCTTTGTATCGCGGGCTACATTTCACGGGCGGCGCCGGGCTGCGTGTGGCCTTAGGGCGCCGAGCACGCTGCACGTGGGTGAGTAGTGCAAAAATTTTCGGGTGCTTAATTCTACGCGCCTGGGCCACAACATGGCGAACGCCCGCCGGGGAACCGTAGTGGGCTCCCGGGCGGGCGTGCGGTGACCGGAGGAGTCGGGCAGTCGGCCGACCCCTAGGACATAACTTATGCCTCGATGCGCTTGCGGGACTTCTTCATGGCTTCAGCGATGGCCTTGTCTGCACGCTTCTGCAGCTTGGACGCGTTCTTGTTAGCGTTCTTCAGCGCACGAGCGGACTTCTTCTTGTCCACCTGAGCCAGCGCCTGATCAGCCTTTGCCTGCGCCTTGGTGGCGTTCTTGACCGCCTTGGTACGCGCCAGCTGGGCATTGTCCTGCGCGGCCTTCAGCCAGTCTTCCTTGTTGTCGGCGTAGTAGGACTTGGCATCGTCCACGTAGGACTTCGCGGTAGCCAGCAGGCCCTGAGCGGTCTCTGCCCAACCGTCCTTGTTGTCATCGACGTAGGCCTGGGCCTTCGCGGAGGCATCCTGAGCGCGTGCCGACGCCTCGTTGAAGGACTTCTGTGCGCGCTCGGACGCGGTGGCGAACTTGTCCTGTGCCAACGAAGAGAACTCGTTGGTGCGGTCGGAGATGTTGGCAACCAGCTGGTTCTGCTCGTTCTTGGACGGCAGCTTCTTCTGCAGCTGCTTGTTTGCCTGCTGTGCACGCCAGGAAATGCCCGGCTTGCCCTCGGTGTCCTGGGTGGTGATAAACAGCGCGCCCAACAGAGCGGTATCGACCAAGAACTTGGAGCGCTGGTTTTCCTTCTCCTCCGGGGTGGTGGCGTTCCAGAAGCTATTGCGGGCGAACATCGCCGGAAGCGTGGTGGCAGCCAGCACCGCGGCAGAGGTGCGCGGAGCCTTGCCCAACGCTAACAGGGAACCCGCGCCGGCCTTGGTGCCGCCTACCGCGCGGGTAAACAGCTCCGCGTCCTTCGGCAGGTAGCCAGCGGCGTCAGCTGGCAATACCTTGCGCAGGCCGGCAAGCACCTGCTCGGACTCGGCCTTGTGCTTGTCAGCGTTGCGCAGCATGTCTGCACCCTCTACCACGAAAATGGAGGCGAGCATCGGACGAGCAATCTTGCGAAGCATGTTTCTCCTTAAAACAACTTTCGACTATTTGTTGGTTGTGCTTTCCCAGTTTACCGGCGTTTGTGGCTGAGGCTACGGATTTGCGCAATTACCAGCGACGTTCCCACCATTCATTCAGTTTCGGCCATTCGTCGTTCAAGGTTGTGGGCTTGCCATGCCCCGGCCACACGATGGACTCACGGGGATAGGCCTCAAAGAGGCGCTCCTTGACGTCATTGAACAGGCGCACGAAGTCCGTCTCAGATGCTGTTTTGCCCACTCCGCCGGGGAAGAGTGAGTCACCGACAAAGAGGTTGACGGTGCCGTCGATATAGGCCGCCAAAGCTACCCCACCTGGGGTATGGCCGCGCAAGACCGCGACGTCGAAGGAGTGGCCCGCAAACTCAATGGTGTCGCCCTGGTGTAACTCGACGTCAACTGGCGCTGGCATGGCGGGGGAGTCCAGGTAGGCGGCGTAGTGAGTTGCGCCCGTCTTATCCAGTACCTCTTGTAGTGCGCGCACGTGGTCCCAATGGCGGTGTGTGGTCACCACCGCGGTGATAGTCACGCCGGCGTCCTCGGCGAGCTCGAGGATCGCGGCGGCGTCATCCGCGGCGTCGATAAGCAAGCCCTCATTACCTGCGCACAGCAGGTAACAGTTGTTATCCATCTCCGAGACTGAAATAGAATGGAGCTTTAGTTGGTTATTGCTGTTGGTGTCCATACCAGCCCAGGATACGGGGTGCGCGGGCTGAGGTGGGGTGATGTCCCACCCAGGGTTTAAAGTGGGCAGCAGCGATTTAGATTTAGTATGGAAGCTTCAGCGCCGACGCGATCGTCGGCACGCTCAAGGAAACGTGAGGAAGGTGGCAGCCGTGGCTGATTCACTCGTCGTGCGAGGGGCACGCGAACACAACTTGAAGGGCGTGGATATCGAGCTCCCGCGCGACAAGATGGTGGTGTTTACCGGCCTGTCTGGCTCCGGCAAGTCCTCCCTGGCGTTCGACACGATCTTTGCCGAGGGCCAACGCCGATACGTCGAGTCGCTGTCTTCATATGCGCGCATGTTCCTGGGGCAGATGGACAAGCCAGACGTGGAATTTATTGATGGACTGTCCCCGGCGGTGTCGATTGACCAGAAATCCACCAACCACAACCCGCGCTCGACGGTGGGCACCATTACGGAAATCTATGACTATCTCCGTCTGCTGTTCTCCCGCGCGGGTACTCCGCATTGCCCGACCTGCGACGCGGTCATTGAGCGCCAGACCCCGCAACAGATTGTCGATACGGTCCTGGCGGAGGACGCTGGACTGAAGTTTCAGGTCCTGGCTCCCGTGGTGCGGAAGCGCAAGGGCGAGTTTGTGGACCTGTTTGCGGACTTGTCGGCGCAGGGCTACGCCCGCGTACTGGTGGATGGCGAAATGTATCAGCTCAGCGAACCGCCGGCGTTGAAGAAGCAAATCAAGCACAACATCGACGTCGTGGTGGACCGCCTGCAGGTCAAGGAGAGCCAGAAGCAGCGCCTCACCGATTCCGTGGAAACTGCGCTGCGCCTAGCGGATGGCCTAGTGACCATAGATTTTGTGAAGAATCCGGAGCTCACGCACACCTATTCCGAGAAGGCGGCCTGCCCCAACGGCCACACGCTCGCTATCTCCGAATACGAACCGCGCGCGTTTTCCTTTAACGCCCCGTTCGGTGCCTGCCCGGCCTGCGACGGCATCGGAACCCGGATGGAGGTAGACATTGATCTCATCATTCCGGACAAGGACGCCCCCGTCGTGTCCGCCGTGCAGCCGTGGCACTCCTCGCCGAATTCAAAGTACTTTGTCAAGCTCATCGAAGGCCTGGCCAAGGAGATGGGGTTCGACCCCAACGCTCCTTTCAGCGAGCTCAATGAGGAGCAGCAGGAAGCAGTGATTTTCGGCTCCGAGGTGGAGGTGGCGGTCCGCTACAAGAACCGCTTTGGCCGCCAGCGCAATTGGTCCGCACCCTTCGAAGGTGCGGTGGGCTTTATCGAGCGCAAGCTAGACACCACGGATTCGGATTCCCAGAAAGACCGCCTGCTGCAGTACACCCGCCGCGTGCCCTGCAACGTCTGTGAAGGGACGCGCCTGAAGCCGGAGATTCTCGCCGTGCGCCTGGATTCCGAGGCGCTGGGGGAGAAGTCCATTGCGGGTCTCTCGGCGCTGTCCATCGAGGATGCGTTCCGCTTCCTTGACTCGATGGTGCTTGGCCACCGTGAGGAAATCATCGCCGGCGCCGTGCTCAAGGAGATTCAGGCACGCCTGCGATTCCTTTTGGACGTCGGGCTGAACTACCTCACCTTGGACCGTGGCGCGTCCACGCTCTCCGGCGGCGAAGCGCAGCGCATCCGGCTGGCCACCCAGATCGGTTCGGGTCTGGCCGGCGTGCTGTACGTCTTGGACGAGCCGTCGATTGGACTGCACCAGCGGGACAACCGACGCCTTATAGACACGCTGAAGCGCTTGCGCGACATCGGCAATACGCTCATCGTTGTAGAACACGATGAGGACACGATTCGGGAAGCCGACTGGCTCATTGACATCGGGCCTCGTGCCGGCGAGTACGGCGGCGAAGTGGTGTACCAGGGCCCACCTGCTGGCATCGAAAAAGTTGAGGAATCGCTGACCGGTGCTTACCTGTCCGGACGCAAGGTTTTGGGCGTGCCGGACAAGCGCCGCGAGATTGACCCGGAGCGCGTGCTCAAAATTGTTGGGGCCCGGGAAAACAACCTCAAAGACGTTGACGTCACTATCCCGCTCGGAGTACTGGCGTGCGTGACCGGCGTCTCCGGCTCCGGCAAGTCCACGGTGGTGAACCAGATTCTCGCCAAGACCCTCGCCAATAAGCTCAACCGCGCTCGCATGGTGCCCGGCCGCGCCGTCCGCGTAGAAGGAACCGAGCACCTAGACAAGCTGGTGCAGGTCGACCAGTCGCCGATTGGACGCACGCCGCGTTCCAACCCGGCGACGTATACGGGTGTCTTTGACAAAATCCGTAACCTTTTCGCCGAGACCCAAGAAGCCAAGGTCCGTGGTTACAAGGCGGGACGTTTCTCCTTCAACGTCAAGGGAGGCCGCTGCGAGGCGTGCCATGGCGACGGCACCTTGAAGATCGAGATGAACTTCCTGCCGGACGTGTACGTCCCGTGCGAGGTCTGCCACGGCGCCCGCTATAACCGAGAGACTCTCGAGGTGACCTACAAGGGAAAGAACATCGCAGAAGTTCTTGACATGCCGATCGTGGAAGCTGCGGAGTTCTTCGAGCCGATCACCTCTATCCACCGCTACCTCAATACGCTCGTGGAGGTGGGACTCGGCTACGTGCGACTCGGTCAGGCCGCGACCACCCTGTCGGGCGGTGAGGCGCAGCGCGTGAAGCTGGCCGCGGAGCTGCAGAAGCGCTCCAACGGCCGCACTGTGTACATCCTGGATGAGCCCACCACCGGCCTGCATTTTGAGGACGTGCGCAAGCTCATGCTGGTTATCCAGTCCCTGGTAGACAAAGGAAACTCCGTCATCATCATTGAGCACAACCTGGACGTCATCAAGGCCGCGGACTGGATCGTGGACATGGGGCCCGAGGGTGGCGCCGGCGGCGGCACCGTCGTGGCAGAAGGCACCCCGGAAGACGTCGCACAGGTGAAGGGGTCCTACACGGGCCAGTTCCTCAAGGAAATGCTCACCTAACTATTCGCTGACTGGCCGCGAGCTATCAGGAGACACTCGGCGAATTCGACGCGCCAACGGTCGGCGTCTGGGCTACTGTAAGCCATGTGAGAAACTCATTGACCTTAGCGTGGAAATCCCAGCGTACGGACGTGGCTGCCCCCAAGAAGGGCGCGGCTCTTCTTGTGGTCACCATGGCTGCTGCAACCCTGGCGGCGTGCAACGCCAACCCCGATGAGGCTGGGGTGCCCGACGCCAACTCGGGATCGAGCGTTGCGCAGGCGAACGTCAGCGCGGAGGAAAGCTCTTTGCTGGGCGAGTCTCGAGCCACTGAGACTGCGAGCACTACGCCCAGCCCCGTGGCCAAGCGCGGTGACATAATGACGCAACGCGATCGTCGCCAGGCGCTTGAACGAATCGCCCGGAAGGTGGAAAAGAAGCACGGGGGGAAGATTGGCATCGCCGTGAACGGCGGCAGCGGCATGGTCTCCACCGGCGCCGAATTCAAGCCGTTGGCCTGGTCTACCATCAAGGTGCCCATTGCCCTAGCCGCAGAACGCACCGGCAAGCAGGACCAGTACATCCTGGACAAGACGCTCAAGGAATCGGACAACGCTACGTCGTGGACGCTGTGGATGGCAGTCAAAAATTCCGTCGGTGGCACTGAAGCTGCCACCCGCAAGGCGGTCTCTAAAGTGACGGCAAAGTCCCAGGGCAACCCTATTTGGCCGCAGGTCGCGCCCGGTAGTATCACTCCCTATGGCTACGCCAAGTGGGGCGTCGAAGAACAGGCGCGATTCATGACGTCCGTACCGTGCCAGCCCAAGGGCAAGCGCGTGTACAAGGCGATGGGGGACGTCGTGCCGTGGCAAAAGTACGGACTGGGCACAGTGCGCGGAATGCACTTCAAGGGCGGCTGGGGTCAGCACGAGGATGGCACCTATACTCAGCGTCAGATGGGTGTCATGAAGTACGGTGACGGCTACCTCGGCATCGCCGTCTATTCCTACTATGACGGCAAGGGCGACCGCTACAGGGGCGGCGAGGCTGCGCTCAACGACGTCGCCAAGGAGCTGCGCCCACTGCTGCGCCACGGCGATTTTGTTCCCGTCACTGACGTCTGCTAACCTCGTATCCACTACCGCCCGTAGCGCTAGCACCATGTCTTATGGCATGATGCCCAGTATCGCGGGTCACAAGCGGAGTTTCTCCCACCCGATGCCGTCCTTTGTGGCTGGCTCAAGGTAAAAGGTAACGCACGACCACCCATCGCGCTCAGCGCGGAGGGGTGCCAGCGCGTGTCTTTTAAGAAACTCCCGGCTGCCGAACCACGGCAACCGGGTTTTATCGTTTGTGGCAAACGGTAGGCGAATCACACTTTTGAACTTAGGAGACAAACATCAGCGCTGAAGCCCGTATCAATGAGCGCATCAGGGTACCCGAGGTACGCCTCGTTGGCCCTGGTGGCGAACAGGTTGGAATCGTCCGCACGGACGATGCCCGCAAACTTGCGTACGACGCCGACTTGGATTTGGTGGAAGTAGCCCCCAACGCCAAGCCGCCGGTTGCCAAGATCATGGATTATGGCAAGTACAAGTACGAGCAGACTCAGAAGGCCCGCGAGGCCCGCAAGAATCAGCAGCAGACCGTCGTCAAAGAGCAAAAGTTCCGTCCCAAGATCGATGATCACGATTACGAGACGAAGAAGAACAACGTGGTTCGCTTCCTGGAGAAGGGTTCCAAGGTCAAGGTCACCATTATGTTCCGCGGCCGCGAGCAGTCGCGTCCGGAACTCGGCTTCCGCCTCCTGGAGCGTCTCGCTGAAGACGTTGCAGAATCCGGCGTAGTGGAGTCCCGTCCGAAGCAGGACGGCCGAAACATGACCATGGTTTTGGGGCCTAATCGCAAGGGCAAGAAGTAGCACAGGCAATTTCGTTCAACCGCACTAAAAGGACTATCTCTCATGAAGCAGAAGACCCACAAGGGCACCGCTAAGCGCATCAAGCAGACCGGTTCTGGCAAGCTGCGCCGTGAGCAGGCTAACCGCCGCCACCTGCTGGAGGGCAAGCCTTCCACCCGCACCCGTCGCCTGAAGGGCGATGAGGCTGTCGCACGCGCAGACGTCAAGCGCATCAAGCGCCTGCTGGGCAAGGCTTAAGTAGCCTTTGGGGCCGCGCCCGCGCAGCCCGCTCGCCCTCAAGAATCAAGCATTAAACATCAATTCAATACGTTGTAAGGAAGTATCACCGTGGCACGAGTAAAGCGGTCAGTTAACGCTAAGAAGAAGCGTCGCGCAATTTTGAAGTCCGCTAAGGGCTACCGTGGCCAGCGCTCCCGCCTGTACCGTAAGGCGAAGGAACAGTGGCTGCACTCTATGACTTACGCTTACCGCGACCGTCGCGCTCGTAAGTCTGAGTTCCGTAAGCTGTGGATTCAGCGTATCAACGCTGCTGCCCGCATGAACGACATCACCTACAACCGTCTCATCCACGGCCTGCGCCTGGCTGAGATCGAGGTGGACCGCAAGATCCTGGCTGAGCTGGCTGTTAACGACTTCGACACCTTCTCCGCGTTGTGCGAGGCCGCTAAGGCTGCCCTCCCGGAGGACGTCAACGCTCCGAAGGCCGCCTAGTTTCACTAGCCTTTCCGGCTTTCGGCCTTACGGCCTCGAGGCCCTGAGGACCGTGGCTTTTGACCCGCCCCAACCCGCTTCCGAGCGGGGTCGTGGGCGGGTTTTTGCGTATCGACGTCGTGGGGCGTGCCGGGTGGGAGAGCGTGCGCGGTGCCGCCGTCGCCTCGCTTGCTAAGTTTGGGGGTATGACTTTGGACTTTGAGAACGCCTTCACTGAGCGCACCCCGCGCATAGTTAACGCCGCCAAGCTGCACCGCGCGGCCAACCGCCGCAAGGCCGGGGTGTTTATCGTGGAGGGCTCTAATTCGGTGGAGGCCGCCGTGGCCACCGGCGCGGCGCGCGACGTGTTCGTGACAGAGGCGGCCGCGGAGCGTTTCGGGGAGATTCTCACCACTGCCGGCTATATGGACGTCTATGTCCACCCGATCACTGACAAGGCGGCCAAGTCTTTGGCGGACACCGCGACAACGAGCGGCATTTTCGCGCTGTGTGCCGACGTCCTGTGGTCGGCGGGAAAGATTTTTGGCGGCAAACCCCGCCTGGTATCCATCCCGGTGCTCACCTCTGAGCCGGGTAATGCGGGCACTCTCATCCGTACCTCCGATGCGATGGGCGCCGATGGAGTCATTTTCGCCGGCGAGACCGTGGACCCACTGGGGTGTAAGGTGGCGCGGTCGTCGGCAGGCTCGCTCTTCCACATCCCGGTGGCCCGGCACACTGGCGTTAAAGACGTCATCGGACAAGCACGGGCGGCGGGCCTGCAGATTCTGGCGACGTCGGTGGAAGGTGAGGCCACTCTGGACGAGGTAGATCTGACCCGGCCAACCGCCTGGCTATTCGGCAACGAGGCGCACGGTTTGGACACAGATGTCGAGGCGCTGGCAGATACAAAAGTTCGCATCCCCATCCTCGGACGCGCAGAATCGCTTAACCTGGCTAGTGCCGCCAGTATTTGTCTGTACCAATCGGCGCGGGCGCTGGCGACTGGCACCGTGTAGCCACATAGCCAGATACAGGCGCATAGGGCTGTAAAGATGACGTAGGGAGAGAAGAGCTTTGTCCGTGACGTTCCATTTCGCGCAGCCCGGGTTGACGTTCTTTACCGCTGACTTTGACTTCAGCAAGTTATTGTATTCCTCGGACCCGAGGAACTTAACAGCCCGACCCGGATATGGAACCGGCGGCGCAACGCATCGCATCGCTGAGACGCTAGGCATAGAGGTTGATGCGACGGTGTGCGTCGACCTATGCGAAGAGTTATACCGTTCGCGACGCTTCCATCAGGGAGGTGGATGCCATTGCCGAAGCGTTTGCATTCACTCCGGAATTGCTCGAAACGGCAGTGTTCTCACTCCCGAGGCCGCGGAGTGTGCGGCAGAGACTGTGCTCATGCAGCTGGGAAGCTGGGTGAGCATCATGGATCATCACGTTCAGTGCGACTGCTGCCAGGTGGACGCTGTAGGTGACGATAGATTCCTGGTGGAGTGGGGGCACAACCTGGGAGAACAAGGTTCCTACCGGTTGCATGTGACAGGAATTGCAGCGGCTATCACGGCGTGGACGAGCTTCGCGGAAGACGACCGCACCGCATTTAATACCCACGACTGGAAGTTCGTGACTGAGGCATGAGTACTATAAGCAGATAGAAAATGTAAGGCGTAACAAACAAGGGACGTGTGTTGTAAGTGTCTGATAATATCCAGGAATCCTCGCAGGTGGACCTGTCCGAGAATACTCTGAACACGGCCGCTGACCAGGCCGTCGCGGCGTTCGATGCGGCGACCAGCCTGGAGGAGCTTGCCATCGCGCGGAAGGAACACCTGGGCGACGATGCCTATATTCCCTCGGCGCGCCAGTCACTGGGTTCGTTGCCGAAGGACCAGCGCAAGGCGGCAGGCAAGGCCGTGAACATGGCTCGCGGTCGCGTTGAAAAGCGCTTCAACGAGGTCAAGGCAGTCTTGGAAGAAAAGGCACGCCAGGAGCAGCTCGCGGCGGAGACGGTGGACGTCACCGTGCCCACCACCCGCCAGCAGCCGGGCGCCCTGCATCCCATCACGGCACTGAGCGAGCGCATCGGCGACATTTTCATTGGCATGGGTTGGGAACTGGCCGAAGGCCCGGAGGTGGAGGCTGAATACTTCAACTTCGACGCCCTCAACTTCCTGCCGGACCACCCGGCGCGCACCCTTCAGGACACCTTTCACGTGGGCGCCGCCCGTGAAGAGAAGGTCGACGGCACCGGTTTTGCCGGTTCCCGCCAGGTGCTGCGCACCCACACCTCGCCGGTTCAAGTACGAACCATGCTGGACCACGAGCCCCCGCTGTATATCGCCTGCCCCGGCCGTGTTTTCCGTACTGACGAGCTCGACGCCACCCACACCCCGGTATTCCACCAGATTGAAGGCCTGGCCGTAGACAAGGGCCTGACCATGGCGCACCTGCGCGGCACGCTGGACCACCTGGCCAAGGTGCTGTTCGGGCCAGAGACCAAGACCCGCATGCGCACCAACTACTTCCCGTTCACGGAACCTTCCGCAGAGGTTGACGTGTGGTTCCCGAACAAAAAGGGCGGCGCCGGATGGATCGAGTGGGGCGGCTGCGGCATGGTTAACCCCAACGTCCTGCGTGCCGTGGGCGTTGACCCAGAAGAGTACACCGGCTTCGCCTTTGGCATGGGCCTGGAGCGCACCCTGCAGTTCCGCAACGGGTTGACGGACATGCGTGACATGGTCGAAGGCGATGTCCGCTTCACCCAGCCCTTCGGCGTTCATGCCTAAGAACTAGTTACCCATCACTTCACCGCAAGCACAGCGCATAACTTTCAGAGGAGCAAGACAACACCATGCTTATTAGCCAGAATTGGGTAACCGGCCTGCTGGGCGCGAAGAATCCGGGCTGGAGCGTTTCCAGCGAGGAACTCGACTCCGGCTTCGTTCGCGTCGGCTTTGAAACCGAGGGCTACGAAGCCCTTCCGGAGGTTTCCGGCCCGCTGGTCATCGGCCGCGTCGACGAGATCGAAGAACTGACGCAATTCAAAAAGCCGATCCGCTACTGCCAGGTCAACGTCGGTGACGCCAACGGTACCGGCGAGCTGCAAGGCATTATCTGCGGCGCGCGCAACTTCCGCGAGGGTGACTACGTGGTCGTGGCACTTCCTGGCGCGGAACTGCCCGGTGGCTTCAAGATTGCCGCGCGCGAGACTTATGACCACATCTCTAACGGCATGCTGTGCTCCGCCGCGGAGTTGGGTATGACCAAGGACTCCCCGGGCATTATCGTCGTGGATGAGAGCTACGGTGAACCAGGGCAGGATGCTCGCGACGCCATCCAGCTCGGGGATACCGTCTTTGACGTCAACATCACCCCGGACCGCGGTTACGCGCTGTCCGCGCGCGGCCTGACGCGCGAGCTGGCGTCTGCGTTCTCCCTAGAATTCGCCGATGCTGCTACCGATCCGACTGTGGCGGGCATCGACGTCGCGGGCGTTCCGGCACCAGCTGGCGAAGCGCTGGCCGTGTCCATTGCGGACGACACCAAGACCCGCCGGTTCGGACTGCGCAAGGTGACCGGCATCAACACGGATGCCCGCACTCCATTCTGGATGCAGCGCGAGCTCATGCTGTCCGGCATGCGTCCCGTGAACCCAGCCACCGACGTCACCAACTACGTCATGCTTCTGCTGGGCCAGCCCATGCACGCCTTCGACGCCAGCAAGGTCGCCGGGGGCTTGAGCATCCGCCGCGCCCAGCCGGGGGAGAAATTTGAGACCCTCGACCACGTGAAGCGTGAGCTGCACGCCGAGGATGTTGTGATCTGCGACGAGACCGGCATTCAGTCCCTCGCCGGCGTCATGGGCGGCACCTCCTCGGAGATCGCCGACGAGACCACCGACGTTTTGTTCGAGGCTGCTAACTGGGATCCCATTGGCATCGCACGCACCTCTCGTCGTCACAAGCTCAGCTCGGAGGCCTCGCGCCGGTTTGAGCGCGGCGTCGACCCCGCCATCGTCGAGGTAGCACTGGATGTGGCCTGCCAGCTGCTCGTTGAGATTGCCGGCGGCTCCATCGAGGCCACCCGCACGTTGCTAGGCGACGTCGAGAAGCCAGCACCTATCACCATGGCGTCCGGTAAGCCGGCAGCCTACGCAGGCGTGGACTACGCCGCGCAGACCGTGGAGGCGCGCCTGCGCGAGGTCGGGTGCGAGGTCACCGCGTCCGGCGGTGACGCCGCCACGTTGACTGTCGTGCCGCCGACGTGGCGCAGCGACATCACCATGGACGTGGATCTGGTGGAAGAGGTTCTGCGCCTGGAAGGGCTCGAGGACATCCCGCTTGTCCTGCCCACCCCGAAGGGCGGCCGCGGCCTGACTCCGGCGCAAGTGCGTCGCCGGGCCATTGGCCACGGTTTGGCGTACGCGGGCTACGTGGAAATCCTTCCGAGCCCATTCATCGCGACCGACACCTTTGACGTCTGGGGTCTCGAAGCTGATGATCCGCGCCGCAACGTGGTGACCGTGCAGAACCCGCTGGAGGCGGACAATGCGGTGCTCGGCACCACGCTACTGCCCAACATGCTGGTGGCCCTGGCGCGGAACGTGGCCCGTGGCCGCCAGGATCTGGCGCTGTTCGGCCAGCAGCAGGTCGCTTTCCAACGCGGCCAACAGACACCGATGCCGGACGTCTCTGCACGCCCCAGCAAGGCCGAGGCCACTGAACTCATTGAGTCCCTGCCATACCAGCCGCTCCACGTAGCCACGGTGGGCGCGGGTAATTGGGAGCTGGCCGGGCCGTGGGGCGAAGGTCGCGCGTACACCTACGCCGACGCCATCGAGTCTGCGCGCTTGGTTGCACGTGCCGCAGGCGTTGAGCTGGAGCTTGAGGCCGCTGAGCAGCTGCCGTGGCACCCAGGCCGTTGCGCCGCGCTCAAGGTCAAGGGCGAGGTCGTCGGACACGCCGGCGAGCTGCACCCGCAGGTACTCAAGGCTCTGGGCCTTCCGGAGCGCGTGTGCGCGATGGAGCTAGATGTCACGGCCCTGCCGTTGGACGAGCAGTTCCCGGCGCCGGTGCTATCCGCCTTCCCGGGCCTGCACCAGGACATCGCGCTCGTCGTGGATGAATCCGTTCCCGCCGAGTCCGTTCGTCGCGCTGTCGCCGAGGGTGCCGGGGAACTGCTGGAGAGCGTCGAGCTGTTCGACATCTTCCGCGGCGAGCAGCTGGGGGACAATAAGAAGTCCCTGGCGTTTTCCATGCTGTTCCGCGCTGGAGACCGCACCCTGACCGACGAGGAGGTCAACGAGCACCGCCTCGCTGCAGCCGCTGTAGCCAAGGAGCGCTTCGGCGCCGAGATGCGCGCCTAGCATTTCACCTCTCCCTGACGGCAGTGACAGCCCGGGCCACCCTTGGTGGCCCGGGCTTCGTGCTGTCTGCGGCAATAAGCATTTCCCTGCTAGCCGCCGAAACTCTGATCTCAATCGCAATCGTCTGATCGCCGCGGGTAGGGAAGGGGGAGTCCGCCGGGGGTATCGATAACTTGTAATTCTTTCATTAGTGCTGTGAGGCAAAAGTCCTGAGTAAGGCGGGTGGTGGTGGAAGATCTGGTGTGATTTCGCACGGCCAGAGCTTATAAAATGCAACCGACTGCAATTTTTGCTATGGTGTTGCCATGACCATTTCGCTAGCCGTCGCAGGCGCCACCGGATATGCGGGCGGGGAGATCATCAGGTTGCTCCTTGGCCACCCAGCAATGCAGTCTGGGCAGCTGCGCCTGCGTACCTTGTTTGCCGGTGACAAGGCAGAGGAGAGCGTTGCGGCCCACCTACCGCACCTCGCAGCGGCGCTCCACGAGGCGGCTGGGCCGGAGAGTTTTGCGAAGACGACGCCGGAAGCCCTCGCGGAACACGACGTGGTATTTCTAGCGCTACCGCACGGCCACTCCGCGGCGTTAGCGCAGCAGCTTCCTGAATCGGTGAAACTCATTGACTGCGCCGCTGACTTCCGGCTGGAATCCGGGACGGAGTGGGGCGCTTACTACAACCCGGCAGGCACTAACGCTGCAACCCCGTGGGCGGGAACGTGGCCCTATGGTTTGCCGGAACTCCCCGGAAAGCGGGCGTCCATCCAATCGGCGAACCGGGTGGCCGTGCCGGGGTGCTTCCCCACGGCGGTGAGTCTGGCGGCTTACCCGGCGTTGGCCGCCGGGCTCGCTCTGCCGGATGTGTCAGTGACGGCAGTGACCGGCGCCTCCGGCGCGGGCAAGAAACCTTCAGCGCCACTCTTGGGCGCGGAGTTGATGGGAAACCTTAAGCCCTATTCTGCGGCCGGGGCGCACCGGCACATCCCCGAGATCCTGCAGAACCTCGCTCCCGCGGTGGGGAAAGAAGCAAGCGACGTCGCGCTGAGCTTTACTCCCGTACTCGCGCCGCTAACGCGCGGCATCCTGGCCGTGGCCATCATGCCGCTCGCCGCAGAGATTGACGTGGACGCCGCCGCCAAACAGCTGCGCGGTGCCTACCACGATGCCTATGCCACTGAGCCCTTTATCGAGCTCCTTGATGCGCAGGCAGGGCAGTTCCCGGAGACCGCCAACGTGGCCGGAAGCAATCGCGTGCAGATCGCAGTGGACGTCGATAAGCGCGCCCGCAAGGTCATCGCCACCGCCGCGGTAGACAACCTCACCAAGGGAACAGGTGGGGCAGCAGTCCAGTGCATGAACCTCATGGTTGGTTTCCCGGAGACCGCCGGTCTACCCCTCACCGGGCTCCGCCCGTAGGGCTGCAGGACAACTTTCTCGGTGGGCCCTGGGCCGTAGCGCCCCCGCACCGCCGACGCGCTACCAACAGCGCAGTGACAAAGAAACGGACTGTACGAACAGTGAACACTGTAGAGCCCCACACACTACGGGCACACGAGGAAAAGGGAGGATAGACATGGAAGCGACAGTGGTAGCGCCAGCCGGAGAAGGTGTGGCACGTGATTCGACAATGGCGGGGAACACTGGAGTCACCGCGCCGGCGGGCTTTAGCGCCGCGGGTATTGCGGCGGGTCTGAAGAAGAGTGGCAAGAAGGATCTGGCACTCGTGGTAAACACCGGGCCGGAAGCTATCGCCGCGGGGGTCTTTACCCGCAATAAGGTGCATTCTGCAGCGGTAACCGTCTCGCGCGCGGCCGTAGCCGACCGGGAGACCGGTGTGCGCGCGGTCATCATCAACTCCGGGAACGCCAACGCGTGCACCGGCGCGCAGGGGTTTGCAGACGCCCAGGCGATGCAAGCACAGACCGCGCATGCGCTGCATTTGCCGCCAGCGGCGGTCGCGGTGTGTTCCACGGGACTCATCGGCGAGCCGCTGGATATGGGCACCGTCGTGGCCGGGATTGAGAGCATCGTCCCGCAGCTGGATACCACGACCAAGTCTGGTGAGGACGCAGCCACCGGGATATTGACTACTGATACGTGTATGAAGCAGGCGGTGTATCACGGTGCGGGCTGGACCATCGGCGCCATGGCCAAGGGCGTGGGCATGATGGCGCCGTCGCTGGCCACCATGCTTGCGGTGATCACCACCGACGCCCAGGTCGATGCGGCGCTGCTTCATGACGCGCTCGCTGGTGTCTCGAACACGACGTTTAACACGGTAGATATTGACGGCACCACCTCGACGAACGACTCGGTCATCGCCATGGCTAATGGTGCCAGCGGGACTCAGCCGTCGGCCGAGGAATTCACCGCGGCCCTGCATGCGGTGTGTGCGGATTTGGCGCAGCAGTTGCAGGGGGACGCCGAAGGCGTCACCAAGGTCGTAGACATCACGGTGACCGGAGCGGCCACAGACGAGCAGGCGCTCGAGGCTGCCAGGGCCGTGGGTCGCGACAACCTGTTCAAGTGCGCCATGTTCGGCTCGGATCCCAACTGGGGCCGGGTGTTGGCGGCAGTGGGCATGGCCCCGGTGGACATGGACCCCGGCAATATCGCGGTGTGGTTCAACGGACACCAGGTGTGCGCCCACACCACCGGCGTGCCGGGCGCGCGCGAGGCGGATCTCAGCGGCGCTCACATCGCCGTGACCATTGACCTCGGCGCGGGTGGCAGCGGCCACGCCACCGTCCACACCACCGACTTGTCCTTCAACTACGTGGAGATCAACTCCGCGTATGCGACTTAAGGCGGTGGGTGAAGAAATGTTGCTCACTACTACACCGGCCAGCTCCGTGGCCGCTCCCGGCAGGGGATCGGGCTTTACTGCGGGGCTCAGCGACGCCGACAGGGCCCGGGTACTCGTGGAGGCCCTGCCCTGGCTGCAGGAGCTGCGGGGCAAGACCGTCGTTGTGAAGTATGGCGGGAACGCCATGGTGGATGACGAACTCAAGAAAGCCTTCGCCGCTGACATGGCCCTGTTGCGAACGGTGGGCATCAAGCCCGTCGTGGTCCACGGCGGTGGCCCGCAGATCTCCGCGATGCTGGAGAGGCTGGGCATCAAGACTGAGTTCAAAGGTGGCTTCCGGGTCACCGATGCCCAGGACATCGAGATTGTCCGCATGGTGTTGTGCGGCCAGGTCGGCCGCGATCTCGTCGGGCTTATCAACGCACATGGCCCCTACGCGGTGGGCATGTCCGGCGAGGACGCGGGCCTCTTCCGCGCGGAGAAGAGGCTCGTGGACGTCGAAGGCGTGCCCACGGATGTCGGCCGGGTCGGAGACATCATAAGCGTCAACGCCGAAGCCATCCAAGACATCGTGGATGCCGGACGAATCCCGATCGTCTCCACCATCGCGCCCGACGCCGCCGGGACCATCTATAACATCAACGCCGATACAGCCGCCTCTGCGCTCGCTCAGGCCTTGGGTGCAGACCGGCTCCTCATGCTCACCAACGTCGCCGGGCTCTACACGGACTGGCCAAACCAAGACTCGCTGGTGTCCATCATCAAAGAAAACGACCTTGCCGCCCTAGTTCCACGTTTGGACTCGGGAATGATCCCCAAGATGGATGCCTGCCTTAAGGCAGTTCAGTCCGGGGTCCACGCCGCCCACGTTATCGATGGCCGTGCGCCGCACGCGGTCATCCTCGAACTGCTCACCCCTGGCGGTGTGGGAACGATGGTGCTTCCCGACGCCGCTGACGCCCCCGCACACACCACTGCTCATGCTTCCACTGGAGTGCTGTATAGGAAGGACGATTCCCATGCTTAGCCAACTTCCCACGTCACCGATGATCCTCGATGCTACTCAGCCGACCGACGCGGCCCCGCAGGCGGACACGACTACCGCGACAAACGAGACACCAAATCTGGGTGATCGCTGGAATGCTGCACTCATGAACACCTACGGCACTCCGTCGATGAGCCTGGTCCGGGGCCAGGGGAGCCGGGTCTGGGATGAGGAGGGCAACGATTACCTCGACTGCCTCGCCGGTATCGCGGTTAACGCGCTTGGGCACGCCCACCCCGCGGTGGTCGACGCCGTGACACACCAGGTCTCCCAGTTGGGGCACGTCTCCAACCTGGCGGGCTCCGCTCCTGCGGTGGAGTTGGCCGAGTCCCTGCAGAGCCGCATCGCCGACGCCACTGATGCCGCCACCGGCCAGGCGACGCGGGTGTTCTTCGCTAACTCGGGCGCCGAGGCGAACGAGGCGGCGCTCAAGCTCGCGCGCTTAAGTGGCAAGCGGCGGATCCTCACAGCCGAGGGTGGCTTCCACGGACGCACGATGGGCACCTTGACGCTGACCGGCCAACCGACGAAGCAGCAGAAGTTCCGGCCGTTGCTTTCCGACGTCGAGTACTTCCCCTACGGCGACATTGGGTACCTCACGCAACTGGTGGAGCAGGCCCCCGACGACACCGCGGCCATCATGCTGGAGCCCGTTCAGGGTGAGTCCGGCGTCATTCCGGCGCCCACGGGCTTTTTTACTCAGGTACGCGCGCTGTGCGATAAGCACGACATTTTGTTCATCGTGGACGAAGTCCAGACCGGTGTGGGACGCACCGGCGACTTCTTCGCATTCGAGCACGAGGGAATCGTCCCCGACATCGTCACCCTGGCTAAGGGGCTGGGTGGCGGGCTGCCAATTGGTGCTTGCCTGGCTATTGGCGAGGCCAACCGCTTCGAGCCGGGTGACCACGGCACTACCTTCGGTGGCAACCCGATTGCCTGTGCCGCTGCCAATGCCGTGCTCAACGAGCTGGACCCGCACATGCTTGTCGACGTCAAGTACAAGAGCGCCAAGCTGATCGGCGCGCTGTCTACTATTCGCGGGGTCCGGGCCGTCCGGGGACGCGGGCTCATGCTCGGCGTCGTGCTGCGGACCCCGGTGGCGGCCGAGGTGGTGTCGGTTGCCCGCGAACACGGCCTCATCGTTAACGCGCCGGCACCAGACGTTATTCGACTGACCCCGCCGCTGGTCATCAGCGACGAGGAGATCACTGAAGCAGTATCGACGTTGGCCACCGTGTTGTGGCAGCTCAGCTAGAACATCACCAATTGAACATCACCAATCCAGTTATCTATATTCCGAACTGAGGAGACACCATGACACCCCGGCACTTTTTGGCAGATGACGATCTTTCACCACAGGAGCAGCACGAGATCCTTGATCTTGCGTTAGAGCTCAAGGCGGAACCCTATTCGAGGAAGCCCCTGGAGGGTCCCCAAACGGTAGCGGTCCTGTTTGATAAGTCCTCCACGCGAACCCGCTTTTCGTTCAGCGCTGGAATCGCCGCGTTGGGAGGCAATCCGATCGTGGCGGATTCGTCCACCATGCACTTGGGCAAGGGCGAACCGATTTCGGACACCGCACGGGTGCTGTCTCGGTTTGCCAGCGCCATCGTCTGGCGGACCTATGCGCACGCGGGGCTGGAAGAGATGGCAGCGCACGCCTCGGTTCCGGTGATCAATGCCCTCAGCGATGACCTCCACCCGTGTCAGATCCTCGCTGACCTGGTGACCTGCGCCGAGAATTTCGGCGGCGTCGACAAGCTTGCGGGAAAGAAAGCGGTGTACATCGGCGATGGCGCCAACAACATGGCCCATTCATATATGTTGGGATTTTCAACGGCAGGAATGCATATTTCTATCGTCGCCCCAGAGGCGTATTGGCCCCAGGAGCGTTTCGTCAAGAGGGCTCGCGAACGGGCCGAAATAACCGGGGGGAGCGTCGAAATTACCTCCGATGTTAACGCCGTAGCAGGTGCACAAGTGGTGATTACTGATACCTGGGTGTCGATGGGGCAGGAGGCTGAAGCCGACCAAAAACGCACCCAGTTGCTGCCATATCAAGTGAATAGTGACACAATGAATAAAGCAGGGAAGCGTGCTATCTTTTTGCATTGCCTCCCGGCATACCGCGGCTACGAAGTTACTACGGACGTGATTGACGGTCCGACCTCGAGAGTTTTTGATGAGGCAGAGAACCGGATGCACGCCCAAAAGGCTTTGTTGGTGTGGTTGTTGGAACATAGTGACGCACGTGAAGCTAGGGTCCTGCCTTAGCTTTCCTCGAAAGTTAAAGGACGACAGATGGCATCGCAGACTACTCGCAACGCTCGTCAGGCGAAAATTCTTGAGATCCTGGGCAAGACCAAAATCACCAGCCAGGTACAGCTCTCCGAGCTGCTTCTCAAGGAAGGTATCGACATCACGCAGGCGACGCTTTCGCGAGACTTGGATGAGCTCGGTGCCAAGAAAGTGCGTCGCGGTGCCGGCCGGTCTTTCTACATGGTCGGCGGAGACCTAGAACAATTCGAGGACCAAATCAACGGGCCGCGTGAAAAGCTGCGTCGCATGGTCGATGAACTCGTCGTGTCAGCAGACCATTCGGGCAATATCGCGATGCTGCGCACCCCAGCCGGTGCGGCGCAATACCTCGCCAGCTTCATTGATCGCGTGGGGCTTCCCGACGTCGTGGGGTGCATCGCTGGCGATGACACCGTTTTCGTCCTCGTACGTGAACCGGTGACCGGCCGCGAAATGGCAGAGCGCCTCACCGATCGGGGGCGGGGTTAGCATTCTTTCGCGCGAGAGTGCATAATATTACATAGACTGTAATATTTATCTAAGGAGTTTTCATGACCTCTCGTGTAGTGCTCGCGTATTCCGGCGGCCTGGACACGTCCGTGGCCATCCCCTACCTGGCCAAAATGACCGGTGGCGAAGTGATCGCCGTGTCCCTCGATTTGGGCCAGGGCGGCGAGGATATGGAGTCCGTACGTCAGCGCGCGCTTGACTGCGGCGCCGTGGAGTCCATCGTCGTGGACGCTCGCGATGAATTCGCCGACGAATACTGCCTGCCCACCATCAAGGCCAACGCGATGTACATGAAGCAATACCCATTGGTCTCTGCTATCTCCCGCCCGCTCATCGTTAAGCACTTGGTGAAGGCCGCGCAGGAGCACGGCGGCAGTCACGTCTCGCACGGCTGCACCGGCAAGGGCAACGACCAGGTCCGCTTCGAGGTCTCTTTCCGTGCCCTGGACCCCACCTTGGACATCATCGCTCCGGCACGTGACTACGCCTGGACCCGAGACAAGGCCATCGCCTTCGCCGAAGAGATCGACCTGCCTATCGAGCAGTCCGCGGCGTCACCCTTCTCCATCGACCAGAACGTTTTCGGCCGCGCGATTGAGACCGGCTACCTCGAGGATCTGTGGAACGCGCCGACCAAGGACATCTATGCTTACACCGAAGATCCAGCGCTGGGCAATGCCCCGGACGAGGTAGTGATCTCGTTTGAGAAGGGTAAGCCCGTTGCCATTGATGGCAAGCAGATGTCCATGCTCGAGATCATTGAAGAACTCAACCGCCGGGGCGGCGCCCAGGGCATCGGCCGCCTGGACATGGTGGAGGACCGCCTTGTGGGCATCAAGTCCCGCGAGATTTACGAGGCCCCCGGCGCCATGATCCTCATCAAGGCCCACGAGGCCATGGAGGACGTCACCCTTGAGCGCGAGCTTGCGCGCTACAAGCGCCTTGTTGATGCCCGCTGGTCCGAGGAGGTTTACGACGGCCTCTGGTTCGGTCCGCTCAAACGTTCCCTGGACGCCTTCATTGACTCCACGCAGGACAACGTCAACGGCGACATCCGACTGGTTCTGCAGTCCGGCCAGATCATCGTCAACGGCCGCCGCTCCGAGACCGGCCTGTACGACTTCAACTTGGCCACCTACGACACCGGCGACACCTTCGACCAGACCGCCGCTAAGGGCTTCGTTCAGCTGCACGGCCTGTCCGCCCAGATTGCCAACAAGCGCGACCGCGAACAGGGCAATGGTCCGACCGCGGGGGCACAGGTCTAATGGGCAACCCGCAACCACAGGATTCCGCGGCGAAGCACGGCACTAACCAGGGTTCTTTGTGGGGTGGCCGATTTTCCGGCGGCCCTTCGGAGGCGATGTTTGCGCTGAGCGTGTCCACCCATTTCGACTGGGTGCTCGCACCGTACGACGTCCTGGCTTCGAAGGCCCATGCCAAGGTGCTGCACCGCGCCGGCCTGTTGTCCGACGCCGATCTGGAGACCATGCTGGACGGACTCTCCCAGCTGGGTGAGAAGGTGGCTTCCGGCGAGTTCCGCCCCGAGCCTACGGATGAGGATGTCCACGGCGCGATGGAGCGCGGGCTCATCGACATCGTCGGCCCCGAGGTCGGTGGACGTCTGCGCGCGGGGCGATCCCGCAATGACCAGGTGGCCACTATGTTCCGCATGTGGGTCCGGGACGCCATCCGGGACGTCGCCACGCAGACCACCGAGCTTATCGACGCCCTGGCGGCCCAGGCTGCGGCACATCCAGACGCCATCATGCCGGGTAAGACGCACTCGCAGGCAGCGCAGCCGATACTGCTGGCACACCATCTGCTGGCCCACGCTCAGCCCTTGCTGCGCGACATTGGGAGGATGCAGGACCTCGACAAGCGCCTAGCCGTTTCCCCGTACGGCTCCGGCGCGCTGGCAGGCTCCTCGCTCGCGCTCGATCCCGGGGCCATCGCCGAGGAGCTCGGGTTTAACGCCGCTGCGGAGAACTCGCTGGACGGCACCTCCTCACGCGACTTCGCCGCGGAAGCCGCCTTCGTCCTCGCACAGCTGGCGGTGGACATGTCCCGTCTGGCCGAAGAAATCGTCTACTGGTGTACCCCGGAGTTCGGCTACGTCACCCTCGACGATGCTTGGTCCACCGGGTCGTCGATTATGCCGCAGAAGAAAAACCCGGACGTCGCCGAGCTCACCCGCGGCAAGACAGGACGCCTGATCGGCAATCTGTCGGGCCTCATGGCCACACTCAAGGCCCAGCCACTGGCGTACAACCGAGACCTGCAGGAGGACAAAGAGCCCCTGGTGGACTCCTTTGCTCAGCTCAACCTCTTATTGCCGGCGATGACCGGACTGGTCAGCACGCTGGTCTTCCACACCGACCGCATGCGGGAGCTTGCGCCGCAGGGCTTTACTCTGGCCACCGACCTGGCCGAGTGGATGGTACGTCAGGGCGTTCCGTTTCGCGAGGCCCACGAAGCCTCGGGCGAGTGCGTGCGCCTGGCGGAAGCCAGGGGAGTGGACCTGGTGGACCTCACCGACGAGGAGTTCGCGGGCGTCGACAAGCGCCTCACCCCAGAGGTGCGCACGGTGCTCACCATCGACGGCGCGGTAGCTTCGCGCTCCACCAAGGGCGGCACCGCCGGCGTTCGGGTGGCCGAGCAACGCGCGGAAGTTGAGCGCAAGTCCGCGGACTATCGCCAGTGGGCTCAGCGCCCCACCCGATAGACCTCCTCACCGAGGGCATCCAGTGTCTGCGCGACGCTGGTCAACGTCCCGACTCAACACACTCGGGTCAACGCCACCGTGTAGCATGAGCTGCATGAGCGTTGACCCGAAACTGTTGGAAATCCTCGTCTGCCCACAAGACAAGGGCGAGCTGGTCTATAACGAGGACAAGAACGTCCTCATCAACGAGCGCCTGCACATCGCCTATCCCATCGAGGATGGCATTCCCGTGATGCTTGCCGACGAAGCAATCGACTGGCCAGCCTAAGGCCCACCGACCCCACATTTTCGGAGAAGAACCCATGAACATCATTGACGAACTGTCCTGGCGTGGACTCATCAACCAATCCACTGACCTCGATGCGCTCCGCGAAGCCTGCGCGGAACCCATCACTCTGTACTGCGGCTTCGACCCGACCGGTGACTCCCTGCACGCAGGTCACTTGGTGCCCATGATCATGCTGCGCCGCTTCCAGGAATTCGGCCATCGTCCGCTGGCGCTGGCGGGCGGCGCAACCGGTTTCATCGGCGATCCCCGCGACGTCGGCGAGCGTTCCATGCTTTCCGACGACGTGATAGCTCACAATCTCGACTCCATCAAGGGCCAGCTACGCAAGTTCATTGACTTTGATAGCGACAGCGCGAATAGCGCGCTGTTGGTCAATAATGCGGACTGGACCATGAACATGTCCGTCATTTCCTTCTTGCGCGACGTGGGTAAGAACTTCTCTCTGAACACCATGCTTGACCGCGACACGGTGAAGCGCCGCCTGGAATCAGACGGTATCTCCTACACCGAGTTCTCCTACATGCTGCTGCAGGCGAACGACTACGTGACCCTGCACCGCGAGTACGACTGCGTGCTCCAGATCGGCGGCGGCGACCAGTGGGGCAACATCGTCTCCGGCGTGGATCTGAACCGCCGCGTCAACGGCGCAAAGGTACACGGATTGACCGTTCCGCTGGTGACTGATGCTGACGGACAGAAGTTCGGCAAGTCCACCGGTGGCGGCAAGCTGTGGCTCGATCCGGAGAAGACCTCGCCGTACTCGTGGTACCAGTACTTCGTGAACGCCGGCGACTCCGTGGTCATCGACTACATGCGCTGGTTTACTTTCCTTACACAGGAGGAAATCGCTGAGTACGAGGAGAAGGTGGCTAACGAGCCTTTCCGTCGCGAGGCGCAAAAGCGCCTGGCCAAGGAAATGACCGACTTGGTGCATGGCCCGGAGGCGACGAAGGGCGTCGAGCTCGCGGCCCAGGCATTGTTTGGCAAGGCTGAGCTCACGGATCTTGACGAGCAGACGCTCAAGGGCGCTTTGAGTGAAACCACACTTGCGCAGATTGCGGCCGACGCCCCGCGCACCATTGTGGACTTGCTTATCGCCTCCGGGTTGGCGGACTCCAAGGGCGCAGCCCGCCGTACCATTAAGGAGGGCGGTGCCTACGTGAACAACCAACGCATCGAGGCAGAAGACTGGACGCCGACGCCGGAGGATGTGTTGCACGGCAAGTACCTAGTACTGCGCCGCGGCAAGAAGAATTTCGCCGGTGCTGAGCTTCTGGGTTAACGTCCTCGCAACCTTTCATCAATGCTCCCACGTCAGCCGCAAAAGTGGCCAGTGACGTGGGAGTTTGTTTTTGTTTCAGGCGATGTGTAACTTAGTCCAAGTCGCCGAGAGCGCCCCGGTTCGCCGGAAAGCGAAGAAGGTGACAGGGAAGTAAACACGAAGTTGACTTTGATTGAAGTCTTCGACTAGAGTGAAGCTTCCAGCCGCGAGGCAAGCAAGAAGAAATTCTTAGCGGATATCGTGTGCGGACGTTGTCTGAGAACTCAATAGTGTGCCAATGTACTTTTTTATTTTTTGTGTTGTTGCGCATGGTGTGTTGGTGGTTGTGGTGTGTGCCGGGTGGCGCTTTTTGATGAGGGCGTTACTGTAAACATTTAAGTGTTTCATTGGCTGCATTGTGATTACTGATTTGCATTTGTGTGTGATGATGTTTCTGGCCTCGTTTTGCCCCGTCGGGTTGGGGTCAGTTTTTGTAGTAA